>JADJVV010000001.1:3106337-3414029 GCA_016710435.1 Hyphomicrobiales bacterium | reverse complement strand
CTGGATATTGTCATTCGCGTGGCGGACAACGGGCCCGGAATTTCGGCTGACAATCTCGCGAAGATCCGCGAGCCGCTCTACACCACCAAGAGTTTTGGCACGGGCCTTGGCCTGCCTGCGGTGGAGAAAAAATCCTGGAACAGCACGGTGGCCACCTCGAAGTTTCCTCGGTCGCCGGCAAGGGATCGCAGTTCGACATTCATCTGCCTGTTGAAGGCGGGATGCAAAGCATGACGGAGGCCGCGTGATGACAGCCCTCAGCATCCTTGTTGTTGACGACGATATCGACAATGCCCACTCGCTGGGCGAGTTGTTCGAAATCGAAGGCCATAACGTGCGCGTGGTCCATTCAGGTGAGGATGCCATCTCGGCCTATTGCCGCGAGACATTCGACGTCGCCTTCATGGACGTGATGATGCCGGGCAAGAACGGCGTGGAAAGTTTTCTGGAAATCCGCCGACTCAAGCCCTCGGCGCGGGTGTTCATGATGACGGGCTACAGTGTGGAGGAACTGCTGCTGCAGGCGATCCGCGGTGGCGCGCTGGGCGTTCTTGATAAGCCGTTTGATGTGAACGAGATCCTCAGCATCACGGAGCAGGTGGGGCCGGGGGGCGTGGTGCTTGCACCGCCGCTGGCGCCTGGACAACTTGTGGGCGATTCCATTCATGCGGCCCTCAGCACGTCCGGCCGCAATTGCCAGATGGTGCGCCGCGCCGGCACGCGGCCGTGGCCCGTGAATGACGACATACTGGTGATCGACACGGGCCTGCCACTGATCGACGAGGTGTCCGTTCTGTCCGGATTCAAGGGCCTCGGGCACACCGGTCCCGCCTTCCTCATTCCGCCGCCGCAGATGATCCACAGCGATGATCTTCCCCTGCTGCGCGACATCGGCGTCACCGGTGTCCTGAACAAGCCGTTCGATCCGCTCGAACTGCTCAACCGACTTCCCCATCTTGCCGCGTGAAAGGACCCCCATGAGCCGCCAGTTGAATATCCTCGTTGTCGATGATGATGCCGCCAATGCGGAGTCGCTTGCCGAACTCTTCGCCATGGACAACCATCGCGTGATCGTGGCCTATGACGGTGAGCAGGCCATCGAAGCTTTCAGCCTGAACAAGGTGGATGTGGGCTTCTTCGACGGTGATGCCGAAGAGGAATGGCGTGGACAGCTTCATGCAGATCAAGCGTCTCAACCCGGATGCGCGCGTCTACTTCATGACCGGCTACAGCGCCGACGACCTCATCGATCAGGCGGTGAAGGGTGGTGCGCTCGGTGTCTTCAGCAAGCCCGTGGATGTGGGCCGCATCCTGGAGACCGTGGAACGCGAAGCGGCCTGACCGGACGCGGCGGAAGCCTGAACCTGGGAGAAAACCATGGTCAACGACAATACGCCGCCCAAGCGGCTTGAAGACCCGCAGGTGCTGCTCAGCATCCTCGACAATCTTCCGACGTCGATCTTCGTCAAGGATGAAGACCTGAACTTCGTCTATTCCAACGCGCTGCACTGCAAGCTCATCGAGCGCAGCGAAGCTGAACTGCTGGGAAAATCGGACAGGGAGTTCTGGCCTGCGGAGACAGTGAAGGGTTTCGAGGAACACGACCGCAGCGTGATCGACAGCGGGCAGGTGAACATCTCGGAGGAAACGGTACCGGGCGAGAATGGCGGAAGGCAACCGCTGCTGACGCGCAAGGCCCGGCTGGCAGGGCCGGATGGAAAGACCTATCTCATCGGCACGAACACGGATCTGGGGAGATCAAGACACGCGAGGACCAATATAAGGCACTGACGGAGACGGTACCCGTAGGCGTGCTGCAGCTTGATGAGGATGGCACGGTTGCCTTCGCCAATCCGCTGCTCAATGCCTATTGCGGCGGGGATGGTGCGGCGGAGTCAAAATCCGAACTGATCGAGCGCATCAAGGCGGAGCATCCGGAGTTTCCCGGTGCTTCCTGCAAATTTGAAATGGAGATCTCGGCGCTGGGCGTGCCGCGCCGCAGCGTGATCGTCATCAGTTCGGGATGGTTGTGGATCGGCGGCACGCAGCGCTCTGCCATCATCAGCATTGTCGACGTGAGCGAGATGACGGAATTGCGCCGCATCAACGACGAGGTCTTGCGCCTCAACCGTGAACTGGCCAGCAACATGAAGCGGCTGAAAGAAGCGCAAGACGAGTTGGTGAAGAAGGGGCCGCATGGAGCAGTTGGGGCAGCTGACCGCGACCGTGGCGCACGAACTGCGCAATCCGCTGGGCGCGGTGCGCACATCCGCCTTCCTCATGGAGCGCAAGCTCAAGGGCAAGGGCACGGACGTGGAGCCGCAGATCGAGCGCATCAACAAGGGCATCATCCGCTGCGACAATATCATCACGCAGCTTCTGGATTTCTCCCGCACCAAGCAGCTCAATTGCCAGTCCGGCGACCTCGACCAGTGGCTTGCACAGGTGCTGGACGAGGAGGCAAAGAAGTTGCCGGCGGCCGTCACCATCACGTGCAACCTGGGGCTGGAGGGGCGCAGCGTGCCGTTCGATCCCGCGCGCCTGCAGCGCGCTGTCGTCAACCTCATGGCGAATGCCTGCGAGGCGCTTGTGGGGCAGGGCGATGATCCGGCGAAATTCGCGCGGCCTGATCCCGCGATTATCGTGACAACATCACTCCGTGAAGGCGGCGCCGTGATTGCGGTGAGCGACAACGGCCCGGGCATCACGCCGGAGGTTCTTGAACGCATTCGCGAACCGCTGTTCACCACCAAGAGCTTCGGCACGGGGCTTGGCGTTCCGGCGATCGAGCAGATCACCATCCAGCATGGCGGACGCCTGGAGGTTTCATCGACGCCGGGCGAGGGCGCGCTGTTCTCCATGTGGCTGCCGCTCACGGTGCCTCAGCCCGAGGCCACGGACGCGGCGTAAGGCACGCAAGGCGGAGAAATTCTGAACGGAGTTTCGCCGCTAGTGCTTCAATTCCACCACGACATCGCCTGACACAGGATCGGTGAGGCCGAGGCCGTTGCCCTGGTCTTCCAGCATGTCGCGAATCTTGTCGAGCATGCCGATCATCTGCGGCCGGGCGGAGACAATGCTGTCGAACGAGTCCCACTTGGCCACGAGGCAATAGGCGCGGTCCCCCGTCTTCACCAGTGCACCTTCGCGCAGTCCCGCAATAGCCTGCGCTGTGCGATGGAATTCCACGAAGTCCTTTTCGCGGGCCGGCTTCACCTTGAAACGAACGATGTTGTAGGCGGTCATGACGTCCTCCATGGAGGTTGAACGCACCCGGGTGCCGGGGACGTTACTCCATGGCGCGCCGCATTTCCATGACCGTCCTGAAACGCGAATGGCCGGGCGCGGCCCGGCCATCAGGGTGTTTCACCTTGGCAACGGGATCAGCCGATCGCCTTCTCGAGGTTCTTGTCCACGGCCTGAATGAAGCCTTCCGTGGTGAGCCACTGCTGTTCCGGGCCGACAAGGACCGCAAGGTCCTTCGTCATCTTGCCTTCCTCGATGGTTGCAACCGTTACCTTCTCCAGCGTCTCGGCGAAGCGGAGGAGCTTGGCATTGTCATCGAGCTTGGCGCGGTGCTTCAGGCCGCCCGTCCAGGCGAAGATGGACGCGGTGGAGTTCGTCGAGGTGGCCTTGCCCTGCTGGTGCAGGCGGTAGTGGCGCGTCACCGTGCCGTGGGCGGCTTCCGATTCCACCGTCTTGCCATCGGGCGTGATGAGCACGGAGGTCATGAGGCCGAGCGAGCCGTAGCCCTGCGCCACGAGGTCGGATTGCACGTCGCCGTCGTAATTCTTGCAGGCCCAGATGTAGCCGCCGGTCCACTTCATGGCGGAGGCCACCATGTCGTCGATCAGGCGATGCTCGTAGGTGATGCCCAGCTTCTCGTAGTCGGCCTTGTATTCGGCTTCGTAGATGGCCTGGAAGATGTCCTTGAAGCGGCCGTCATAGGCCTTGAGGATTGTGTTCTTGGAGGAGAAATAGACCGGCAGCTTGCGCTGCTTGCCGTAGGTGAGCGAGGCGCGGGCGAACTCCTTGATGGAGTCATCGAGGTTGTACATGGCCATGGCGACGCCGCCGCCGGGGGCCTTGAACACTTCCTTCTCGATCACCGTGCCATCATCGCCCTTGAAGGTGATGGTGAGCGTGCCCTTGCCCGGATAGACGAAATCGGTGGCGCGGTACTGGTCGCCGAAGGCATGGCGGCCGATGATGATGGGCTGAGTCCAGCCGGGCACGAGGCGCGGCACGTTCTTGCAGATGATGGGTTCGCGGAAGATGACGCCACCCAGGATGTTGCGGATGGTGCCGTTGGGCGACTTCCACATCTGCTTCAGGTTGAATTCCTTCACGCGCGCTTCGTCCGGCGTGATGGTGGCGCACTTCACGCCCACGCCATATTTCTTGATGGCGTTGGCGGAGTCGACCGTCACCTTGTCCTCGGTCTTGTCGCGGTTTTCGACCGAGAGGTCATAATAGTGGAGGTCGACGTCGAGGTAGGGAAGGATGAGTTCCTTCTTGATCTGGTCCCAGATGATGCGGGTCATCTCGTCGCCATCGAGTTCGACGACCGGGTTGGCGACTTTGATCTTGTCCATTTTGACCTCGTTGTGCAGTGCGGAAAATCTGCAGCGCCTATAGCAGCGGCAAGGCCATCCCGCAAATGCGACGGAGGGATAAATTCAGGATCAAACCCGCTTGAGATACCGTCCCCGCAGCCGAAGCCGGGGCAGGGTTTCAATGGCCGTCAGAATCGGCGGTTCACGCCCAGGCGCACGAGGCTGAAATCGACATCGCCGGATTTCACGTCCACCGGATTGGTGAAGTCGGACCGGCCGAGATTGACGTAAAGGTATTCAGCCTTGGCTGTCCAGTTCTCGCCGAGTGCGGTTTCAAGGCCGGCTCCCAGCGTCCAGCCCAGCTTGACGTCATCAAACTTGCATTCCGTGCCGCGCGGATCACAGGCACCAATGTCGGCACTGCCGCTGATGTTGCCGATGGCAAGACCGCCGCTGACGAACGGCAGGATCTGGTCCATCGCATAGCCCAGCCGGACGCGGCCCGTGCCGAACCAGTCCACGTCCTCGGTACAGCCTTCGGCGATGCAGGGCCGTGTGGCGCTCAGGGTTTCGCCGGAAATGCCGGAATAGGAGATGTCGCCTTCAAGACCGAGCACGATGTTGCCGAACTGCCTGTTGGCACCGAGCGTGGCTCCGCCGACAAGGCCGCTGACGTCGACATTTTCCTGTGGCGGTCCCACACCGCCGACATAGGTGAAGGTGTTGTCACCCCAGCCATATCCGGCCTGGGCTCCGAGATAGAAGCCTGTCCAATCATAGGTGAGAGGTGTCACATCTGCGGCACTTGCGCAGGCACTGGCGGCAACAGCAAGTCCGGCTGCAAGGCCGAGGGCAAGGTTCAACGTCTTCATCATCATCCTCAAGTCACGAGCCCCCTCGCAGTTCTGACTGTATCAACAGCGCCACGAACCGACCTTTGTTTGAGTCAAGTTGCAACCGGGTTCAAGTGCTACGTCTGGTCGCATGGGTAATGTTCCCGGCCTGGCCTGATGGATGCCGCGTGTTCGAAAGCCGCACAACTCTTTGACACGCCGGGGGCCCCCATGGCACCACCTCGGCAATGACCGACACGGCCACGCCGCCCTCCACCAACGCCCTGCGTTACCCTGCTTACGTCAAGTATATCGTGGCGCTGCTGTGCCATTCCTTTGCGGCGCAGATCATGACCGTCGCCATTGGCTGGCAGGTCTACGACATCACCCGCGACCCCTGGATGCTGGGGCTCATTGGCTTGTCGCAGTTCATGCCGGCACTGGTGCTGGTGCTGGTGACGGGGCTGGTGGCGGACCGCTTCAACAGGCGCATGATCATGGGGCTTTGCCTTTCGCTGGAAATGCTGTGCGGCCTGGCATTCCTGTTCTTCACGCTGGCGCATCCCGGTGCGGTTTGGCCCATGTTCGTGATCCTTGCGGTGCTGGGGCTGGCGCGCGCCTTCCTTGCGCCCGCAGCGGATGCGCTCTCACCCAACCTCCTGTCGCGCGAGGCCATTCCGCATGGCATCTCGCTCAACTCGATGAGCTGGCAATTGGCGAACATCACCGGGCCTGTGGCGGGTGGCCTGCTTTATGGCATCGCCGGCGAGGCGGCCTATGGCACGGCGGCGTGCCTGTCAGCGCTGGCTGTGGCGCTTGTCATCGCCATGGGGCGGACGACGCAGGTCAACCGGGTGGAGGAAACCACGATCCACACGTTGCTGGCAGGCTTCCGCTTCATCAAGTCCGAGCCCGTGGTGCTGGGGGCGATTTCGCTTGATCTGTTCGCGGTGCTGCTCGGCGGTGCGACGGCGCTGATGCCGGTCTATGCGCGCGACATCCTGCAGGTGAATGAGTTGGGTCTTGGCCTGCTGCGCTCGGCGCCTGGGGTCGGCGCTGTTGCCATGGCGCTGTGGCTCGCCAAGTACGGCATCAAGGACCACGCAGGGCGCATCCTGTTTGCGTGCGTGGCGGCGTTCGGGGTGTTCACTGTTGTCTTCGGCGTGTCGGTGTGGCTGCCGTTGTCGATCTTCGCCCTCATGATGATGGGCGCCTTCGACATGGTTTCGGTTTATGTGCGCGAAACGCTGATGCAGCTGTGGACTCCGGACGACGTGCGCGGCCGCGTGAACGCCGTGAACCGCGTGTTCATCGGGGCCTCGAATGAACTGGGCGAGTTCCGGGCCGGCAGCGTTGCGGCACTTTTGTCCGCCAAGACGGCGGTGGTAATGGGCGGCGTCGGCACCATGGCGGTCGCAGTCCTGTGGAGCCGCATGTTCCCGGGCCTGCGCGAAGCGCGGAAGCTGGAAGCGCGTCCCTCGGCACGCGAGACCGCCACGGCCTGACACTTTGTCGTGCGACAGTGCGTGCAGCGCAAAATCCCCGGATCGCGATCCCGGATTGATTTAGATCAAAGGCTTATCCTTTTCTCTTCTTAGACTAATTCTAATCAGGGATGCCGAATTGCCAGTCCGACTCACCTGATCCTGCTGCGGAGCGGGGCAAGCTCAGGAACGCCGCTCCACTTTCGGAATGGTACAACCATGAAACTCAAGACATTCGCAATCGCCCTCATCGCGGGGGTGGCCATCTCTTCGGCTGCGCTGGCGGCCGACGATCTCCGGGCCAAGGCCACGGAAGCCTTCAAGCCGCTTCCCTCCACCATCCCCAGCGTGAAGGACAACCCGATCACGCCGGAAAAGATCGCGCTCGGCAAGGCTCTGTTCTTTGATACCCGCATGTCGAAATCGGGCGTGTTCTCGTGCAACTCCTGTCACAACCTCGCAACAGGTGGCGACGACAACCTCGAAACGTCCATCGGCCACGGCTGGCAGAAGGGCCCGCGCAACGCGCCGACGGCGCTCAACGCCGTGCTCAATGAAGCACAGTTCTGGGATGGCCGCGCCGAAGACCTGAAGGCCCAGGCCAAGGGTCCGGTGCAGGCCGGTGTTGAAATGGCCAACACCGCCGACCAGGTGGTCGCGACACTCAAGTCCATGCCCGCCTATGGCGAAGGCTTCAAGGCCGCTTTCCCCGGCGAAGCGGACCCTGTGAGCTTCGACAATTTCGCCAAGGCAATCGAGGCGTTCGAAGCGACGCTGATCACACCCGCGCCGTTCGACGCCTATCTGAACGGCGACGACGCCGCACTCTCGGACGAGCAGAAGGCCGGCATGGCCTTGTTCATCGACAAGGGGTGCTCGTCTTGCCACAACGGCGTGAACGTGGGTGGCCATGGCTACTATCCGTTCGGTGTCGTCGAGAAGCCCGGTGGTGATGTGCTGCCGGCCAAGGACAAGGGCCGTTTCCAGGTGACCAAGACGGCGGACGACTCCTACGTCTTCCGCGCCGCACCGCTGCGCAACATTGCGCTCACCGCGCCTTACTTCCACTCCGGCAAGGTGTGGGATCTGAAGCAGGCCGTGGGCATCATGGGTTCCTCGCAGCTTGGTGCTGAACTGAGCGACGACGAAGAAACCAAGATCGTGGCCTTCCTCGGCGCGCTTACCGGCAAGCTGCCGGACGTCACGCTGCCAGTGCTGCCGGCAGAAACGGCCGACACGCCGCGGCCCACCGGTGAAGTGAAGTAGTTCCACCACTGGCTTTCAGTACGGACGCCACCCCGCAAGATGCGGGGTGGCGTTTTTCGTTGTGCAGGCAGGCCGTTTCATGCGGCGTTCATGTTGTGATACGTATGTGCGGGGGCAGATTCTTCGGCGGAGATTATCCTGATGTTGCGACTGACCTTGGCAAGTGCGCTGGTGGCCCTTTCGTTTGCCATTCCGGCGTGGGCCGACAATGCGGAATTCGATGCGACGCTGGCAAAGGATGCGGCCAAATCCGCCGACAGTGCGCTGGTGGGGCGCTATGAGGGTGCCTTCATCGTCGGACAGACGAAAAAGGCCTTCGACGAACTGACCCTGCCGAACGGTCCGGCGCAGGGCGAAGAATATGCCGATGACAAGAAGTTCACATCAACGATGACCGTGCAGGGCCGCGTGACGCGCACCCTTTATGTGGCGCCCCAGGGCCGCTCGTCGCTGGAGGTCTTCGCCAACTATGTGGAGGACCTCAAGGCGAAGGGCTTCACGATCGCCTATGAATGCGCCAAGGAGGCCTGCGGGCCGAGCTTCAAGCTGCTCAGTTACAACTGGAACAACAAGGCTTCGCTCGTGGTCTCGGAAGAGGCTGATACGCTGCGCGGGATGGCCTCGCAGGCGATGTTCGATTCCGTGATCGACCCGCGCTATGCGCTGCTGAAATCGGGCGAGGCGGGCAACGAAACCTATGTCTCCGTCCTGGCGGCGCAGAACCAGGGGGGCAGTTTCGGTGACATGTCGCAGGCCCTGCAGGACCGCGTGGGCGTGCTGTTGCAGATCGTCGAGCCGAAAGCGCGCGAGCAGAAGATCGTGACACTGTCGGCCGATGAAATCGGTGCGGACCTCGCCAACGCCGGCCGCGTGGTGCTCTATGGCATCTTCTTCGATTTCGACAAGGCGGTCATCAAAGCCGAGAGCCAAGAGCAGATCGACCAGATGGTCGCCTATCTCGACGGCAATCCGGATGTAAAGGTCTACGTCACGGGCCACACCGACAACCAGGGTGGTCTCGACTACAATCTCAAGCTCTCCGGGGCGCGCGCCATTGCGCTCACCAAGGCGCTGGCGAAAGCGGGGGTGGATGCCAAGCGCATGACGCCCAAGGCCGTGGGGCCGTTGGCGCCGCTCGCCTCCAATGACGAGGAAGAGGGACGCGCCAAGAACCGCCGCGTGGAACTCGTGAAGCAGTAGGCTCGCCGGCGTTCTTCACTGGCATCGGCGGCTAATCCGGCGCAGGGTATGGGCGGCCGGCGGACACTGTTTCAAGCATTCATCCCAAAAGAGGGCGGGCCGATGACACAGACTCCTGCGATGCAATTCAATGATGGTGCGGCCTACGAACGGCTGATGGGCCGTTGGAGCCGCAAAGTGGGCGCGGATTTCCTCTCATGGATCGCCGTGCCGCCCGGCCAGTCGTGGCTCGATGTTGGCTGTGGCAACGGCGCTTTCACGGAGGAGATCGTGGCGCGCGCGGTGCCGTCCGCGGTGACGGGCGTTGATCCGTCGCCGGGGCAGATCGCCTATGCCAAGACCCGGGCCTGCGCCGCGCTGGCGCAATTCGACATCGGTGATGCCCAACAGCTTCCGTTCAAGGACGCCCTGTTTGATGCGGGCGTGATGGCGCTGGTCATTGCCTTCCTTGCCGATCCGCTGAAGGGGGCGAAGGAATTGAAACGCGTGGTGAAGCCGGGTGGGATCGCCGCCACCTACATGTGGGATTTGCCGGGAGGCGGGGTGCCCACCTCTCCATTCTACAAGACGCTGAAGGGCATGGGCCTGGACGTGCCGCATCCGCAAAGTGCCGAAATCTCCCGGCAGCAGGCACTTGAGCATTTGTGGAGAGACGCTGGTTTTCACGAGGTCGAGACAACGCCGCTCACCATCACCGTGCGTTTCACCGATTTTGACGACTTCTGGGAGTCCAACAACCAGCCCGTCGGCCCGCAAGCCGAGCGGTTGCGCAATCTCTCCGACGCGCAAAGGCAGGAATTGCAGAAGCGGCTGAAGGAAAGCCTTCTCCCTGGCCCGGATGGCAGCATCGCATATCAAGCCGTGGCGAACGCGGTGAAGGGGAAGGTGTGAGGCGTGGAGGAGCGTGAGGCGGGCGTGCTTTCGCCCGAATTTGCTTTTTCGGGGGGGAAACTGCCGCTATTCCACCGCCATGGCAGGCACAGACTCGACGCGCAAGATCGACTTCGGCCCGGCGCCTTCGGTGGTGCTGGTCAATCCGCAGTTGGGCGAGAACATCGGCATGGCAGCGAGGGCCATGGCGAATTTTGGGTTGTTCGACCTGAAGCTTGTGGACCCGCGCGAGGGCTGGGACCGGGAGAGGGCCGTCGCCGCCGCTTCCGGTGCCCATGAGACGGTCGAGAAATCGTCCATTTTCAATACCCTGGAAGAAGCGCTTCACGAAACACATTATGTTTATGCAACCACGGCCCGGCCGCGCGGCATGACCAAGGAGGTCATGACGCCGGAGCAGGCGGGGCTGGACATGCGCGCCCGCGTTGCCCGGGGCGAGAAGATTGCGCTGATGTTCGGGCGGGAACGCTACGGCCTCAATAACGAAGAAGTTTCGCTGGCGGATGTGATTGTGACGGCACCGGTGAACCCCGCTTACGCCTCCCTCAACATTGCGCAGGCCGTGCTGCTGATGGGCTATGAGTGGTTCAAGCATGAGGCAACCTCGCTGGGACAGGCGACACCGGAGCTTCCGGCGCTGGAAGGCCCCGGCCTGCAAATGCCGGACACGCGGCCCGCCACCAAGGAGGAACTCTACGGCTTCTACGATCATCTCGAGCGCGAACTGTGGACGGCGGGATTCTTCAAGACGGATGAGAAGCGCCCCGGCATGATGCGCAACATCCGGAATATCTTCGCGCGCACCGCAGTTTCGGCACAAGAGGTGAGCACATTGCGCGGCATCATCTCGTCGCTTACACGCGTGCACGAGCTGCGGAAGATGAAGAAGAACGAATAGCAGGTTCCCCATGCCGACCGCGAAGCCCCGCATCCTCCTCTTCGACTCCGGCATGGGCGGCTTGACCGTGGCGCGGGCCGTGGCGCGGCAGATGCCCGATGCCCATCTCGTCTATGCCGCCGACAACGCCGCCTTTCCCTATGGTGCGTGGAAGGAGAAGGAGCTTGCCCGCCGCATCGTGATGGTGATCGGCAAGCTCATCGACGAGGTTCATCCGGATGTGGTGGTGATTGCCTGCAACACGGCCTCCACCATCGCGCTCGCGGATTTGCGGGCGGCCTACAAGGTGCCTTTCGTCGGCACGGTGCCCGCCATCAAGCCCGCTGCGGCGCAGACGAAATCGGGTGTGATCGGCGTCCTCGCCACACCGGGCACGGTGAGCCGCGAATACACCCATTCGCTGATCCACACCTTCGCCTTTCACTGCAAGGTGATCCTCCATGGCGCGCCGCGCCTTGCTGAAATCGCCGAGCGCAAGCTCAAGGGCCATGGCATCGACCTTGAGGAACTGAAAGCGGAGATCGCGCCCGTCTTCCGCAAGCGCGACGGCAAGCAGACGGACGTGGTGGTATTGGGCTGTACGCATTATCCGCTGCTGACCGAAGACATGGAGAAGGTGGCGCCGTGGCCCGTGACCTACATTGATCCCGCACCGGCCATCGCACGCCGCACCGCGGACATCGTGGAGGAAACGCCGCTCAAGGGAGATGATGCCCATGCGCCCGCCCACGGCACCGTCATCCTCACCTCCGCGCGCGGCAGTGCCTCGGAAACACTCACCGCCTACGCCTCGATGGGTTTTCCGAAGCACATGGTGATTGACTTGCCGGCCTAGGGCAGACGGATTTTCGCCTACCGGTAGATCCCCAGCGTCAGCCCTCGCACCAGATGTTTCTGCACGATCAGGACGAAGATGAAGGCCGGGACGAGGGCCGTGGTGGTGAGGGCGGAGATGAGGCCCCACATGTTCATGATGAGGACGCCGGCCTGCACCGGCATCAACCGCATGTTCTGGGTGAGGAACAGCGACAGCAGGAACTCCGTCCAGGAGAAGATGAAGCACAGGATCGCCGTGGTGGCGAGGCCGCCCTTCATCAGCGGCAGCACCACATGGAAAAAGGTTTCGCCCCGCGAAGCGCCATCCAGCCGCGCGGCTTCCGACACTTCATGCGGCACGTCATCGAAGAAGGATTTCAGCAGCAGCACGGCAAAGGGCAGGTTGAGTGCGGCATGGGCCAGTGCCACGCCGAGGCGCGTATCGAGCAGGCCCCAGCCGTGATAGAGACCGACGAGCGGGAATACGATGGCGATGGGTGGCAGGAAGCGTTGCAGGATCACCGTGCGGCGGAGCGTGGTGCTGCCGCGGAAGGTCATCTGCGAGAGCGCGTAGGCCATGGGCGTAGCCGCCAGCAGCACGATGGCGCTGGAGAGCAGGGCGACAGAGGTGGAGTCGATCAGGCTCTGGCGGGAGTCGAAAATGGTGCCTTCCACGCCCAGTATGACAAGCGCGAAATTGGAAAACGTGGGTGTGAAGTCCAGCCGCAGCATGCGGCCGATCTCCAGCAGTGCATCGGCAGGCGTGAAAGCAGAAAGCCCCCACCACAGCAGGGGCATCACGTAAAGACTCACAAGGACGACGGCGGACACATCGCGGGCCCGGGATTTCAACTGGCGCATCGCGGCGCAAACTAGCGGGGCGGGGCGGCCCCGTCCACGCATGGCCCGTTCATGCTGCCATGCGCCGCAGAGCGGTCAGCGCTGGCGGCGGCCGGAAATGAAATCCCCCCGCACCCAGGCGCGGCGGCCCCAGTTGCGCAGGCGCATGCGGTAGGCCACGAAGCCAGCTGATGCTGGTGCCAGGATGAGAGACGCGAAAATCACGGCGGGGATCGTGCGCATCAGATCCGTGTGCAGGCCCGGAAGGGTCAGCACCGTGAGGAGAAGGGCGCCGAAGAACACGGAACTCAGCACCATGGCGCAGATGAGCCAGATCATCGCATCGGGCGAGAGGGCAAAGCGTTCGTCGTGCTCAAGGTCGTCATCATGGTCGGGCATGGCCTGTCTCCACGGTTGTCTTGACCGGAAAACGACGGGACCTTGCAGAATGTTCCAAAGGATCAGGTGCTTGTGACGGTTCTGGAGGGTAAGGAGACCGGGCAGTCCGGAACTGCCCAGGGATGGCGGTGCCATTCCTCCAGTGTATCGCCTGATTTGACAGCGTCCCCCAAATCCCCTAGTACCCCCACCAACGCCGGGTTTGCCCGGTGTTTTGCTTGCCCGTGGCGCCTCTTGCAGGTGCCTGTCGGCCGGGAGACCGGTGTCTGAGGAGGGTGGGCTCCAACCCAACTGGTTGGGGCCGTAAAGGAGGCCGGGTTCACCCCCGTTAGCCATTTTTACGTCTCTGCCGCATTTGAGAGAAGTGACATGACGAAGCGTTCAAACGCCAAGTACAAGATCGACCGCCGCATGGGCGAAAACATCTGGGGCCGTCCGAAGTCCCCGGTGAACAAGCGTGAATACGGCCCGGGCCAGCACGGCCAGCGCCGCAAGGGCAAGATGAGCGACTTCGGCACGCAGTTGCGCGCCAAGCAGAAGCTCAAGGGCTACTACGGCAACCTGTCGGAGCGCCAGTTCCACGGCCTCTACGTGGAAGCCATCCGCATGACGGGTGACTCGTCGGAAAACCTCATCGGTCTCCTCGAGCGCCGCCTCGCCACGGCCGTGTACCGTGCCAAGTGGGTGCCGACCGTGTTCGCCGCCCGCCAGTTCGTCAGCCACGGCCACGTGAAGGTGAACGGCAAGCGCGTCACCATCGCGTCGATCCGCCTCAAGGCCGGCGACGTGGTTGAACTCTCGGACAAGGCCAAGGAAATGGCTTCGGTGATGGATGCGCAGGCCTCGGCCGAGCGCGACACGCCGGACTATCTCGAAGTGACCGGCGCCCAGTTCCGCATGACGCGCATTCCCTCGCTCAGCGAAGTGCCGTATCCGGTGCAGATGGAACCGAACCTCGTCGTGGAATACTATTCGCGCTAAGCGAAACCGGACGATTGCAGATTGGAAAAGGGCGGGATTTTACCCGCCCTTTTTGTTTGGGGAAATCGTCAGTGCTTGTGGGTCATGCGCCTACGTCTGATGGGAAGCATACACCGTGGTGCTGCCATCGCGGCGGATGAGCAGGGTGTCGTAGGGCGGACCGCTGCCGTCCGGTCCCATGCCAGGTGATCCCTGGGGCATGCCGGGCACCGTGAGGCCGATCACATCGGCGGGGTTCTCGCTGATAAGCCGGATCACGTCGGCGGCGGGCACATGGCCTTCGATGGCGGCATTGCCGAACACTGCCGTGTGGCAGCTTGCGTTGTCATCGCTGATGCCGAGCGTGGCGCGGCGTGTGGCGCGCTCGGGATCGTCAACGATATCGGCGGTGAAACCTGCATCGCGCATGTGCTCCACCCAGCCTTCGCAGCAGCCACAGCCGGGATCACGGTAGACCGTGAGATGGGGCAGGGCGGCGGCATTGCTGGCGGGCGATTGCAAGGCCATTGAAGGCAGGGCGAGGAGGAAGAGGCGGCGCTTCATCGGTATTCTCCTTCAAGCAGCTTGAACAACCTATCACCCGCGCGGGCGCACGAGCATGGGGCCATAGAGCGCAACGAACAGCACGAAGCCTGCAACCCACAACGCCCCCGAGACATTGAGCAGCATCACCATGGCGTCCGGCAGCAAGGCAGCGGCGATGCGGAGAAGCGCTGCAAGGGCGATGGCGATGTAGAGGGTGACCGTTCCCGGCGGTGCGGTGAGGGGATAGCCCGTGTGGCCGCGGGTGGCGCGGGTCATGACAGCGAGTGTCATCAGGCCGATGGCGCCTGCCGTCCAGGCGTGCACGGCGGCCTGATGGGCACCCACATTGTCCCACATCACGGCATGACCGGCGAGGAGGAAGCCCAGTGGTATGAAGGCGTAGCCAAGGTGCAGCACCCACACCAGCGCTTCCGCGCCGGTGCGCTGCGGTGCCCAGCGAATCAACCGCCAACCCTGCATGAGTCCGGACAGCGCCAGAACGCCGCTCACGGCATCGGCCAGAACGGCGGGAAGTGCCGGCAGTGCGCCCCACAGCACGAGCGCAATGGCCGAGATGGCGAGTGTGGCGCCGTCATAGCGCGAGAACTGCTTGGGCATCACGCCTGCAGGCTGGCGCATCAGCCAGTTTGTCGTGAAACTCGGAATTATGCGTCCGCCGACAACGGAGATGAGAAGGATCACGGCGGCAATGCCGAAGCGTGGCGCGAAGACCGTCTGGCCCGTGATGGCGGCTTCCACATGGAATGCGATCTGCGCCACCGCCAGCAGCGACACGAGTACGACAATGCGGAGGTTGCGGTGGTTCTTGCCAGCAACAATCTCGCGCGCCGCCGTTGCGGCCAGTGCGACGAGGAAGGAAAGACTGGCCGCAGCGACGAGCCAGGAAGGCAGCAGCGCGGAGGAGGCCATGGCAAGGCGGCCCAGCATCCACAGCGAGAACAGCGCGATCAGGCGCCAGCCCACCACGGGCAGGCGTCCTGTCCAGTTCGGCACGGCGGTGAGGAGAAAGCCCGCGACCACTGCCGGCACATAACCAAACAGCAGTTCATGGATGTGCCAATCCAGCGGCGCAAAAGCGGAGGGCAAGCTGATATGCCCGAGATACCACGGCACCCACACTGCGATGGTGATGAGCGCCCACAGGCCAGCCGCGAGGAAGAAGGGCCGGAAGCCGTAGCTCCACAGCGCCGGGCCACGCCACGCCCGCACCTGTTCCATCGTTGTTGCCATGCCTTGCTCCTCATACTCTGTCACACGAGGCCTAGGGAAGGCGCTCCGTGGTAGCCTTGATGACGGTCAAGACGGCCGCGTTGAAACGCGCCTCCCGCTTCAACCTGCAGTGCGCCTTCAGACGATGGCGAGGACGCGCGCCGGGCCTCCGGTGCCGCCCCGGTGCGAGGGCGCGCCCACGAAAATGGTGGCACCCGTTGCCGGAAGTTGATCGAGGTTGGCAAGGCACTCCACGCCATAGCGGCCACTGCCCAGCCAGGCGAGATGCACGGCGAAGTCTTTCGTGTTGCCGGGGTCGAGCGACAGCGTATCGACCGCGATGGCTGCGGCACCGAGTGACATCAGCAGGTCCGCCGCGTCACGATTGAAACCGGGGAAGGCCAGCTTTCCATTGGGCGTGTTGCGGAAGGAGGGATCGTTCACTTTTGCCGCCCAGCCGGAGTCCAGCGCCACGCAGGCACCGTGGGGAATGCGCCCGTGCTGCATCATCCAGTTTTCCACATCGTCGGCGGAGAGCGTGGCATTCACATCATGGCGCGCCTTGTCGGCAATGGAGATCACACAGAGCGGGCAGACCAGTTGCTGCGGATCGAGTCCGCTCAGCGAAGCGCCGTTGCTGCTGAAGTGCAGCGGCGCATCCACGTGGGTGCCGGTATGTTCGTCGATCGTGAGGCGGAAGACGTTGGAGCCGTCGCGCTCGAAGGACGAGAGGCGCTGCATGGTGATGCCCGGTTCGCCATCAAAGGTGGGGAAGTGTTCGTCGTAGTCATGGGTGAGGTTGACGATGCGGCCCTTGGCGCGCGACAGGTTTTCACGGGCGGCGTTCGCTGCCGCACCGCGCGACGCATCTGCCGCGGCTGCCGAGTGCTCAAAGGCCGTGGGGTGGGCGCGCACACTGGCGCGAATGGCGTCCATGAGGCAGGCATTGCACATGCGTCACCCTCCCGGCCTTCTTCACTTGTAGGTGGCGAGCACCCGTTGCACGGCGGGCCGTTCGGCCACGCGGGCGCGGTGGTCCAGGACGCGCGGCAACTGCGAGACATCAGCGCCATCGCCTTCCAGCCAATTGGCGATGGTGAAGAGATAGGCGTCGGCAACGGAGAAGTATTCGCCCATCACCCACGGGCCCTGCAGGTAGTCCTGCTCGATCAGCAGGACATAGTCGGTCATGTTGCGCGGCACCTTGATCTTCAAGGCCTCGATCACGGCCGGGTCATCCGACCAGCGCGCGCCGCGCAGCTTGTGGGCATGGGCGGGGTGCACGGTGGAACAGAGGAAGCTGTTGAAGGCCTGCATCTGCGCGAGCGCCACGGGATCGCGTGGCGCGAGATTGGCGCGCGGGTGCGTCTGCGCGATGAAATAGAGGATCGCCGGATTCTCGGTGATGACGCCCTTGCCGGTATCGAGTGCGGGCACGCGAGCCTTGGGGTTGACCTTGAGGTACTCCGCCGTCTTCTGCTCGCCCTTGGCGAGGTCGAGGCGCGTGACCTTGTAGTCCGCGCCCGCCTCTTCCAGCGCGATGTGCGAGGCGAGCGAGCAGGTGGAGACGGATCCGGCGAAGAGGTTCAGCATCAGGCGGCGACGCCCTTGTCGGCGAGAAGCTGCTTCAGTTCGCCCGACTGGAACATCTCGTACATGATGTCGGCGCCGCCCACGAATTCGCCCTTCACGTAAAGCTGCGGTACGGTGGGCCAGTTGGTGTAGTCCTTGATGCCCTGGCGCAGCTCATCCGAAGCCAGCACGTTCACATCCTTGAACGGCACGCCGAGGTGCTGGAGGATCTGCACGGAACGGCCCGAGAAACCGCACATGGGCATCTCCGCATTGCCCTTCATGAAGAGCACAACGTCATTGGTCTTCACTTCATTGTCGATGGTGTCGTGGATGGTGGTCATTTGCATCAGTCCTGTGGTGTTGAAGTGGTGAGTGCCAGTGCGTGCAGCACGCCGCCCATGTTGCCCTTGAGTGCGGCATAGACCATCTGGTGCTGCTGCACGCGGGATTTGCCTTTGAACGCCGCGGAGATGACGGTGGCGGCGTAGTGGTTGCCGTCGCCGGCCAGATCCTTGATCTCCACCTGCGCGTCCGGCAGGCCGTCCTTGATGAATTTCTCGATGTCGTGGGCGGACATGGCCATGGCGAGGGAGCGTTCCTTGTTTCGGGCCGTAGATAGACCCTGCGGACAGTCTTTTCCAGTGGGGCGCTGCCATCATATTGAACAGATTCACGGGCAGCGATAAACCAGTGCAACTTCTCAGACCGGGTACCCTTTGTCATGCAGCTTTCCCGCCGCCGTCTCCTCGCCGCCAGTGCCGGCCTGTTCCTGCCGGCGGTTGCCCGCGCGCAGGAGCCCTATGCCGTCAACATGGACGAGTGGAAGAAGCTCGCCTTCAAGTATCAGCGCAAGCAGATGGCCTATGAGACGGACCTGCCGGAAGGTTCAGTGGTGGTCGATCCCGGCAAGTGCTTCCTCTACCTCGTCCTCGGCGGCGGGCAGGCGCTCCGTTATGGCGTTGCCGTGGGCAAGGGCGCCCATGCCTGGGAAGGCGAAGTCACCATCGCCAAGATGAAGGAATGGCCCAACTGGATTCCCGCTCCCTATCACCTGCAGAAGAAGCCGGACCTGGCGAAATGGCTGCCGGATGGCATGCCGGGCGGCATCGATAATCCGCTGGGCGCGCGCGCCATGTATCTGTTCAAGGGCGACGTCGACACCATCAACCGCATCCACGGCTCGGCCAAGCTCGGTGACATCGGCAAGAAGGCAACGGCCGGCTGCATCGGCATGCTCAACGGCGACGTGATCGACCTCTACAGCCGCGTGCAGGTGGGCACCCGCGTGGTGATGAAGAAGAGCGGATTTTTCGGATAATCCGTCCCTCACTTCGCAGTTGCGCGAGGCTTGTGGGAGCCGTCACCCGGCCATCAAGCCCGGGAACCAGCCTTCGTGGGCGGTGCGCAGGGCCTGCATTGGCACCGCTGTTGATCCCATGGTGAATGTCGCGGCGTCCGTCACGGTGCCGATGCGGATCACGTCGATGCCCTTGACGTGGGCTTGCGTGATGATCTTGGCGGCTTCCTTGGCGGGACAGGTGAGCACGTAGCGCGCCTGGTCTTCGGCATAGAGCTGGATGTGGTCCATGGCATCGAGCGTGGCGCCCGTGTTGCCCGCCAGCGCCATTTCGATCACGGCGGAAACGAGGCCGCCGTCGGAGATGTCGTGCACCGCCGTTACCGCTCCGCTCTTGATCAGTGAACGGACGAATTCGCCGTGGGCGCGTTCCTTCGCCAGGTCGACGGGCGGTGGCGCGCCGTCTTCCCGGCCATGCACTTCGCGCATGTAGATCGATTGTCCCATGTGGCCGCCATGACCGCCCAGGAGCAGGATGGCCTCTCCGTTGCTCTTGAACTTCACGGTCGCCATCCTGGTCCAGTCGCGGATCAGGCCGACGCCACCGATGGTCGGCGTGGGCAGGATCGCCTGGCCGTTGGTCTCGTTGTAGAGTGACACGTTGCCGGAGACGATGGGGAAGTCGAGTGCGCGGCAGGCCTCGCCGATGCCTTTGAGGGCAAAGACGAACTGGCCCATGATGTCCGGGCGTTCGGGATTGCCGAAATTCAGGTTGTCGGTGGCGGCGATGGGTTCGGCACCCACGGCACACAGGTTGCGCCAGCATTCGGCCACGGCCTGCTTGCCGCCTTCGAAGGGATCGGCTTCCACGTAGCGCGGCGTCACGTCGGAGGAGACGGCAATCGCCTTCTTCTCGGCGATGCGCACCACGCCGGCGTCGCCTCCCGGAATCTGCGCGGTGTTGGAGCCGATCAGCGAGTCGTATTGTTCCCACACCCAGCGGCGGGACGCCATGTCGGGCGAGCCCACGATCTTCACGATCACCGCGGCGAGATCGTTGGGCGCCGGCACATCGGCGGGCTTGAGCACCGCAGGCTTCTTCGGTTCCACCCAGGGGCGGTCGTATTCCGGGGCTTCGTCACCCATGGCCTTGATGGGCAGGTCGGCCTTCACCACGCCTTCATGCTTGATGACGAAGCGCAGCGTGTCAGTGGTCTTGCCGACGATGGCAAAATCGAGATCCCACTTGCGGAAAATCGCTTCCGCTTCCTTTTCCTTCTCGGGGCGCAGCACCATGAGCATGCGCTCCTGCGATTCCGAGAGCATCATCTCGTATGCCGTCATGTGGCTTTCGCGGCACGGCACCTTGTCGAGATCGAGTTCAATGCCGAGGTCACCCTTTGCGCCCATCTCGACAGCCGAACAGGTGAGGCCCGCGGCACCCATGTCCTGGATGGCGATGACGGCACCCGAGGCCATGAGTTCGAGGCAGGCTTCCAGCAGGCACTTCTCGGTGAAGGGGTCGCCCACCTGCACGGTGGGGCGCTTCTCCGCAGCCTTGTCGTCGAATTCGGCAGACGCCATGGTGGCGCCGTGAATGCCGTCGCGGCCCGTCTTGGCGCCGAGGTAGACCACGGGGAGGCCCACGCCTTCCGCCTTGGAATAGAATATCTTGCCGGCATCGGCGATCCCCACCGCCATGGCGTTCACAAGGATGTTGCCGTTGTAGCGGGCGTGGAAGTTCACTTCGCCTGCGACGGTCGGCACGCCGAAGGAATTGCCATAGCCGCCCACGCCCGCCACCACGCCACCGACGAGATGGCGCGTGCGGGGATGATCGGGCGCGCCGAAGCGCAGCGCATTCACCGCCGCGATGGGCCGTGCCCCCATGGTGAAGACATCGCGAAGGATGCCGCCCACGCCTGTCGTGGCACCCTGGTAGGGCTCGATGAAAGAGGGATGGTTGTGTGATTCCATCTTGAAGATGATGGCCTGGCCATCATCCACGTCGACCACGCCGGCATTTTCGCCCGGGCCCTGGATGACGCGCGGACCTGTGGTCGGCAGCTGTCGCAGCCATTTCTTGGAAGACTTGTAGGAGCAGTGCTCGTTCCACATGGCCGAACAGATGCCCAATTCGGTGAAGGTAGGTTCGCGGCCCAGCAGCTTGACGAAGTGCTCGTATTCATCCGGCTTGAGGCCGTGGGACTTCACGAGTTCGGGGGTGATCTTGGGTTCGGCTTTGGGGGCGGCAACGGTCATGCCGCGCCTTTAAAGCCGCAGCCCGCGAATCTCAAACGCAATGTTGGACGTGTGCACATGACGCAGGGACGGGGGGCCAGATCACGGTGGCCGGGTCAGGTCCGGCGATGGCGACAAGACGAAAAACGGGCGACGTTTCCGTCGCCCGATCAGGAACGTAGATTGAGGTATTCCGTCAGTTACTCGGCGGCGACGGCGGTGCGGTCGACGTTGCGGCTGACGAGGTTGGTGAAGGCCTGGAAGAAGCCTTTGAAGAACTCCCTGGAAGCCTCCACGATCTCGCCCTTGTCATCGACGGCGTTCTGGGCCGAGGCGATGTAGGCTTCAGGCTGGCCGAGCGTCGGCATGTTCAGGAAGGCGAGGGTCTGGCGGAGGTGATGGTTGGCGCCGAAGCCCGCAATGTTGCCCATGGAGGTGGAAATGATGGCGGCCGGCTTGCCGCCCCACTTGCTCTGGCCCCAGGGACGAGAACCCCAGTCGAGCGCGTTTTTCAGAGCTGACGGTACGGAGCGGTTGTGCTCCGGCGTGGCGAACAGGACGGCATCGGCGGCGCCGATCTTGTCACGGAACGTCTTCACGGCGGCGTCGCCGGCTTCGGTGTCCTGGTTGAACAGCGGCAGGTTGCCGATTTCGACCGTTTCAAACTTGAGGTTGGCGGGGGCCAGCTTTATGGCGGCATTCACCACCTTGCGGGTGAAGCTGTCCTTGCGCAGGCTGCCAACGATGATCGCGACTTTGTAGGGCATAATCGACTCCATTGAGTGTTTTTGTAATGGTGTCGGTTACGTATTGCGGCGTGCGCCGGATTTCAAGTGACAGGTTGGCGCGGGGTGCGTTTTTCACCAGGGGTTGCGGGAGTCGTCGCATCCTGCAACCGGTTCATGCTGGTCCAGGCCTGTTTCCAGGCCAGTGCGGAACTGGCGGGACCATCGTCCCGCCCGTCGCCTGAAGGTTCGATACACGCCCAGAGTGTGAGCATTTTCATGGTGTGACTCCGTCCTGTAGGCAGTTCGGGGGCTGTCCCGGCCTTGGCACGATACCGTCCGGGACGGCGACCACGCCAGCATCTGCGCCAAGGCCGTAACCCGGCACGGGCTAGGTGAACCCGCGCCGGATGTTGCAGCCAGTGATTTCAGCGGTAGTAGCTCGGGGTCCCGTCGAGCGTGGCGAAGCGGATGCTCCGCAGGGTTTCCTGCGTGGCCATGTCGCTCAGCATGTTTTCCATGCGGCCCATCAGGCGCACATTCGAGAGTTCGAGCGTTTCGTCGATCTCGGGTTCGTGGCGATTCTTCTTGAACAGGTTCTGCAACATTATCCTCTCCCAAACTTGCTGCGCCGTCCCACACCGGGTTTCGATGTGTGATTGCATTGGGCCGTATTTCGTTGCGTTAATCTACTGTTAACGCCGATTGCGGTTCAGAACCTGTTAACCGCGGCCCTTGAGTTTTCGGAAAGATTGGATCGAAACGAAGTGTTAACCAGCCTTGGCGGCAGCCCCGTCGAGATGCAGCACACGGTCCATGCGGGCCACCATGGCGGCCTGGCACGCGGCGGCCGCCTCGTTTGCAGCGGTATTTTCTTTTTTCTTCAGCAGCTTCGCAAGAAACTTGGTCATGGTGTTCGCTCCAGTATTGAACACGCACAAGTTGCCGCGATTTTCGCCGTAATTGGCTAAAATTCGCGATGAATCCGACGTTAAGAGATATCAGAGTTTCCGAAGTGTTGAGGTGACCTTGTCCCCGGCATCGGCGTCCTGCCGTCAGGGCGCAGGCCAGACCTTGCGGGCAATGGATTTGAACTGACTGATCCCCATGGAGCCCCGTTCATTGCGCGATTTTGAACCGGGCACGGTGAGGCGTGACCTGATGGCGCCGTAATCCGCCTCCCAGATTTCGATGGTATCGAGGTTGGAGCGGTCGAGCAGCACCAACACTGCAAAATCGAAAGCGGGTTCCAGTTTGATTTTCGGTACGCGGCCCACGTATTTCGATTTCGCATCGACGGCGCGGCCCTTGATCTGGATGAGCTCGGTCTTGCCGCCGTTCAACCGCCCGGCATCGGCGGAGGCGGCGCGTGCCGGAAAAAGGCTGAGGCCGAGGAGGCGGGCGGCCTCCTGTTCAGCTATTTCGCCGGAGATGCCCAGTGGCTTTCCCGTCAACTGATAATAGCGGCAGGCAATTTCCTTGGCCCGCGAAATGAGGGTCGCAACTTCGGCGTCGGAATGTTCCGTCACGACTCAGGCCGCCAGCAGGCCTTCGAACAGGGGGCGGCAGTCCTGCCGGCCATGGATGGGGTCGATCATGTTTTCCGGATGCGGCATCATGCCGATGACGTTGCCGGCCTCATTCGTGATTCCCGCGATGTCGTTCATGGCGCCGTTGGGGTTGGTGCCCTCGGCGTAGCGGAAGACGACGCGGTTTTCGCCTTCGAGGCGGGCCAGCGTTTCGGGGTCGCAGATGTAGTTTCCTTCGCCGTGGGCGATGGGGCAGGTGACGACCTGGCCCTTGGCCATGCGGTTGGTGAACCAGGTCGCGTTGTTCTCGATTGTCAGCTTCACCTCGCGGCAGACGAAATGGAGACTGGCGTTGCGCACCAGAGCACCCGGCAGCAGGCCTGCCTCGGTGATGATCTGGAAGCCGTTGCAGACACCCAGAACCTTCAAGCCTTTCAGCGCCTTGGCCTTCACATCTGCCATGATGGGTGAACGTGCCGCAATAGCCCCGCAACGGAGATAGTCGCCGTAGGAGAAGCCGCCGGGCACGACCACCAGGTCAACTTTCGGCAAGGCGGTTTCCGCATGCCACACCGCCACGGGTTTCACACCCGTCGTGGCTTCGAGTGCGTGCATCATGTCGCGCTCGCGGTTGATGCCGGGGAAGACGATGACAGCGGATTTCATGGGGCAGGGAGTCCGTTTGCAGCGTGAGAAAGATGCTGGTGGCCTTAGCGCAATGCGGGTAGATTCACAAACAGGCTTGTTCATAAACGCGACGAATCTCCGGGGGCAGGGCAGGAGATCATGCATGGCCGACCCATCCCGCGTCCGGCGCTCGCTCCTTGCGCGACTGTGGTCGTTGCGCGGCCAGCCGTTCACGCGTGCGCAGCGGATGGCGCTCGGACTCATGACGCTCGGGATTCTGTTTGCGGTGGCGCTGCCGCTCCTCCTGGTGATGCGGCAATGGCAGGTTGAACGCTTCCTGCAGGTGGATGCCACGGTGACGGCGCTGGAGCTTCCACCGCCCGTTCAGTCAGAAGGCTGGGAAGTCAGCCGTGCGGGCCGCGTGACGCTCACCTATGTCGCCAGCGGCTTGCCGCAAACCGTGACGCTGGAGGCCAACCGCTTTGATCCCGAGCGGCTGGTGCTGGGCAACACCGTGCCGCTGCACGTCGATCCCAATCATCTCGGGCAGGTGGAGACGGAAACGACGTGGCACACGTTCCTGGTCACGGTGATGCTTACCGTCGCGGCGGCGGGTGTGGCGGTGCTGGCGTGGCTGCTGTTCCGCTGGCTCACGCCCGAGGTGCAGGCGGACGAAGACGATGACGATGAGGCCGAGGATGACGACATCTTCGAGCCGATGCCCGAACGCCCCCGTTTCCGGCGCTGAGGATCAGCCCAGTTCGATCGCGTAGTTTTCGATCACCGTGTTGGCGATGAGCTTTTCGCACATGGCCTGCACCTGCGCTTCGGCCTTGGCGCGATCGGTTTCGGTGAGCTCGATCTCGAAATACTTGCCCTGCCGCACCTGGCCCACGCCAGCAAAACCAAGGTGGCCAAGGGCCCCTTCGATGGCCTTGCCCTGCGGGTCCAGCACGCCGTTCTTCAGGGTGACTTTGATCTTGGCTTTCATGGTCAGTCGTTCTTCACAAGTTTCAGGCTGCGCTCGACAACTTCACCCGGCTGGATGATGCCGAGGCGCTTGGCCACTTCCTGGTAGGCCTCGACGAGGCCGCCCATGTCGCGGCGGAAGCGGTCCTTGTCCAGCTTTTCGTTGGTCTTCATGTCCCAGAGGCGGCAGTTGTCGGGGCTGATCTCATCGGCCAGCACCACGCGCATCATGTCGTTCTCGTAGTAACGGCCGAATTCCAGCTTGAAGTCGACGAGGCGGATGCCGATGCCGAGGAAGAGGCCGGAGAGGAAATCATTGATGCGCACCGACATGTGCACGATGTCGTCCATCTCCTGCGGCGTGGCCCAGCCGAAGGCGGTGACGTGTTCTTCCGTCACCATGGGATCGCCCAGCTTGTCGTTCTTGTAGTAGAGCTCGATGATGGAGCGGGGCAGGGGCTTGCCTTCATCGATGCCAAGGCGCTTCGAGATGGAGCCCGCGGCCACATTGCGCACCACCACCTCAAGCGGAATGATCTCGACCTCGCGGACAAGCTGTTCGCGCATGTTGAGCGAGCGGATGAAATGGGTGGGCAGGCCCATCTCGTTGATCTTGGTGAAAAGGTATTCGGAGATCCGCTGGTTGAGCACGCCCTTGCCTTCGATCACGGCCTTTTTCTCGGCGTTGAAGGCGGTGGCGTCATCCTTGAAATGCACCACCACGGTGCCAGGCTCGGGACCCTCGTACAGGATCTTGGCCTTGCCCTCGTAGATGCGGGTGCGCTTGTTGTTCATTCTGTATATCCTCAAAGACGCCTCTCGTCGGCCCGGTTTAACATGACGGCGGGACCATTACACACGCTTATAGGTGGGGTTGGAAAACTGGCGTCCCTATAGGACAAGTTGCTGCGGCGCACAATTCTTTTGAATCCGTTGATTTGCGTCCGCCGCATAGCTATTTGGAAGCGCATATCCCGGGAGATTCATGATGACGACATTCGACAAGCGCGAAGAAAGCTTCGAAAAGAAGTTTGCCCATGACGAGGAGCTGCGCTTCAGGGCCACCGCCCGCCGCAACAAGCTGCTCGGCCTGTGGGCCGCTGAAAAGCTTGGACTTTCGGGAGCAGCCGCGGAAACCTACGCCAAGGAGGTTGTGGCCGCCGATTTCGAGGAAGCGGGCGACGACGACGTGGTTCGCAAGGTTCTCGCCGATTTCCAGGCCAGGAACGTCAGCCAGTCGGACCATCAGGTCCGCCGCACCATGGATGAACTGATGGCCGAGGCCATCGCCCAGATCAAGGCGGGCTGATCCGGTGTCGGGCGCCTCATTCGCACTCCGCAAGCGGCTCGCCAGTGGCGGGCCGCTCGTGTTTCCATGGGTCGGAACGCCCGGCGCGCAGCTTGCGGGCCAGGTGGCGCGGCTCGATTTCGATGCCGTGGCGCTGGACTTGCAGCACTCGACGATCGACATGGGCGAGGCGGCCCAGATGGTCGCCGCCATCAATGCCGTGGGCAAGCCCGCCATCCTGCGGGTGCGCTGGAATGATCCGGGCATCGTCAATTCGGCGCTCGACATGGGGGCGGCCTGCGTCATCGCGCCCATGACCAACTCGGTCGAGCAGGTGAAGGCGCTGGTGAAGGCGGCAAAATATCCGCCGGTGGGTCAGCGCTCCTGGGGCGGCTACACCATGCTGCAGTCGGCGGGTGTGGGGGCGGGCGACTACCTCAAGCAGGCCAACACCGAAACGCTGGTCATGGCCATGATCGAAACGCAGGAAGCGCTGGACAGCGTGGAGGCCATCGCGGCCGTTCCCGGCCTTGACGGCTTGTTCGTGGGGCCGAGCGACCTTTCGATTGCGCTCAGCAACGGCGCCAAGATCGACCGCCTCGGACAGGGCACGCTGGACGCGATGAAGAAGATCGCCGCCGCTGCCCATAAGAACAACCTCGTCGCTGCCGCCTTCGCCGGGACGGTCGACGGCGTCAAAGCCTACAGCAACATCGGCTACACCTTCCTCGCCGGCCCAACCGACACGGAACTGATGCGCTCAGGCGCGGAGAGCTTCTGGGGGAAGATGAAATAGGTGAAGCGCCGTCACCTGTATGGAATCGAAGACTGCCAGGTCGATACTTGAGACAGGGACTTCTTCAGCGCCTCTGCAATTGTCTCTCTGCTTCCCACCGTCGTTGATGGGCCGAATCCAATTGAGACTAGTGCTGATTCGCGCACGTCCTTTGTTGGCAACTCAAGATATGATGTTTCGCCGTATTTTCCGTTGCGATTTTTGATTGGAATCGATTTGAGTTCGTGACCTTTTGCGGTGTGCCCTATAGAATCTTGGTATTCATTGTCGCGCAGGCCCCTCAATACGATCCTAGAAACACGAATCTCTTTCTCAGCCCTAAACGCATGGTGTTTGAACGCAAACAGGTCGGCCGCTACAAACTGCGACAAAAGCCGAATTTCATCCAGTTTGTGCTGACCAAGACCATGAATGGGAACAAGAAATTCATTCTGCAACATAGCTAGACTGATCTCAGCAAACTGCTTGACTGCTGCTGCGCCGTAGCAAACTCGCCTCATTGCCACGCCACAATTTTGTTCAATGAAACCCGCATCAAATCCTAAAACGCAACCACTCCCACCGTCCCCATATGTAATCCATTGATTGAGATCGTCACTCTCAGTCGTAAAACTCCCGATCATCATTTTTGTGTGTCTGTTGATCGAACGTAGTGCATTCAGAACTAGAATTTTTGCCGCGAAAATATTACTGCCGGTGATCGAGCCAATGCAGTCAACAAAGGCGTCTCTTGCATACTTAAATTCAGTTGAGTCGTTAGTCTTCTCAAAATCAGACAACCAAATTTCTCCGCTTTCAATTATTGATTTTGCTGCGGAGACAGATGTGTAGTGATAGATTATCTCCTTTGGCTTTGGCGCAAAGATGTGAGGTAACATTAGTATTTGTCTCGTCGTCTTGCGAAAACTTTGCTCAGCTGGTTAGTCTGAAGTCCAATTCCAATTCCGGTGACAGTAGTCAGGTTGGTCGCTGTGATACTGCATTCAATTTATAACCCCTCACACCGCCTCCAGCGTCGGAATGCCTGAGACATCGATCTTCTGTTCCGCTTCCCACAAGTCGTGGGCGGTTTGCATGTTCAGCCAGAGGCGGGGGCCGTTGCCGCAGAGTTTGCCGAGTTTGACTGCGGTAGCGGGGGTCACCGGTTGCCGCCCCGCCAGAATGTCGTGCAGGGACTGACGCGAAAGGCCGAGCAGACGCGCGATTTCGGACTTGGGCCTGCCAAGCGCGGGCAGCACCTCAAGGGCCAGCAGCGTGCCGGGGTGGGCAGGGCGGCGGCGCGGATTGCGCCTGGCGGTCACCTCAATCATGTCTCACTCCCTGTCTCAATGGTTGCGTGTGTCAATGGTACTGTTCCAGATCAACCTTGATGGCGTCGCCATCGGCGAATTCGAATGTCAGGCACCAAGGCCCATTCACATGGACGGTGTAGCGCACTGGTTTTGGCCCGCGCAGCGCGTGGAAATCAAAGCCCGGCACGTTCATGTCGGCCGCCTCGGCTGCCGCTTCCAGCGCGTCGAGACGGAGCAGAATGCGGTCTTGCAGCTTGCGGTCAACCCTGGCGCTTGAGCCCTTCTCCCAAAGCTCTGCCAGACCCTTGTGCCGGAATGACCTGATCATGTGTGATGTGTAAGGTATTACCTTACGAATGTCAAGTCGTGGCTTACAGGTCAATGCCATCAAGCATGGCAATGTTGCGAGGCCAATCATCTTCCCCCGTCTCCTTGATGGGGAACAAGAGCGAATGAAATTGACTTTATTCCTGTTCTATGATTTATAGCGTGTGATGGGTTTGGCAAGGAGGGATCAGTGTCGCGAGCTTATCTGCACTGCCTCACCCATGAGCAGCGCCCGCGCTCTGTCAGCAAAGCACTGACAGCTCCCGGGAGCCGGAGGTCCGCCCCTTGGACACTAAGGTCCAAGCGCGGTTTACCGCAGTTCACCCACACCCCGTGTGTCTCTCCGGAGGCGCACGCAACGGGGCCGGGCTCAGTCCGTAAGTGCCCTGGTTGTGTGGATTGGCGAGTGCGGGCCTTGCGGGCCAAAACCGCTGCGTTTCTGGATGCCACTGCACGCTGTTCCGCTTTGCCTCACGGCAAAGCAGGCGTGAGTGGTCGGGCTTATCGCCGAATCCAATACCTTCCTTTGACCACCGCATGCAGGCGACAGGCCCGTACGGGAACAGTCCCTCCATTTTTCCCTCGACACCCCATGCCTCCGTGAAATGACTCGCCACCCGTCACGCGATGCCTCGAAGCATGTGCCCCGTGGCACGCTTCCAGCCCGATTCCGTGTCGCTGCCCCTACCGGCCTCGCGGCAGGCTCACCTCGCTTTCGTGAGGTTCGGGGCTTTGCACGGCATGACGGGTTGAATGACGTCACGGGAAGCAACATCCTTCTCCTTCCAGCATTTGACGGCCTGCCTCATTCGGGCCAAAACCCTTTCATGGACAAGCCTGAAACCTCGCTCGCGCCGGCGCATGCCGCGATTCTCGACAAGCTGATTGCCCTCGTACATGCGGCGGGGCCGCTGTCGGCGCAGACGGACAAGTATTTCACCAACACGGCGCGCATCGTCGGCGCCCACGGCGATACGGAAGTCACATTCGCGGTGTTCATGCGCCGCCGCGTGGTGGCCGCGCTTGAGCCCGCCATTCGCATGGCCCGCGCGCTGGTGCCGGATGTGAAGATCCGCCGGCTCGTGCAGGAAGGCGAAGTGGTGCCGTCCGAACGCAAGCTCATGGAAATCACCGGCTCCATGAAGAAGCTGTCGGAAGTGGAAACCGTGCTGCTGCAGAAGATCGGCTTTCCCTGCGTGTGCGCCAACAACGCCTACGAGATGTGCCTCGCCATGCCCGGCTCCGGCTTCATGGACATGCACGCACGCCATGCCTCCGGCGCGGAGATGAACATCCTCGCCGCCTATGGCGCCATGGTGGGCTCGAACGCGGCGAAGCGGCACAATGCCGAGGCCAGGGGCTTCATCGGCTCGTCGCAGGATCTGACCGCGCCCTTCTTCGGCACGGGCGGCGGCATGGGCACGATGCCCCATGCGCTTGTGGGTTACACGGGTGGCGACGTGCTGGCGGCGATGAAGTTGTTCCACGACACGCTGCCCGAGGCAAAGTCGCTCACGGCACTCACCGACTACACGGGCCATGAGGTCACGGATGCGTTGCGCTGCGCCCGCTGGTTCTACAAGGAGCAGAAGCTCGACCAGGCGGGCAAGAGTTTCGGTGTGCGTCTCGACACCCATGGCGGGCGCTTTGCCGAGGGGCTTGACTACGAGAAATCAGTGGACGTCGTGGGTCACTGGCTGAAGGTTTCGGGCGAATACAACATCGTGGAACAGGTTCTGGGGGGCAGGGCGTTCCAACTGGACCCGAGCAACATCCTCGTCGACAAGGTGCGCCGCATCCTGTTCGGCAAGGGCGTATCGGTGGCCTGCGCGATCCACACGCGGCTGGCGCTGGACAACGCGGGATTCACCTCGGCCCAGATCGTCGGCTCGTCCGGGTTCAATCCGGAGAAATGCCAGATCATGGGCGCGGCGCGGGCACCGCTCGACATGGTGGGCACGGGATCGTTCCTGCCGGCCACGCTCAGCGAAACCTATGCGACGGCGGACATCATATCCTACGGCGGGGAGCGTCGGGTGAAGGTGGGCCGGGAGTTCTTGTTTGATTAATCACGCGGAGGTGCGGCAACTGGTCAATTGTTAGAAATTCAGATACACATGGCGATTCTGTGGGGGTTACAATTGAGGGAACACGCATGAGCAAGCTCTTCAACATTTTTGTCAGCCTCGTCGCTGCGGTCGTCCTGACCTTCAGCGCCGCCGACGCCTCGACCCCCAAGCGGCTCAAGGCCCGCCAGCCGGCCGCGGTGCAGGTGCACATCGACATCGGCTCGCAGACCATGTCGGTGAGGGTGAACGGATTCCCCTACGCCTATTGGCGCGTTTCCACGGCGCGGCCGGGCTACTACACGCCGCGCGGTTCGTTCGGCGTCACGCGCACGGCGAAGGTCTACTACTCGAAGAAATACGACAACGCGCCCATGCCGAATTCCGTGTTCTTCCACGGTGGCTATGCCATCCACGGCACGGGCTATATCAAGAACCTCGGCCGCCCGGCGTCGCACGGCTGCGTGCGCCTGCATCCGTCCAACGCGGCGAAGCTCTATTCGCTGGTGCACAAGTACGGCCCGCGCCGCGTGCGTATCACTCTCAGCAACTGATTATCTGCCCTGCGCAGTTGAAAGGCTCTGGCGCTTGACGTGCCGGAGCCTTTTTCGCATCGTCACAAAAAAAGGGGCAGGGATGGCATGACACGCGTTGCATTGATCACCGGAGGCGCACAGGGCATTGGTGCGGCAGTTGCGCGGCAATTTCTTCGCGATGGCTTGAAGGTGGTCCTGCTCGACCGCAATGCGGAAAAGCTGGCGAGCCTGCAAAAGGAGTGTGGGGCGGACAAGGTGGAAACACTGGCCGCCGACCTCACGGATCTCGCCACCCCCAAAAAGGCTGTCGATCTCGCCGTCCAGCGCTTCGGCCGTCTCGACGTGCTGGTGAATGCCGCGGGCAATACCGAGCGCTGGTCGATCGATGATGTCACACCTGAGGCCTACCAGCGCATGTTCGATGTGAACGTGCGGGCACCCATCTTCCTGATGCATGAGGCAGGGAAAGTGATGGGGAAGGCAGACACGGGCGTCGTCATCAACATCACCTCCATGCTGGCCCATGGCGGCCCGCCCAACATCGGCATCTATGCCGCTTCGAAGGCAGCACTGGTGGGCATGACGAAGAACGCGGCCAACGCCTGGAAACGGAAAAACATCCGCGCCTACGCAATCAATCTCGGCTGGGTCAATTCCGATGGCGAGCACGCCCTGCAGACCAGGTTCCACAAGATGCCGGAGGACTGGGCGCAGCGCATCGGAAGCCGTGTGCCCTTCGGCCGCCTGCTGGTGCCTGAAGATGTGGCAGGCCTGTGCGCTTTCCTGCTCACACCGCCGGCGCTGATGATGACCGGCAATGTGATCGACTACGAACAGATGCCGATGGGCACCTACGACGAATATCCACCGCTGGCGCGCGAATAGGACTGGCGTTCAGCGCGGCGGACACGCCTTGCCGCCGCGCCGCGCCAGGGCGAAGGGCATCAGGTCGGCATTCATGCGCAGGAGGGCGGTCACGCCACTGCAATCGGGCCCGGCCAGCAGCAGGCCTTGCTGCGGCATCACCTTCATGCCGCCGCCGCCCGTCGCCAGGACAAAGATGTTGCCATCGCAATAGGCCGCGCAGGCATAGCCCGCGCCGGTGTCATTGCATTCGAAGGGTGTTGTGAGCCACGCATCGCCGGTTTCGCGGAAACGCGCCATCACGCGGCCAAATGTCTGTGGTCTGTTCGCGGGTGCCGGGCCGAGATTCGCCTCGATCCGCAGGGCGGTGACCTGTTGCAGCGGAAGTTTCTTGAGTTCGGCCTTGTTCCAGGATTTCTCGAAGCAGCCCTTGGGTGCCGTTCCCGCATTGGCCGTTGACACCGCCACCAGCAGTGCAAGCAAAAGTCCCCCGACACGCATTCCCAATTCCCCCGAAGCTGAATGCTATGCGCGCATGAAAGCACCAGCAGCGTGGATGGTCAATCAGAGGTTGATGGGAGATCGGAAAGCGACGAGGTCAGGCGGCGCTTTCTTCGGCGCCGCTGGAGGCTACCCGGTTTTCCGTGAGTTTCGCCTCTGCGAGGCACCACTCCCGGAAGGCCTCCACCAAGGGGGCATCGGCGGTGTCGGGCCGGCTGATGACATAATAGGCAAAGGTCTTGGGCGCGCGCAGCGACAACTCGAAGGGCTTGACCAGACGGCCCGCGGCAAGGTCGTCTGCGACCAGGTTGGAATCGCCCAAGGCCACGCCCATGCCGTCGATTGCCGCCTGCACGGCATAGGAGGTCTGGCCGAAATGCAGTCCGGCGCGATCATCGAAGTCGGTGATGCCGGCGGCGCGCATCCACATCTTCCAGTTCGGCCAGGGATTGCCCTGCGCCTCCCAATCAAGGTGGATGAGGGTGTAACGCAACAGGTCGCGCGGGGTCTTCAGAGGGCGTTCCTTGGTGATGATCTTGGGACTGCACACGGGGAAAACCTTGTCCTGGAAAAGGATGTCCGCACGCAGGCCCGGGTACTTGCCTTCGCCAAAGCGAATCGCCACGTCCACGTCCTCGCGGTCGAAATCCACGACGGAATGGGAGACGTCGACGCGCACATCTGCGCCGGGGTGAAGGGTAAGGAATCGATCAAGGCGGGGCACCAGCCATTTCGCGGCCAGGGAGGGCGAGGCCGAGACCCGGATCTGCTGGCGGTTTTCCAGTCGCTTGATCCGGAGCAGGGCGCGGCTCAGCACTTCCAGGCTCTCGTGAGCAGCCGTCTGGAGGATTTCGCCCTGCCGGGTGAGGCGCATGGAACGGCTGGTTCTGGTGAAGAGGGGAACTCCCATCAGACCCTCCAACTCCTTGATCTGATGGCTGATTGCGGCAGGCGTCACCCCCAGTGCATCAGCCGCGCGGGTGAAGCTCAGATGCTCTGCGGCGGCATCAAAAGCCCGCAAGGAGCGCAGACCGGGGAACAGCTCAATCATGGCGAAATCCTGGCGATCTTCAAATGAAATTTGACGATGAGAAAAGAATTAGTCGTTTCTCCTTTGAATCGCAACGCCCTATATTCCGATCATCAACAGAGATTAAAGAAAGTTAAGGCCATGAACAAGTTCCTCACCCGCGCCGCCCAGGTTCTCCGCACTGCCTTCACCGCCGATGCGGATGCCAAGCGCATGCTCGAAAAGACCTACGTTGAAGTGGCGCTGAATTCGCGTTTCGGCGGCAACTGAGCCCCGACGCCTTCTCCCGAATCAGGCGGTTCCACTCCCCGCCAACCTGAATGGCCGCAGTCCTCACGGACGCGGCCATTTTTTGTTGCGGTCCCGTGAGGGTTCAGCGGCCCTTCCAGACCGGCTTCCGCTTCTCGGCAAAGGCCTTCGCACCCTCAAGCTGGTCTTCCGAGGAATAGAGCACGTCCACGCTCTTGAGCTTACGCTTCGTTACCATGTGAAATGCCTCGTGGATCGGCAGGTGCGTGGTCTCGCGGGCGATCTCCTTGATGCAAGCATAGACCAGCGGCGGGCCATCAGCGAGTTGCGCCGCCACCTCACGGGCACGCACCATCAGGCGGTTGGCGGGCACGACTTCGTTGACGATGCCCCATTGCTTGGCTTCTGCCGTATCAATGCGGCGGCCGGTGAAGAGCATCTCCATGGCGACGTGATAGGGGATGAAGCGGGGCAGCTTGATCGTTGCGGCATCAGCGACGGTGCCCGAGTTGATCTCCGGCAGCGCGAAGGTCGCGTGATCAGCTGCAATGATAATATCGCAGGAGATCATGATCTCGAATCCACCGCCGAAGGCGAGGCCGTTCACGGCGCAGATCACCGGCTTGTTGAGGCCCTTGAGTTCCTGCAGTCCGCCGAAGCCACCCACGCCGTAATCCACATCGGGCGCTTCGCCTGCGGCCGCCGCCTTCAGGTCCCAGCCGGGGCAGAAGAACTTTTCGCCTGCCGCCGTCAGGATCGCCACGCGCAATTCCGGATCATCGCGGAAGCCCGCAAAGATGTCGCCCATGATGCGACTGGTGGCGGCATCGATGGCATTGGCCTTGGGGCGGTCGATCGTGACTTCGAGGACGGCGCCGCGGCGCTCGGTGCGGATGGGTGATGTCATGCGAGTGGCCTCATGCGGATCAAAGCGTCGACGGCACAAGCGCCGTCCGGCAGGACGAGGAGGGGGTTGACGTCCAGCTCCTCCAGCGAGCCAGCATAGCTGCCCGCGAAATTGGCAACAGTCTCGATCGCGTCCACGACGGCGCGGGCATCACCCGACTTGCCGCGGAAGCCTTCCACCAGCGTCCAGACGCGGAGACGTTTCACGGCGCGTTCAATCTCGGCCCGCGAGGTTGGCAGCAGCAGTGCCACCGAATCCCTGAGCAGTTCTGTGAGAACACCCCCTGCGCCAATCACCAAAGCGAGGCCGAACTGGGGATCGCGCTTCACCCCGATGATGAGTTCCGCAACGGCACCGCGCACCATGCGCTCCACCAGCACGGTGCTGGAGAGGTGGGCCACGGACTTTGCCGCAGCCGCAACCTCGTCTGCAGACAGCAGGTTGAGTTTCACGCCGCCTGCTTCCGTCTTGTGGGCGATGGCAGCGGACGAGACTTTGAGCGTCACCGGAAAGCCGATGCGCGCCGCCACGGCGGGCGCTTCGGCAATGCTGCATTCCTGTCCATCGGGCACGGGCAGTCCGCGCCGCTTGAGCAGCGCCTTGGCTTCCACTTCAGTGAGCGTTGCCGGTTCACCCGTTGAAAGGGTGGCTGTCACGGCTTCCGGGATTTGTTCGGCCCTGGCCCAGTTTTCCCCGATGCGGGCCGCGGCCTCGAAGGCGGTCAGGGCATCGTCGAGCCCGAACATCGGTGCGATGCCGGAGAGCGCCATGTCCTCTGCCAGTTTCAGCGGCAGGCATTCGGGAAGGGTCGCCACCACGGCGGCACGCGCCGTGTTCAACACCGCCGCCATGCGGAAGGCGCGCGCTGTCTTCAGCCACGCGGCAGGGTCCATGTGGTCCTGTGTCGGCGTGTCGAGAATGAGCATGCCCACATCAAAGCCACCCGACAGCACGGCGGTAAATGTGGCGGTGAGCTTCTCTTCCTGGTTCCAGATGAAGGTGTGGTAGTCGAGCGGATTGTCGATGGCGACAAACTCATTCAGCGTCGCCGCCACCTTGTCGCGGGTCTGCGGATTGAACGGCGGGAAGGACACGCCGCGTCCGACCGACATATCGGCGGCCAGCGCCGCCTCGCCGCCCGAGCAGGAGAGCGACACGAGGCGTCCACCCTGCAAGGCACCAAAGTGCAGGAACTTCAGCGTTTCGACAAAGGCCGTGATCGACGTCATGCGCGCCACGCCGAGGCGTTCGAACAGCGCATCATATAGCGTGTCTGCGCCAGCGAGCGACGATGTGTGGCTCAGTGCGACCTTGGCGCCCTGTTCGGACCGACCCGTCTTCAACACGACCACGGGCTTGCGCCGTTGGCGCGCCTTCAGACAGGCGCGGGCAAAGGCAGCGACATCCTTCAAGCCCTCGATGTGAAGACCGATGGCAGAGACGCGGGGGTCATCGGCCAGTTCCTCCACCATGTCTGCCATGTCGACATCGACCTGGTTGCCGATGGTGAACACGGCGGCCAAGGGCAGGGCGCGCTTGGTGAAAGTGAGGTTGCAGGCAATGTTGCCGGATTGCGTGATGATGGCCACGCCGCGCTGCACCACCTTGATGCCATGTTCATCCGGCCACAGAGCCGCGCGGGCAAGGCCGTTCACGTATCCATAACAGTTCGGCCCCATCAGGCGCATGCCGTCTGCGGCCTTGAGGAGTTCGTCCTGCAGGGCGGTGTCGCCGGCTTCAGCGAAACCTGCGGCGTAGATCACGGCGCCACCACAGCCCAGCGCGCGAAGCTGCCTGACAACATCAACCGTCGGCTCGCGCTTGACGGCGACGAAGGCGGCATCCACAGGTTCGCCGATCTCTTCCACGGAGCGCTTGGCGGGGACGCCACCGAGATGCTCACGCTTGGGATGGACGGCGTGGATCTTGCCCGAGAATCCAAGTTCACTGGTGCGGCGGATGGCGATGTCACACTCGTTGCCGCCGACGAAGGCAATTGAGCGCGGGAAGATCAGGCGTTTCAGGTCAGTCATGGAAGCTGATTACCCACCCAGCGGGCGCAACAGGGCGCGGCTGATGATGTGACGCTGAATTTCGCTCGTGCCTTCCCAGATGCGTTCGACGCGGGCATCGCGCCAGATGCGTTCCAGCGGCAGGTCGCTCATCAGGCCCATGCCTCCGTGAATCTGGATGGCCTCGTCAGCAACGAAGGCGAGCATCTCCGTGGCCTTCAGCTTTGCCATGGCCATGTCCATGTCGGTCACGGTCTTCTGGTCGAATTTCCAGGCGGCTTCCAGCGTGAGGAGTTCCGCCGCCTTCAGTTCCAGCGCCATGTCGGCGAGCTTGAAGGACACGCCCTGGAACTTGCCGATCTGCTGGCCGAACTGCACGCGGTCCACGGCATATTGCTTTGCCTGTTCGAGAGCGCGCTCGGCGCGGCCGATGGAGGTGGCGGCGACTTGCAGGCGTGTCGCGCCCAACCAGTCATTCGCCACTTCGAAACCCTTGTGAACCTCGCCCAGCACTTGCGACTTGTGAATGCGGCAATCGGTGAACTCGAGAATGCAATTGTTGTAGCCGCGGTGGCTTACATTCTTGTAGCCCATGCGCACCGTGAAACCAGGCGTGCCCTTGTCCACGAGGAAGGCGGTGATGAGTTTTTTCTTGCCGCGGGGTGTGTCTTCCTCGCCGGTGGCAGCGAAGAGGATGCAGAAGGTTGCTTCATCGGCGTGGCTGATGAAATGCTTGGTGCCGTTGATGACGAACCAGTCGCCGTCCTGCCGGGCGAAGGTTTTCATGCCACGAAGGTCGGAGCCGATGCCGGGTTCGGTGAGGGCGAGGCAGTCTCCGGCTTCGCCACGGATGGACGGAAACAGATAACGTTCGCGCTGTTCGGCGTTGCAGGCCATGAGGATGTTGGAGGGCCTCGCCACGCAGGTCCAATGCAGCGCGTAATTGGCGCGGCCCAGTTCCTTTTCGTAGAGCACCCAGGTCAGCGTATCGAGCCCCGCGCCGCCCACGTCGGCCGGCATGTTGGCGGCATAGAGACCGGCTGCGATGGCCTTCTTCTTCAGTTCGTCACGCAGACCGGGGCGCAGTACGCCTGTCTCCTCGACCTCGGCCTCGTGCGGATAGAGTTCATTGGCGACGAAATCGCGCGTCGTCTTGATGATCATCTGTTGTTCGTCGGTGAGGGAAAAATCCATGTGACTTACCTGATGTGGAACGTTTCGGTGTGGCCATCGACGGCGATGGCCTGGCCGTTGATCATGCGGGCGGCAGGGGAGGCGAGGAAGACGGCGAGCCCCGCCACTTCTTCGGGTTCGACGAAGCGCTCAATCGACTGTCCGCCGACCATCTGCTTTGCCACGGTTTCGAAGGGGACGCCGCGCACGTCTGCTTCGCCTTGGATGACGCGGTTGATGCGGTCTCCGCGCACAACGCCGGGGCAGATGGCATTGGCGGTGCAGTTGTAGGGACCAAACTCGATGGCGAGCGACTTGGTGAAGCCGATCACCGCCCATTTCGCGGCGGCATAGGGCGTGCGATTGCCAAATCCGAAAAGGCCTGCGGTGGAGGCGAGATTGATCAACGCACCATGCTTCTGGTCCTTGAAGAGCGGCGCGGCGCGTCGGGCGCAGAGGAAGTAGCTGTCGATGCCGACCGAGAGGCACTCCCGCCATTCGGAGAAGTCTATGTCGTCTACAGGGGCGGTGGGGCCCTTGATGCCGGCGTTGTTCACCATCACGTCGAGTCCGCCCAGATCATCCAGCGCCTCGTCGAACCAGTTCTCGATGTCGGCTTCCGAGGTGACATCCACATGCGTGGCGCCGATCTCGGGAAACTCGGCCCTGAATTGCTCCAGCGCGGCCTCGTTCACATCGCAGATGTGCACCTGCGCGCCACTTTCGTGGAATGCCTTGGCGATGCAGCGACCTATGCCGCTGGCTGCTGCCGTGATCATGACGCGTTGGGACATGGTTTCCTCCGGGCGCGGCCTACTTCTTCTTCGCCACCTTCCGTTTTGCCTTCATCTCGCGCTCCAGCACAAGGCCTGCGCCGATCTTGTGCTTCTTGAAGAGCTTCATCATGTCGACGAGGATGGCGTTGCGCTTGGCTTCTATTTCGCGCACGGCGCGGCCCGCCGCCTGCGCTTCGCAACCTTCCACAAGCCGCTGTTCCAGCGCTGCGTTCCATTTCGGGAACTTGAGGTCGGTCCAATCCAGTTCCAGCGTGGGATCGAACTGCTTGATGAAGTCGCGCATGCCGCCGGGGCCGCCGGCCACATGGTAGGTCAGGAATGAGCCCATGAAAGCCCAGCGCATGCCGGCGGAGTAGATGATGGAGTCATCAATGTCGCCGGTGGTGCCGATGTCCTTGTCGAGAATGTGCAGGGCCTCGCGCCAAAGAGCTTCCTGCAAGCGGTCGCAGACGTAGCCCATGATTTCCTTCTTGAGGCGCAGCACCTGCATGCCGATAGCCTCGAAGTATTCACCGGCGCGGTCCATGGCCTCGGCCGACGTCTTCGCGCCCGGCACAGTCTCCACCAGCGGCAGGAGATAGACGGGGTTGAAGGGGTGGCCGATGATCACGCGCTCAGGGTGCTTGCACTGGTTCTGCAGGTTGGTCGGCAGGAAGCCTGACGACGACGAAGCGATAATCACGTCGGGCCGGGCCGCTGCATCGATGTCGCGGAACAGCCTGATCTTGAGATCTTCGCGCTCGGGGGCCGCCTCGTGGATGAAGTCGGACTTCGATGCCATCTCGGCAAGATCGGTGGTGAAGGTGAGTTTGCCCTTCTTCTTGGGCTTTCCGAGCAAGGCCTCAAGCGAGGGCCACGCGGTCTTGATCTGGGCCTTCAGTTTCTCTTCAGCGGCGGGCGACACGTCGTAGGCGATGACGTTGTAGCCGCGAAAGAGGAGGCGGGCGGCCCAGCCTGCGCCAATGAGGCCCGTGCCCGCAATGCCGACGGTTTTCACGTTCATTTCTTCAATCCCAGGATTTCGCGGCCTTCGGCAGGTGTTGCCACCTTGGTGCCGAGGAGTTCGATGATCTTCACGGCCTTCTCCACGAGTTTGCCGTTGGTGGCGAGAACGCCTTTCTCCAGCCAGATGTTATCTTCCAGGCCGACGCGCACATGGCCGCCCAGCAGCACGGCCTGCGCCACGGCCTGCATCTGGTTGCGGCCAATGCCGAAGGAGGCCCAGATGGCATTGGGCGGAAGCTGGCTCTTTTGATAGGCCATGGTTTCCGTGTTGTAGGGCGCACCCCACGGAATGCCGAGGCAGAGTTGATACAGCGGGCGGTCAGCGATCAGGCCTTCGCTCACCAACTGGTTGGCGAACCAGAGATTGCCTGAATCGAAGATCTCCATTTCAGGCTTCACGCCGTAGGATTTGATCAACTCCGCCTGCTTGCGCAGTTGCGTCGGCGTCTGCACCACGATGGATTGTCCATCGCCGAAGTTCAGGGTGCCGCAATCGAGCGTGCAAATCTCGGGGCGCAGTTCCTTGACGTGGACGAGTCGTTCGAGCGGGCCGACGCAATCCGTGCCCGGACCAAATTCCAGCGGCTTCTCGCCGTCACCGACAACGACATCGCCCCCCATGCCAGCGGTGAGGTTGATGATCACGTCCTGATTCCTGGCGCGGATCTTTTCCATCACCTCACGATAGAGGCCGGTGTCGCGCGAACCCTTGCCGGTCTTCGGGTCACGCACATGACAATGCACAACGGTGGCGCCTGCGCTTGCTGCTTCCAGCGCGGCGTTGGCGATCTGCTCGGGCGTCACGGGCACGTGGGCGCTCTTGCCGACGGTGTCTCCGGCGCCTGTCACGGCGCATGTGATGATGACTTTTGACTGCATGGTGATCCTCCGGGATGACGGGAGAGTAACTTCGCCGCAAAATCGGATTTGACATAATTCGCCAAAATTTGTGAAATAGCGCCATGGCCGCACGCGCCGTCACGTTCCTGCTTGTTCCGCGATTCTCCATGATCGCCCTTTATGGTGCGATGGAGCCTTTGCGCGTTGCCAATCGCTTTGCGGAGAATGCCTTTTCCTGGCGTTTCGTTTCCGCCGATGGAAAGCCCGTCACGGCGTCGAATGGAATACCCGTGTCGGTCAGCGGAAGTCTGCCTGACATGGGCCGGCCGGACATGGCGATGGTGTGCGCATCCTATCAGCCCGGAGCTGCGGTGAGCCGGTCTCTGCTCACGGCCATTCGCAAGCTGGCGCGGGCCAAGGTGCTGCTGGCAGGCCTCGACACGGGTCCGTTCCTGCTGGCGGAGGCGGGCGTGCTCGACGGGTACCGCGCCACTTGCCACTGGGAAAGCCTTCCAGGTTTCCGCGAGAGCTTTCCGGCCGTGCAGGTGCGCGAAGCGTTGTTCGAACTCGACCGCGACCGGATGACATGCGCTGGTGGTGCTGCGGCGATCGACATGATGCTGGCGTGGATTGCAAGCGTGATGGGCGAAGCACTTTCCGTTGCCGTTGCGGATCAACTCGTGCACTTCCGGTCACGGCCAGACGAGGCGCAGGTCCGTGTGCCGGCACAGGCCAGGTACGGCACCCGTGATCCGCGCTTGCTGAGCATCATTTCGGCGATGGAGCGGCAACTTGAAGAGCCGCTGCAGGCATCATCTCTCGCGGGAATCGGCGGTGTTTCGGTGCGGCAGATGGAGCGCCTGTTCCAGGCGGAAATGGGCGTGCGGCCCATGGGTTTCTACCGGCGGCTCCGGCTGGAACGGGCGGAGCATCTCCTGACCTATTCGAAGATGACAGTGCGGGATGTTTCACTTGCGTCGGGTTTCTCCACGCTCTCTGATTTTTCGCGCGCCTTCCGCGATGCGGCGGGGACCAGTCCGACCCAGTTCCGGCGGGGTGCGAAAGTGCCGGACGGCGGTCTTGCAAAGACCCGATAATGGCGTTTAATCTGTTGCCGGGGCAAATCACCGTTCACGAGGCGGCTCAGTGGATAAATTTGCGGCAGTTTACATGATGGCAACGGCGGCCGCGGTGCCCCATGCCGATATCACGCCTCATATTCCTCCGAGTTCGAGCAACTGGTGTACCGTCGGTTACAAGGTGATGGTGCCGGATGGCCGCGAGGGCCGCGTCACTTCTGTGTCCGGGGACATCTGCCGCGTGATTGCCGATGGCGAAGCCTACGTGACGCTCATTCCCCACTATATTGTCGAACCCGTCTATCCGCAGGACCTGGCCCGCATCGAGATGGGGCACTGAGCCTCAGCGCGCATCCTGCAGGATGAGTTCGGCGCCTTTCCAGCCCACCAACATGGCTGGTGCATTGGTGTTTCCGGCGATGAGGTTCGGGAACACCGACGCATCGCAGACACGCAGTGACTGGATGCCGTGCACCCGCAGGCGCGAGTCGACCACGGACGTCTTCGGATTGGGGCCCATGCGGCAGGTGCAGGAGGGGTGATAGACCGTACCGCTGCGCTGCTTGAAGTCATGGATGAGATCAGCGTCGCTCTGCACAGCCGGGCCGGGGCGCAGTTCCTCCACGATCAGATCCCTCAGCGGTTGCTGGTCGGCAATTCGGCGGATGAACTTCACGGCGGCGAGCATCTCCTCGATATCGTTGTCCGTGCTGAACGCATTTCCGCAAATCAGCGGATGCTGGCGCGGGTCCGCCGAACGGATGTTGATCCAGCCCCGCGATGTCGGACGGCAATTCGACAGGCCAATGGACATGCCCGAAAACGGATCAGGCGAGAGAATGGGCCGCTCCCCCACCTTCGGCTTCAACGTGGAGAAGGCCTGGAAATAGAGTTGCATGTTCGGCTGCGCGTAAGCCGGATTGGTCTTGAAGAACCCGCCGCCATGATTGATCGAGAGGCTGAGGGGGCCGGTGCGGAACAGCAGGTATTGCAGGCCGACCTTCAACTTGCCCCACCAGGGGCGCAACTCGTCATTCAGCGTCGGCACCTTCATGCGGTAGGTGTAGTTGATGCCGAGATGGTCCTCGAGATGCTGGCCGACATTGGGATTGTCCACGCGCATGGCGATGCCATGCTGGCTGAGGAGGGCAGCGGGTCCAATGCCACTGAGTTGCAACAGTTGCGGAGAATTGACGGCGCCGCCCGCGAGGATCACTTCGCGTACCGCTGTTGTTTGCCGCGTCGCGCCATCGCGCAGGTATTCGACGCCGGTGCAACGGGTGCCATCGAACAGGAGCCGAGTCACGAGGCAATTGGTTCGTACACGGACATTTTTCCGCTTCATGGCGGGGCGCAGGAAGGCGCGGGCGGCGCTCAGGCGGATGCCGCCTTTCGTGGTGGTGTGATAGACGCCGGCGCCTTCCTGGGTTTCACCGTTGAAGTCGGCGTTGTATCTAAGGCCCACTCTTTCGCAGGCCTTGATGTAGTCCCTGGTCATTGGATGGACGGCGTTGCTGGGATCGGTCACGTGCAGCGGGCCGCCGCGCCCGTGCCAGGCGTCGCTGCCTGTTTCCACATCTTCCATGGCCTTGTAGGCGGGCAGTACGTCGTCCCATCCCCATCCGGGATTTCCCGCGTCGCGCCAACCGTCATAATCCGCCTTCTGGCCACGGATATAGACCATCGCGTTGATGGAGCTAGAGCCGCCCAGGACCTTGCCGCGGGGCCAGTTGTCCTGCTGGCCGTTCAGTCCGGGGTCCGCTTCCGTTGTATAAAGCCAGTTGACCGACTTGTCATAGAATGTCTTGCCGTAGCCCAGCGGCATCTGCACGTAAAAGCGCATGTCGCTGCCGCCGGCCTCCAGAACGAGGACAGAGTGCCGTCCGCTGGCGGAAAGACGTTCTGCCAGCACGCAGCCAGCCGATCCAGCGCCGACAATGATGTAGTCAAATGTGCTCATGGCGGCAGCGTAGCCGCAACAATGGGATGCGGCAAAGGGTTGTCGCGGTGAAAAAAACTGTTGCCACGGCGATGTGGGAGGGCATTCCCGAACGGGATTGATTTTGCCAATGTGGGGAAAATCGGGAAGCACAGCATGAAGATCAAGGACCTCCAGGTATTCATCGTCGGCAATCCGCCCCCGGGGTGGGGTGGGAGATATTTCACATTTGTGAAACTCACCACGGACACGGGGATCGTGGGGTACGGTGAATGCTACTGCGCCACCTTCGGCCCCAAGGCCATGACGGCCATGATCGAGGACACCTTCCACCGTTATGTGGAGGGCATGGACCCGTTCCACATCGAAAGCCTGTGGCGCAAGGTCTATGGCTCGGGCTTCACCCACCGGCCCGACGTGAGCCTGATGGGCGTGTTGTCAGGCATCGAGATCGCGCTTTGGGACATTCTCGGCAAGGCGCTCAACAAGCCCATCTACGAGTTGATCGGCGGGCGGGTGCATGAGAAGCTGCGCTCCTACACCTACATCTATCCGGACCTGGCGAAGAAGCAGGACGACTCGATCTACTGGAATGCGGAGCAATCCGCCGAGCGGGCCGCGCACTACGTGAAGCTCGGCTTCACGGGCATCAAGTTCGATCCGGCGGCGCCATATTCGTCCTTCGACCCGCGCCAGCCGTCGCTCGAATCCATGGAGCTTTGCACCAGGTTCTGCCGCCTGATCCGTGAGGCGGTGGGCAACAAGGCGGACTTGCTGTTCGGCACTCACGGGCAGTTCACCGCATCGGGCGCCATCCGTTTTGCCAAGCAGATCGAGCCCTACAATCCGCTCTGGTTCGAAGAGCCGACACCCCCGGACCGGCCGGAGGAAATGGCGCTGGTGGCGCGCGGCACTTCCATTCCCGTTGCAACAGGCGAGCGACTGACCACGAAATATGAATTCGGGCGGGTGCTGGAACTGCGCGCCGCCTCGATCTTGCAGATGGCGCTGGGGCGCGTCGGCGGCATTTGGGAAGCCAAGAAAATCGCCGGCATGGCGGAAGTGAATTACGCGCAGATCGCACCGCACCTCTATGCGGGTCCAATCGAAGCGGCGGCCAACATCCAGTATGGCACGTCGCTGCCGAACTTCCTCATTCTCGAAAGTATCGAAACCTTCGGCGGTTTCTACGCCAAGCTGCTGAAAAAGCCGATCCGCTGGGAGCAGGGTTATGTGATCCCTCCGACGGAGCCGGGCCTTGGCGTTGAACTGAACGAGGAGGTGGCGCTGGCCCACCCCTACACGGGCGACCGCCTGCATCTTGAAATGACCAACCATCCGGTGAATGTATGAAATACGGTTATATCGGCCTCGGAAATCTCGGCGGGCATCTGGCCATGAGCCTCATCCGCAACGGCTTCGACGTCGTGGTGCATGACATCGACAAGGGCCTGGCGGAACGTCACATCGCGGCCGGTGCCATCTGGGCAGAGAGTCCACAGGCGCTGGCGGGGCAGGTGGATCATGTCTTCACCTGCCTGCCATCTCCCGCCGTTTCGGAGAAGGTACTCCGGCAAATCCTTGCCACGCTGAAGCCGGGCTCCACCTGGCTTGAAAATTCCACCAACGGGCGGGACGAGATGGTGCGGCTCTCAGGCCTCGCGGCGGAGAAGGGTGTGCGCACGCTGGAATGTCCGGTGACGGGTGGCGTGCACCTTGCGGCGCGGGGCGAGATCACCGTGCTGGTCGGCGGCGATGCGGCACTTTTTGAAGCGCACCGCAAGGCGCTGCAATCGATCGGCAAGAAGATCTTCCACATGGGGCCCATCGGCTCGGCGGCGATCATCAAGGTGATCACCAACATGCTCGCCTTCATCCATCTGGTGGCGGACGCGGAGGCCCTCATGCTGGCCAAGCGCGGTGGCCTGGATCTGGGGCAGGCCTGGCAGGCCATCACCGCCTCCAGCGGATCGAGCTTCGTGCACGAGACGGAGGGGCAGCTTATCCTCAACGGCAGCTACGACATCGCCTTCTCCATGGACCTGGCGCTCAAGGACCTGGGCTTCGCCATGGCCTTCGGCAAGGAGTTCGGGGTGCCGCTCGATCTTGCCTCCATGACCAACCAGACCTTCATGAAGGGCAAGGCCGTCTATGGCGGGGCTGCGCAATCCACCCAGATCGCCAAGCTGCTGGAAGACGCTCTCGGCACCGATCTCCGCGCCCCCGGATTTCCGGCGCGGCTGGAATAGTTCCGGTTTATGTGCGAGCATGGTTTCTATCGGGGGTAGAGCCCAGGCCCTGCGAAGCTGAACGGGAGATGAACGCCGAGTTCATGTTTTCGCCAGAGTCGCAGTGCTAATTGGGTGCATCAACTGGATAAAACAGCGAGGAGCATATCCATGAAGAAGATCCTTTCCACAGTCATGAGCGCGGCCATGGTTGCATCGCTGGCGATGCCGGTGGCGATTGGCACGGCTGGTGTGGCCGAAGCCAAGAGCAAGCATTATTGCAAGAATTACGCGACGAACTACGCCAACAAGAAGACCAACAAGAAGGTCTTGCAGAACATGATCGTCGGCGGCGTCGTCGGCGGGCTCATCGGTTCGGCTGTGGGCGGCAAGAAATCCACCGTGTTCGGTGCGGCCGGCGGTGCGGGCCTCGGCATGGTGCACTCGGGCTCCAAGTGGGACAAGTACTACTGGGCAGCCTACGACGATTGCCGCAGCTGGTAAGTCCACGCGATCAGAATGAGAAAGGCCGGGATTTTTCCCGGCCTTTTTGTTTAAGTCCGTGCCCCCCGATCAGGAGACGATTTCGTATCCGGCGGCACCCAGCACGCGGTGCAGTTCCCTGGCGCCGATCTGCGCCATCTTGAGGGGCGGGGCCTTCTTTGGATCCTGCTCGGCTTCCACCACGAACCAGCCCTGGTAACCGTAGGCGGCGAGCTTCTTCACAATGGCTTCGAAGTCCAGCGAGCCATCGCCCGGCACGGTGAAGGCGCCCTTGTAGACGGCGTCGAGGAAGCTCTCCTTGCTGCGGTCGAGGCCCTTGATCACGTCCATACGCACGTCCTTCGTGTGAACGTGGGTGATGCGGCTGTGATAGTTGTCGATGACGCGCAACACATCGCCACCCGCGAAGGCCATGTGGCCGGCATCGAACAGCAGCGGGATGCCTGCGCCCGAGTGATGCATGAAGCTGTCCAGTTCCTGCTCGGTCTCGACGACGGCGGCCATGTGGTGGTGATAGGTGAGCGGCATGCCCTGTCCGGCGCACCATTCGCCGAACTCCGTCATGCGGCGGGCGTAGGATTTCATCTCGTCGCCGGAGAGTTTGGCCTTGGTGGCCAGCGGCTTTGAGCGGTCGCCCTGGATGGAACGGCCCACTTCGCCGTAGACGATGCAGGGCGCGTTCACGGCCTTGAACAGTTCGATCATCGGCATGATGCGGTCCTGGTTCGTCGCCAGGTCTTCGATGGTGAGGGTGCCGGAATACCAGCCGCCGCAGAGCGTCACGTCGGCCTTCTTGAGTACCGGCAGCATCTCGGCTGCGGTTTCGGGGAAGCGGCGGCCCTTTTCCATGCCGGTGAAGCCGGCGCTGCGCGACTGGCGCAGGCATTCCTCCAGCGACACGTCATCGCTGAGTTCGGGCAGGTCGTCGTTCCACCAGGCGATGGGCGACATGCCGAGTTTGGCTTTCAGTTTGGCGGACATGCGGGATTCTCCTTGGGCAATTTGCACTGCCAATAGGCGAGGGCAGGGGGCGCTTCAACTGCCGGTCAGCGCCTGGGCGCAATTTGTTGCATTTCGCCTCGGAGGCCCGCTGGCGGGAAAGAACTCTGCCCGCAACCACTTGCGCTCCCGGGCAGCAGTCCAGTCCGGTTGCTGACAGTTGCTGTCAGCACCATTGACCAAGGGTGTCGCCCATGAGTTACGCGCAGAACCTGTGGATCTATTTCATTCTGGTGCTTGGCATCATCATCGTGCCGGGCATGGACATGTTTTTCGTCATGGCAAACGGCCTCGCTGGTGGCCGGGCGCGGGCATTGGCGGCGACATGCGGTGTGGTGGCGGGAGGCGCCTTCCACACGCTGTTCGGGGCCTTCGCGCTCAGCGCCATTGTGGCGGCGGCACCACAGCTTCTCACCCTGATCCTAATGACGAGCGCGGTCTACATGGCGTGGATCGGATGGACGCTGCTGCGCAGCGCCATCACGGTGGACAGCATCGACGGCTCGACAGCGCGCGACAGCAGGAAGGCTTTTCATCTCGGCTTCATGACCTGTGTGCTCAATCCCAAAGCCTATCTGTTCACCTCTGCGGTCTATCCGCAGTTCATCAGGCCTGAGTTCGGCCCGGTGTGGGCCCAGGCCGTGCCCATGGGTCTGATCACGGCGCTATGTCAGCTCGTGGTTTATGGCAGTCTCGGGCTGGCAACGTCGGAAGGCACGGCAACGCTGGGGCGCCACAAGACGCTGACGATTTGGGTCGGGCGCGGCGCAGGCCTGCTGTTCCTCGCTGTGGCAGGCCTGACCGTGGTGCGGCTGGTCTAGTCCTTCAGGAAATACGTGATCGTCGTCACGACGCGGACTTTCTTGTTCACTTGTTTTTCGGGGCGATCGTTGGGGATTTCGATGGCGGGCGTGATTTCGATGACGCCCTGGTTGGCGCTCTGGATGTCGCCCACCTTGGCGCCCGATTCAGTGGCGAACTTGTCAGCTGCTTCCTTGGCGCGCTTGGTGGCTTCCGTCAGCATCTCGCCCTTCAGGTCATTGACCTGGGTGAAAACGAAGGAGGGCCCGGCGTTATAGGCGTCAGCCGAGAACACCACGCCCGACTTGAGCAGGTCGCCGATCATCTTGGCCGAGTTCTGCAGCTTGTCCACTTCGCCCGAGCGGACGAGGAAATCTTCCGTCAGCACGAAGCGGGAATCTTCCGGCGTCCCTTGCGCGTTGTAACCGGCGAGGCGGTCTTCCACCTGGATGTTCTGCACCTGCATGTCCTGGTCGGTGAAACCGTTGCCGCCGAGGAACGTCTTCACAGCCTGCTCGGAAACTTCCAGCTTGGCGCGGGCGGCTTCCAGCGTGGGGCCGGTGGTGACGAAGCGGATGGGCCAGAAGCCGAGGTTGGCCTTCACTTCCCGCTCCGAGAGGCCCTTGACCGTGACCACGCGATAGCCGAGGCGGCTTTCCACGAGGGACTGGCCGGCGAGAAGCCCGCCCGCAGCAACGCCCAGGCCGACGAGACCGCCGGCGATCACACGAGATATCGATGACATGATGTTTCCGTCCGAAGAAGATTGCGCCCCCGCGCGTGCCCACACTCATTGCGGGTGATTGTGGTGGCATGGTGGCGGTGGAGAGCCCCCGCTGGTTGGGCCGCGTCAGTCCCGGCCATGGATGTGGATATTAACCATCCTTAACACTTTACTAACGTCCTGTGCCATTGCAGGATGCTTCGCAGATGCGGCGTTTGTAATTGGGTGACTCACATGCGTAAGGTTTTCCTTGCGGGTTTTGCCGCGCCGCTGGCGATCCTTCTGTCCACCTCCGCCATGGCGGATACCGCAATCGGCGTTGCCTGCCGCGAATATGCCGCTGCCGTGGCCGACGAATACATGTCGGACCGGCTGGTGCGCCTCAATGGCAGCGAAACGGCTGGCGAAGGCTTCATTACCGTCCATTCCTATGGCCGCAAGTACCTGATGCCGCGGCATGTGCCGGGCCAGGGCGCCATCGCGCGCAATTCCATCCTGGGGGACACGCGGGAATGGGGCGTCGTCTATACGGAAGAGCGCCGCCGCTGCCTGCGTACCCGCCTGCTGGGCGAGCTCGACGCGGGCAATTGAGGTCCTGACGGGATGGCGAGACTGGCTGGGGGCAATCCATGCCTCTGGCCCGTTTTCGATTCGACCCCCGATCTGCTATGCGGGGGTATCTTCACCTGAGGCCCAAGGAGTCTCCGCTCATGAACAAGCCCGTTTCGCCGTCCACCTTCGAACCCACGCCCAACAACCTTGAGCCGTTCTGGATGGGCTTCACGCCCAACCGCGCCTTCAAGCAAAAGCCGCGCCTCATCGCCCGCGCCAAGGACATGCACTACTTCGACCTGAAGGGCCGGGCCATCCTCGACGGAAGCGCCGGCCTGTGGTGCTCGAACGCCGGCCATTGCCGCGACCCGATCGTGAAGGCGATCCAGCAGTCGGCAGCTGAACTCGATTTCGCGCCGACCTTCCAGTACGGCCATCCCAAGGTGTTCGAACTCGCGTCGCGCATCACCACCATGGCGCCGGACGACCTGAACTACGCCTTCTTCTGCAACTCGGGTTCGGAAGCGGCTGACTCCGCGCTCAAGATCGCGCTCGCCTATCACCGTGCACGGGGCGAGGGGACGCGCACGCGCCTCATCGGCCGCGAGCGTGGCTATCATGGCGTGAACTTCGGCGGCATCTCGGTCGGCGGCATGGTCGCCAATCGCAAATGGTTCGGCGCCATGCTGGCCGGTGTCGATCACCTGCCACACACCTATAACCGCAAGGAACAGGCCTTCACGCGTGGCGAGCCCACGTGGGGCGCCCACCTCGCGGAGGACCTGGAACGCCTGGTGGCACTGCATGACGCCTCCACCATCGCCGCCGTGATCGTGGAGCCGATGGCGGGCTCGACCGGCGTGCTGCCGCCGCCCAAGGGCTATCTCAAGAAGCTGCGCGAGATCTGCACCAAGCACGGCATCCTGCTGATTTTCGATGAAGTGATCACCGGCTTCGGCCGCCTCGGCCATGCCTATGCGGCGGAACGTTTCGGCGTGACGCCGGACCTTCTGACGTTCGCCAAGGGCGTCACCTCGGGAACTGTTCCCATGGGCGGCGTGCTGGCGCGCCAGGGCATCTACGATACCTTCATGAAGGGCGACGAGCACGTCATCGAGCTCTTCCATGGCTACACCTACACCGGCCACCCGATGGCGGCCGCTGCTGGCGTTGCAACCATGGATTTGTATCGCGACGAAAAGCTCTTCGAAAACGCGAAGGCGCTTGAAGAGACCTGGGCCGATGCGGCTTTCACGTTGCAGGGCAATCCGCTGGTGGAAGACATCCGCACCATGGGCCTCGTGGCGGCGATCGACCTTAAGCCGGTGGATGGAAAGCCGGGTCTAAGGGCTTACAGGGCCATGGAAAATGCCTTCCATGACATTGGCCTTCTGATCCGTATCACGGCCGACACCATTGCGCTGTCGCCGCCTCTGATGATCACCAAGAACCAGATTGAAGAAATCTTCATGGATAAGATGCCGAAAGTATTGGCGTCAGTGGCATCGCTGTAATACTCTCGACCGCGGGGGCGACAACGCAAGACGTGGGTGAAAACCCACGTCTGTGAGTTTAGCGAGCGCGTGATTTATGGGTTACGGACGCGAACTTCCCTGGTTCCTGGTGGTGGCGCTGTGTGCAGCCCTGCCTGTCTACGTCGGCGTACAATCCTACACATCTTCATCCACACCTGTGGTTCTGGTGATCGGCGCTTTGCTGTCACTGGCCGCAGGCTTGCTGGTGTTGTCCTGGGTGGTTGTTCACAACACGCATGTGGCACGGCGCGACATGCGCCGGCTGGCGTCCGAGATTTCCGCCCTGATGCGCGAGTCGCGCGAAGAAGAACGCGCCTCCGCCGAACTTGCAGCGCAGGTGAGCGTGCTCAGGTCGGAAGTGGAATCGATCGGCAACAGCCTCAATGTCGGCGTCAATGAAATGCGCCAGGGCCATGCGGCATTGGCGGAAGACATGCGTGCGCTGGCCGAGCGGCAGTATCACTATCAGGCACAGGTGCAGCAGCATCAGCTGGCACAGCAGACGCGGCGCCCTGTCGTTGTTCACCCCTCGCAGTGGGCACCCAGCGAGGGGGTTGCCATGGAAGAAGACGAGGTGCCTGTAGCCCTGCCGCCGCGCGTGGGCTCACTCGACGACATGTCATCCTTCGCGGATTCGGTGGTGATCTCGCTGGAACCGGTCATCGACCTGTTTTCCGGCAAGACGGCGCATTACCGCCTGCACCATGCCTTCGATGGCGCGGAAAAGACCAAGGTGGATCGCAACGAGCGCCGTCCGGCGCTGGACATCTATCTCTACCGCGAAGCCCTGGTGCTGTTGCGGCGGTTGCGCAAGCGCGACAACCAGCTCGGCATCCTGGTGCCGCTCAGTTCCATGACGCTTGCCATCCCGGAAGCGCTGTCGCGGATCGCGCAGCTTCACAATTCGGAACCGGGAATCAGTGACGGCCTGATCGTGGATATTCCGCACGCTGTTCTGGCCAGCCTGTCGGAAGCGAGCCTCGAAGGCCTCGCCTACATGGCGCGCTCCGGAATCGAGATGAGCCTTTCCAATGCCGCAGTGGCGGGCCTCGACCTTGCTGCTCTCGACAAGCTGAATGTGCGCTACGTCGGCATTTCCGCAGGCAGCGTTGGCAGCGAGCCCAAACAATCCGCGGGGATCGCCAATTTCGTGCAGGCCGCGCGCGCGCTTCATGTGCAGGTGATTGTGATGGGCGTCGCGAACGCCCAGCAGGCGACGCAGTTGATGCGGGTGGCGCGCTTTGCCTCCGGTCCGGCCTTTGCCGAACCGCGCCGCGTGCGCAAGGACGTGGTGGGCCAGCAGGCACCACCATCCGACGAGATCACCGCTGCCGCGGAATAGCAGAACTCGCCTGTTTCCATCAGCATCGCGGCGGACTATCACCCGTGGCCATGCGTGATCTTTCCTCTCTCTATCCCATCTGGTTCTGTGACATCTGGGGCGTGCTCCATGATGGCCACGCGCCCTATGCCATCACGGTCGATTGCTTGCAGCGGCATCGAAAGAACGGTGGCACTGTCGTGCTGGTGAGCAATTCGCCGCGCAGCACCATCGGCGTATCAAAGCAGTTGGACGAGATCGGCGTCGCCCGCGACTGCTACGATACGGCCGTCACGTCCGGCGACGTGACGCGCGACCTGATGCAACAGACCGACGGTCGGTTGTTCCATCTGGGACCTTCGCGCGATCTTTCCATCTTCGACGGACTGTCGGTCAACCGCGTGGCGCTGGAGGCCGCGTCCACCGTCATCTGCACGGGCCTTTTCCATGATGACCGGGAGACGCCCGCTGACTATGCAGCACTTCTGGCCGATATTCACGCCCGCAAGCTGCCGATGATCTGCGCCAATCCGGACAAGGTGGTGCGCAAGGGTGGGCGATTGCAGTATTGCGCCGGCGCGCTTGCCGAAGCCTATGCGGCATTGGGTGGCGAGGTGCGGATGGCGGGCAAGCCCTTCGCGCCGATTTATGACCTGGCCCGCCGGAGGGCGGCGACGATCCGCGATCACGACGTGCCGGTGTCTTCGATCCTCGCCATTGGCGACGGTCCGGAGACGGATATCCGGGGCGCTGCGGGGCAGGGCATCGCCTGCGTGTTCATGACCGGCCTGCACGATGGCGAAGGCTCGCTGGCGGACGATGACGCCGCGATCCGGAAGGCGGTGCCGGAGGCGAACATCCTGCGCACGGTGGAGCGGCTGGACTGGTGAGACGGCAGGAGGCTGAACGGACACCCTCCGGGCCTCCGGCAACCTCCCCCGGCGGAACAGGCTGCCGGAAGGACTGAAGGGCGAGCCCTTGCAACTTTGATCGCAGTTGCGCTGCGCTGCACAGGCGCTATGTTGCAGTGCAAAGTTCAGGTGCGGAATGACGGGTTATTTCATCGAGGATTTGTCGGTGGGGATGGAGGCCGGGTTGGACAAGACGGTGTCCGCCCAGGACATCACAGCATTTGCCGAAGTGACCGGCGACCGCAATCCGGTGCACCTCTCCGAGCACTACGCCGCCAAGACCTTCTTCAAGACGCGCATTGCCCACGGCATGCTGTCGGCGGGTTTCATTTCGGCCGTGCTCGGCACCAAGCTGCCGGGGCCCGGTGCCGTGTACATGTCGCAGACGCTGCGCTTTCTCGCACCCGTGCGGATCGGCGATACGGTCTCGACCTTCGCCAAGGTTACGGCCCTTGACTTGATCAAGAAGCGCGCCCAATTGCACTGCCGGTGTGAAGTGGCGGGAAAGACCGTCGTGGAGGGCGAGGCCATGGTGTTCGTTCCTTCGCGCGCGTAACCGGTCCCGCCTTCGCGTTTGAAGGTGATGATGCAATTCCTCCGGGCCGCAGAGGCCGTTCCCGCTTCGCTGAAGGGCGCCGTCGTCGCGATCGGCAATTTCGACGGGCTTCATCGCGGCCATCAGGAATTGATGCGGGTGGCGAAGGCGGAAGCCGCGCGGCGCGGCGTGCGCTGGGGCATGCTAACCTTTGAACCGCATCCTGCATCCTATTTCAGGCCGCACGAACCCGTGTTCCGCCTCACGCCGGAGCCGCTGAAGGCGCGCCTTGCGTCGGCCCTCGGTGCGGATCTTCTGGCCGTGGCACAATTCGACGAGGCGCTCGCCTCGCGCACGCCGGAAGAGTTTGTGCTGAGCCATCTGGTGTCGTGGCTGGGCGTGTCGCACGTTGTCACTGGCTATGATTTTCATTTTGGCAAGGGGCGCAAGGGCACGCCGGAAATCCTGGCGCAGTTGGGTGCGCAGTATGGTTTTGGCGTCACCGCCGTCGATCAGGTGACGGATGATGCCGATGGCAATGCGCCGTTCTCATCCAGTTCCATCCGTTCCGCCATCCGCCGGGGCCATGTGCGCGCCGCCGCGCATGACCTTGGCTATCGCTGGATCGTGATGGGCGAAGTGGTGCATGGCGACAAGCGCGGGCGCACCATCGGCTTTCCCACCGCCAACATCATCGTTGATCCGGGGGCTGAGCCGGCGCGCGGCATCTATGCCGTGGAAGTGCGCGATGCGGCGGCTTCGGCGGGCACGCGGGCTTGGCAAGGGGCCGCCTATTTCGGCGACCGCCCGACTTTCAACACCAACCGCACGTTTCTCGAAACCTATCTGCTTGATGTGGACGTCGATCTCTATGGGCGGACGTTGCTCGTGTCGTTCCACGATCTCATCCGCGGCGACAAGACCTTTGCCTCGGTGGGAGAACTCGTTGACCAGATGAAAGGCGACTGCACCCGCGCCCGGGAAATCCTCGCCCGAGATGCTGCCGATGACGAAGTGGCGGTATTTCCACTCGGGAAACTGCAGCGCGAGGGCCGGGTTTAAGGGCCTTCAAACGCAGTGATGGCCGAAAGTCTGGATGCCTCCTGTCGTCGGCATGACGACTGACCGGGAAAACATTTCCTCACGCGTCCGGGTCGAGGAGGCGGTGGAGGTGGACGATGAAGTAGCGCATCTGGGCGTGGTCGATTGTCTCGCGGGCCTTGCCGAGCCAGGCGCGGTGAGCTTCAGCGTAGTTGGGATAGAAGCCCACGACATCGAGTTTGGCGAGGTCACGGAAGGTCACTTCCGACACGTCTTCCAGTTCTCCGCCAAATACCAGATGGAGAAGCTGTCCCTCCGGTTCCACTTTCTTCTTCGCGGCCTTCTTTGCCGGGGCCTTGGCGGCGGGTTTGGCGTTCATGCGGTCCTCACAAGGTTCAGAATGGCGGCGTGGAGTTCGGGAGTCGCCGCAGCAAGGAGGCCGGGTTGCCACGGCTGCGGGCGGTTGTAAATCATCCCTCCGCCAGAGAGGTTCGTGACAACGCCACCTGCCTCCGTCACCAGCAGATGGCCTGCCGCGATGTCCCAGTCGTTCTTTTCGCCGAAGGAGATGGCACCACCGTGATGGCCGTGGGCGATGGAGGCGAGGCGGAGAAGGAGGGGAATGGGCGAGTCGATTTCCGGCGCGAAGTTCGCCTCGGAAAGCGCCGTGCGATAGCGCCGTGCCGTGATCACGTTGGGGCGGGATGTGGCGAAGATGCGGGCTCCGTTCAGAAACGCGCCGCCCCCCTTCACCGCATGGAACAACAATCCATCGGCAGGCTGGAAAACCGCCGAGAGCTGCGCCGCGCCCTCCACCGCCAGGGCCATGCCGATGCCCCAAGGCCCCGAGCCTTGCAGGAAGCCGCGGGTGCCATCAATGGGGTCGGCAATCCACAGGCGCGCCTTGCCGAGGCGCTGTGGCGTGTCGGGCGATTCCTCCGAGAGCCAGCCATCATCCGGCCGTGCCGCGGCGATCCGTGTGCGGAGCAGGTCGTCGACGGCCTGATCCACATCGGTGACGAAGGTGCCATCCTTCTTCTTGCGGTGGTTGAAGCCGGCCTTCTGCATCTCCAGTGCCAGGGCACCGGCCTCGCGCAGGCAATCGAGCAGCAAGGAAAGATCAGCGTCCGGCAAGGGTCATCTCGCCGAGGAAGCAGGAGGGCGCAACCGTCGAGGTGCGGAAGATCAGGTCGGTGGCAGGTTCGAGCGAAGCAAACATGGTGCGCAGGTTTCCGGCGACGGTGATTTCGCTCACCGGGTAGGCCAGCTCTCCGTTCTCGATCCAGTAGCCCGATGCACCACGGCTGTAGTCGCCTGTCACCATGTTGATCGACGAGCCGATGAATTCGGTGACGAGGAAGCCCTTGCCGATGGCCTTGATCATGTCTTCGGGGCTGCGCGTGCCGCGCTCCATGTGCAGGTTGCTGGTGGTGGGGCCGCCGCGGCTGCCTTGTCCGGTGGGTTGCAGGCCGAGTTGGCGGGCGGAGCGGAGGTCGAGGATCCAGTTGGTCAGCATGCCCTTGTCGATGATGGCCCGGCGCGAAACGGGCAGGCCCTCGCCATCGACGGAGCGCGAGGCGAGGCCGCGCTTGCGCAGCGGATCGTCGATGATGCTCACCTCCGGCCGGAACAGGCTCTTGCCGAGATCGCCCTTGAGGAAGCTCGTGCCGCGGGCGATCGCCGCACCATTGATGCCGCCGACAAGATGGCCGACCAGGCTCGTGGCGATGCGGCGGTCGAAGATCACCGGCACGGTTTGCGACGGCACCTTGCGCGGATTCAGGCGGCGCACGGCGCGCTCGCCCGCTGTCCGGCCGATCTTTTCCGCGCTTTCGAGATCGCTCCAGTAGACGGCGCCATGGCCATCATAGTCGCGCTCCATGGATGTGCCTTCGCCTGCGATGACGGAGACGCTGTTGCCGAAGCTGGTGCGCCGGGAGGTCCGTTCGAACCCGTTGCTGGCCGCCATGGCCGAGCGGCCGGCATAGGCCGAAGCTCCGGCGCCGTTGCTCTTGGTGACACCCGTCACGGCCATCGCCACGCGCTCTGCCTCCAGGGCGCGGTCGCGCAACTGGTCGGCGCTCACGCGTTCGTCCGACGCTACGTCAATCTCGGGAAAGGATGTGGCGAGTTGCGAAGGTTCCGCCAATCCCGCGTAGGGATCAGGTGGTGCGAGCTTCGCCATGGCGACGGCGCGCGCGACGAGGCGTTGCAACGCGTCGGGCGTCAACACGCTGCCGGACATGCTGGCCGAGGACTGCCCGACGAAGACCCGCACGGTTGCCTCGCGCGCTTCGGATTGTTCGAGGTTCTCGATTTCTCCGTTGCGCACGGAAACGGAGGTGTCCGCCACGTCGGCGACGATGGCGTCGGCGGCGGTTGCGCCTTCGCTGCGGGCGCGCCGCAGAATGTCTTTGGCAATGTCGAGAAGGTCAGTCATCAGATGAACAGGTCCACAATCAATCCGGCGAGAACAAGAAGCCCATATGTGCGGTTGGACTTGAAGAGTTGCAAGCACCGTGCGCTGTCCGAACCGTCGAAGCGGCGGCATTGCCAGATGGCATGAAGGGCGGCGGCGGCAATGCCGGCGTAGGTGACAGGCCCGGCGGACACGCCCCAGGCGGCCAATCCGAGGAGCAGGGTGGTGAGGGCGAAGAATCCCGCCAGCCAGGTCCGCGTGTTCTCGCCAAACTTCAGGGCCGTGGACTTCACCCCGATCAGGATGTCGTCATCCTTGTCCTGGTGGGCATAGATCGTGTCGTAGGCCAGCGTCCAGGCGACGCCGCCGGCGTAGAGGGCGAGGGCCGGCCAGGCGAATCCGTTGGTGACGGCGGTCCAGCCGACGAGCGCGCCCCAGTTGAAGGCCAGTCCCAGAACAGCCTGCGGCCAGTAGGTGATGCGCTTCATGAGCGGGTAGACGACAATGATGGCGACGGAGGCGAAGCCGGTCAGAATCGTGAGGCTGTTGAACTGCAGCAGGATCGCAAGGCCGATGAGGAGCAGTGCGGCGAGGAAGGCAAGCGCCTGCTTCACGCTGACCCGGCCCGAAGGGATGGGGCGCGAACGGGTGCGGGCGACCTGCGTATCGAAGTTGCGGTCGGCGATGTCGTTGATGACGCAACCAGCACCCCGCATGACGATGGAGCCTGCGAGAAACAGGAAGCCGTACCAGAGCTGAATCATCTGCGCGCCGGTGGTCTGGGCGGCAAGGCCAAGGCCCCACCAGCAGGGCAGCAGAAGCAGCCACCAGCCGATGGGACGGTCGAGGCGCATCAATTGCGCGTAGGGGAGTGCGGCAGGCGGCAGCATCCGCTCCACCCAGTTGCCGGGAGCAGCATCCGCCACGCGCATGCCGGGGGGCATCGGGGTCATGCCGCCCATCCCTTCTGGCCTGGGCCGGGTGACAATGAAAAGCTGCGTGGCGGTGAAGACATGATTGTCCGGTTGGATTCTGCTGCGCTGGCCGTGTAACACGCTGGCCATGGCAAAGACCACACCCCGCCTGCATCTCGATTCCGAACTGGCGCCCGGCCATGACATTCTGCTGTCGCGGGAGCAGGGGCACTATCTTGCCCATGTGCTGCGCCTCGTGGGAGGCGACGTGGTGGAGGTGTTCAACGCGCGTGATGGCGCGTGGCTGGCCTATCTCACGGATGTGACCAGGAAGGGCGTGAGTATCCGCTGCGAGCGGCGCGTCACCGAAGTCATGCCGCCGCCGGACATCGACTATCTGTTCGCGCCGTTGAAGCATGCGCGGCTGGACTACATGGTGCAGAAGGCGACGGAACTGGGCGTGCGCCGCCTGCGGCCGGTCATGACGGCGCGGACAATTGCCGAGCGGGTGAACCTCGAGCGCATGCGCGCCAACGCCGTGGAAGCCGCCGAACAGTGCAATCTTGTGTTTGTGCCTGAAGTTCTGGAACCGCAGCCGCTCGCCAAGGTGATCGGCTCATGGGATGCGCCCCGGCGGCTCATCTTCTGTGACGAAACAGCGATGCAGGCCAATCCCATCGCCGCGCTGGCGGAGGTTCGCCCGCCCGCGGCCGTTCTTGTGGGACCGGAAGGCGGCTTCACCGATGACGAACGGCGGCTCCTGAAAAGCCAACCCTATGTGACGGCGATCTCGCTTGGCCCGCGCATCCTGCGCGCCGACACTGTGGCAATCGCGGCCCTTGCCGTGGTGCAGGCCGCCATAGGAGACTGGGGCAGGCCTGCGGGCATTGAAAAACTGTGATGAGTTCCATCACATTTTATGGCTTGCCCGTTTGCGGCGGGGTGCCTATTTGACGGGCTCACTCAGAGGATACGACGCGTGAGCGGACCCACACCGGAAACGGCCGAAGGCAAGGCCATCATTGAATCCAAGGCGCAGCTTGTCGGCTATTTCGACAAGGGCCTGAAGCCCAAGTCCGAATGGCGCATTGGGACCGAGCACGAGAAGTTTCCGTTTCTCACCGACACATTGCAGCCCGTTCCCTATTTCGGGCCGCGCTCCATTCAGGCACTGCTGGAAGGGCTGAAGGCCCGCTTCGGCTGGGATGGCGTTTATGAAGGCGAGCACATCATCGCGCTGGCCGATCCCAAGGGCATGGCCAATATCTCGCTGGAGCCGGGCGGGCAGTTCGAATTGTCGGGCGCGCCACTGGCGAGCGTGCATGACACTTGCGCCGAAGTGAACGAGCACCTGCAGCAGGTGCGCGAGGTGGGCGACCAGCTTGGCATCGGCTTCCTCGGGCTCGGGGCCTCACCCACATGGACGCGGGCGCAGACACCGGTCATGCCGAAGGGCCGCTATGGCATTATGGCGCCCTACATGGACAAGGTGGGCACCATGGGCCGGGACATGATGTTCCGCACCTGCACGGTGCAGGTGAACCTCGATTTCGCCAGCGAGGCCGACATGGTGCAGAAGCTCCGCGTCTCACTTGCCCTCCAACCGATCGCGACGGCACTCTTCGCCAATTCGCCATTCCTCGAAGGCAAGCCGAACGGCTTCCTCTCGTTCCGCAGTCATGTGTGGACCGACACAGACAACGCCCGCGCCGGCATGCTGCCCTTTGCCTTTGAAGATGGCATGAGCTTCGAGCGTTATGTGGATTACGCCCTCGACGTGCCCATGTATTTCGTCATGCGCGATGGCAAGTTCGTCAACACGGCGGGCGAGAGCTTCCGCAAGTTCCTCGATGGCAAGCTGCCGCAGCTTCCCGGCGAGAAGCCGGTGATGAAGGACTGGGCCGATCACCTCACCACGATTTTCCCGGAGGTGCGTCTCAAGCGTTATCTCGAAATGCGCGGCGCCGATTCCGGTCCGTGGCGGCGGCTGTGCGCGCTGCCGGCATTCTGGGTGGGCATCCTCTATCACCAGCCGTCGCTTGATGCGGCGTGGGACCTGGTCAAGGGCTGGAACGCCGCCGACCGGCAGAGCTTGCGCGATGCCGTGCCGACGAACGGGCTTCGTGCGACCGTCGCCGGGCGCAGCGCCTCGTCCGTTGCGGCTGATGTGCTGAAGCTCGCCCGCGCCGGTCTAGACGCGCGTGGCCTCACGGGCTGCAAGGGCAAGCCTGAAAGCTCCTTCCTCGACGTGCTGGACGAGACGGTCGCAAGCGGCAAGACGGCGGCGGACAACCTGCTGGACCTCTATCAGGGCGCCTGGAAGGGCGACGTGTCGCGCGTCTTCCGGGATTTCGCCTACTGAACGAACTGTTCAGCGGCCATTCACGGGCCGGTTGATATTTCCCGCTCCATTCGCAACCGGAGCGCGGGATCACTTGACGCGTCTCCCCCGATCAAGCACCGTGTCCCCCTCGGGGGCACAGGAAACTGGGAGGTTTCACGTGTCATTGTCATCAGCCGTTCGCGGCTTTGTCTTGCTCGCAGCCACTGCGCTTACGTTCGCCGCGCCCGCCCTCGCGGAAGAGACGACCTTCGCCAAGCCGAAAATCAACGGCGTGCGCCTCGATTGGTGCAAAATCTGGGGCGACAAGTGCGGCAAGCCCGCGGCTGACGCTTTCTGCAAGCTGCATGAATTCGGAGGCGCCTCGGCCTATGCGCAGGACAAGTATCCGGGCGCCAAGACGAAGGTGTTCTCCGGCGGGCAGATTTGCGACAGCGACAGCTGCACCGGCTTCAAGTCCATCACCTGCAAGTCCGACAGCGTGCAGATCGATTCTGACGGCGGTGCAGGAGATGACGAGATTGCCCAGCAGGGTGGCGATGGCATGCCCGCGCAGAATCCGGACGGGGACAACACGCCGGGACAGGATGACGGCGACGACGAGGCACCGCCGAGCACCATGACGCAGGACCTGGGCGGCGTGGTGCAGGGTGAACTCAGCGCCGTGGCATTCAAGGACAATGGAAAGCCGCGCGTTGCCGTGTTCGGCAAGGGCGGCGATGGAAAACTGTGGTGGCAGGCGGGTGACGGGAACGGCAAGTGGTTTGGCTGGGTTCAGGCCGGCAGCAAGATCATGAGCGTGTCGCCGTCCTGTGCCAGTTCCAGCCATGGCGTGACCTGCAACTACATCGGTGCCGGCGACTACGTGTGGTCCATCTCCTTCGTCAACGGCAAATGGACACAGCACGAGAAGACCGACGGCCTCTCCAAGGCATCGCCTGCGGCGGCGTCCTACCTCGATGAAGACGGCAAGACGAATGTGATCGTCTTCGTAAAGGACCAGCTGGGCCGGCTCGTCGCCAACTGGAAGAACAAGGACCCGGATACGGATTTCTGGGTGTGGCACGGCTGGACCCCGACCAACGGCAAGATCGCGGGCACGCCTGCCTGCCGCCAGGCCGGACCCAACTCCGCCACCATCTATTGCGCGGCGAAATCCAGCGACGGCTCCACCGTCGTGCACAAGCTGGAAGGTGCGACCTATCAGTCGGCCAAGAACCTCGGCGGCACAACCTCGTTCCGCCCGCAGATCGTCGCTGGCTCCCTGTCGCCGGGCGTGCGCGTGCTGGTGCGCGGTGACGATGGCATGGTCTGGTCACGCGAAAACCTGAAGGGCGTGTGGACGCCATGGAAGGGCACGAGCATCAAGACGAACAAGGGCCCCGCCTGCGCCATCCAGCCGGGTTCGGCCACGGACTGGTGCTTCACTGCGGGCCCATCGGGCAATGTGATCGCCACCGGCTTCAAGTCGGAAAACGTTTTCCAGTAAGCAACGGCGGCGGGAGCTTCAGCCTCCCGCCTGCCATGTCTTGATCGCATCCAGCGGCCACAGCAGCATCACGATGTTAAGCGCGAGGTTGTCTCGGATCATGTAGCCGGTGAAGAGTTCGAAGAAAACGGCCAGCGCCACCGTGACCCAGACCGGCAGGCGGCGCGCCAGGAAGAAGCCAGCTACCATGGCGAGAATATCGCAGACGGAATTGAGAACGCTGTCGCCATAGTAGTCGAGCGAGATCGTCGCCTCGCGGTAGCGGTTGATGACGAAGTCAGTGTTCTCGAAGATCTCCCAACTGCCTTCGACGAGCGTGGCCACCGCCAGCCGCGCCGCGAGGCTCCAGCGCGGGAAGGCGAGGCGCGTCAGGCCGTAGAAGATGAAGCCGTGAATGATGTGCGAGAAGGTGTACCAGTCGCTGATATGCTGCGAGTTGTTGGCGCTCTGCACGACGCCGTTCCACAGCATGACGTAGCCGCACTTGCAGATGGGTTCGCGGCCCATGAACAGCAGGACCGTCGCCGCCGTGATGATGAGGATGCCTGCCACCAGCAAGGCCCGCACCACGGGGCGCTGCAAGACGGGAGCCACCGCGGTTTGCGCTTCACTCATGGCGCAGTCTTCGGCTTCTCGCCGCTTTCCACCGGAAGGTCCGCCTTTTTCCAGGCGGTAAAGCCACCGCCCATGTGCATGACGGGCGCGAGGCCCATGTCCTGCGCTGTCTTGGCGGCGAGGGCCGAACGCCAGCCACTGGCGCAGTGGAAAATGAAGCTCTTGGCTTCCGCGAAATAGGGCTTGTGATAGGGGCTTTCGGGATCGATCCAGAATTCCAGCATGCCGCGGGGGCAATGGTGGGCGCCGGCTATCCGTCCCTCGCGTTCCACTTCGCGCGGATCGCGGAGGTCGATGATGAGCGCCTCGCCTTTGGCCGCCAGTGCCTGTGTCTCTTCGGGCGACACGGTGCGGACTTGCGCGTTGGCCTCATCGAGAAGCTGCTTGTAACCCTTCGTCACCGCCATGGGACTCACCTGCCTTGCCATTTTCTCGCAAGTGTTGGCGGAAGTGGCGGAAGGGTGCAAGGCCGTGTTAGGCTTCCCGCCGACGGGGCGCCTGAACCTTCTTGCCGAGGTGCTGCATGAGCAGTGAAACACTCTCCCAGTTGTTCCGCGCCGCTGCCGACCGCGCCGCGATGTTCCGCTCGCGCACCAGCACGCTGCCCCAGGCGCCGCAGAAATCCTATCGCGAGATGCTGGCCCTGTTCGAGGAGGCACTGCCACAGGAGGGCGGAGTGCCGCGCGAAATTCTGGAGACGCTGGCCGACCGCGCCGAGCAGGGCTTGCAGATGGCGACGGGTCCGCGTTTCTTTGGCTGGGTGATCGGCAGTTCCCACCCCGCGGGCGTGGCGGTGGACATGCTGGCCAGCGCCTATGGGCAGAATACGGGCAATCATCAGGCATCGCCCGCTGCGGCCGCCTGCGAAGCCGTGGCCGCGCGCTGGTTGCTGGACCTTCTCGACCTGCCGCGGACGGCCTCGGTCGGTTTCGTGACAGGGGCGACCGTCGCCAATTTTGTCTGCCTTGCGGCGGCGCGGGGCGAGGTGTTGCGCCGGGCCGGATGGGATGCCGATGCGGAAGGCCTTTTCGGTGCTCCCGAAATCACGGTGCTGATTGGCGAGGATGCCCACACGACGGTGTTCTCCGCGCTGCAATACCTGGGCTTCGGGCGGGCGCGGGTGCGCCGCATTCCTACCGATGCGCAGGGGCGGATCATTGCGGCTGCGTTCGAGACGGAATGTGCAGCGATCACCGGCCCCGCCATTGCCGTGTTGCAGGCGGGGCAGATCAATACGGGCGATTTCGATCCGTTCCCGGTACTCATTGCCGCCGCGCATGCGAAGGGCTGCTGGGTGCATGTCGATGGCGCATTCGGGCTATGGGCGCGGGCGAGTGCAAAATATGCGTCACTGGCCACAGGTGTGGAGGAGGCGGATTCATGGGCGACGGATGGTCACAAGTGGTTGCAGACGCCCTACGACTGCGGTTTTGCCATCGTGCGCGACGAACTGGCCCACCGCCGCGCCATGACCATTGCGGCGAGCTATCTGCCGTCCACTGAAGGCGATGATCGTGATCCCTCGCATTACGTGCCGGAACTGTCGCGCCGGGCGCGGGGCTTCGGCACGTGGGCGGTTATCAAGGCGCTCGGCCGTGGGGGAATCAGTGGACTGGTGGAACGCCACTGCGAGGTCGCTTCCGCCATGGCGGCGCGGCTGGCCCGCGATCCCGGAATTTCAATCGTCAATGACGTTGTTCTGAATCAGTTCATGGTGCGCTTCGGCAGCAATCTGAACGATGAGGCGGGTGATGATCTGACGCGCGCCACGATCAGCCAGATCCAGCGGGATGGCGTGTGCTTTGCCGGTGGCGCCTTGTGGCGGGGACGGCAGGTGATGCGCGTGTCGGTCATCGGATTCGATACCGACATGGCTGAGGGTGCCCGCAGTGCCGAAGCCATGATCGCCGCCTATCAGGCGGCCCGTTCCGCGAGAAGCAGTCAATAAAAGAGGCAGGGCCACGTGTGGCCCTGCCCGCAGATCACGCGGATTACGGGTTGGTCGTGCCCGTCGTGTTCTTGTCCTTGTCGTTGGCCGTCTCGAGCTTGCGCTCAAGGTTCGTGCCGCCGAGCAACTTGTTCACGTTGGTCATGCGAACGGTGCACTCTTCCATGTTGCTGGACTTCATGGCGGCGCTGGCGAGGTCCCATTCCTTTGCCCCTTCTTCCTGCGATGCCTTGCTGTCGAGCTTGCCGACGTCCACCTTCATGGCGTCGAGGTCGGCCTGGTTGCACTGCCAGTCGACAGCGAATGCAGGCGCGGTGAAGGCAAGGCTCATTGCGGCCAATGCGATGGCAATCTTGGTCATGTCTTGAACTCCTGGTTGGGGATTGGATACGCGGATGTAACCCCATCGCGTCCGATTGGTTCCTGCAATTGCCCGATCACACTTCCGTGCCAGGCAGCACCCTGATGGAACACCCGGCGATCTTCCAGGTTCCATCGGGCTGCTGCTGCAAGGTGTAGAGCGCCTCGTAGGTCTTGCCGTCGGTGCCCTTGAGGATCACGGTCTGCGTGGGCCGTCCCGTGGCATCGCTTGCGTCGGCGCCGAAGCGGTAGCCATTGTTGCGATAGACCGGACTGTAGCCGCTGCGGACCATCGCCATGAAAGAGTCGAGCGTGGGGAAGGCAAGTTGCACCACCGGCGCGGCATAGGAATAGGCTTCGGCGTCGCGGTCGGCGGCGAAGGCCTGCAACTGGCTGGTGATCAGGCCGGTGATGGCCTGCTTGTCGTCCGTTCCCAGCGAATCAGAGCGGGAGGGCGCGGCGGCAACGAGGAGGGCGATGACGAGCATCAGCGGACGGGCCCAGAGCAGCATGGGGGTTTTCCTTTCCGGTGTGATTCAGTTTGACACGGACGTTATACGAAAGAGTCCTCTCAGAGGTTTCGTGTGCGGTGCAGCACAAAAAAAGTCGCTTTCTGATGGAACGAAACCGGGGCGAGCGCTTGACGGCCCACAACTTCAATGTTGATCATCGCGCCCGGCACAACGTGTCCGGCGTTGCGGCTTGGGGCAGTCTTGAACCCGCACGGACGGACAATGGGAGGAATTCAAAATGCCAACAGTTTCCATGACAGTGAATGGAAAGGCCGTGAAAGGTGAGGTCGAGGGACGCACGCTTCTGGTCGAGTTCATTCGCGAACATCTCGGACTCACGGGCACCCATGTCGGGTGCGATACCAGTCAGTGCGGCGCTTGCGTGGTGCATGTGGACGGCAAGGCGGTGAAGAGCTGCACCACATTGGCTGCAGCCTGCGACGGCGTCGCCGTTACCACCATCGAAGGCCTGGCCAAGGACGGCAAACTGCATCCGATGCAGGAAGCCTTCCGCGAACACCACGGCCTGCAGTGCGGCTTCTGCACGCCGGGCATGGTCATGTCCGCCATCGACCTCGTGAAGCGCGAGGGCAAGAAGCTGGATGAAGATACGATCCGCCATGGCCTCGATGGCAACATCTGCCGCTGCACCGGTTATCACAACATCGTCAAGGCCGTGCAGGCCGGCGCCGAGAACATGTAAGGGAGAACGCTGTCATGACCGGAACCGGAGTTGGCGCTTCAGTGAAGCGCAAGGAAGACCAGCGGTATCTCACGGGCAAGGGCCAGTATACCGACGACATCAACATGAAGGCGCAGAGCTACGCCTATTTCGTGCGCAGCCCCCACGCCCATGCCACCATCAAGTCGATCAACACGAAGAAAGCCGCGGCCATGCCCGGCGTGCTCGGCGTGTTCACTGGCGAACACGTGAAGGAAGACAAGATCGGCGGCCTCATCTGCGGCTGGGCGATCACCTCGAAGGATGGTTCCGCCATGAAGGCGGGCCCCCATCCCATCCTCGCGGACGGCAAGGTGCGTTACGTGGGCGACCACGTGGCCGTGGTCGTTGCCGAGACGAAAGAGCAGGCCAAGGCGGCCGCGGCTCTCGTTGACGTGAAATACGCCGTGCTGCCGCACAACGTGGACGCCGGCAAGGCGATGGCCGGCAAGGCGCAGGTCCACGACGTTGCCGCTGACAACCGCGTCTACAACTGGTCGATCGGTGATGAAGGCAACACTGCCGCGGCCTTCAAGAACGCCGCGCACATCACCACGCTCGACATCGTCAACAACCGCCTCATTCCCAACGCCATGGAGCCGCGCGCCGCGATTGGTTCCTATGACACGGGATCGGAGGCCTACACACTCTACACCACGAGCCAGAACCCGCATGTGGCACGCCTCGTCATTTCGGCGTTCCACGGCCTTTGCCCGGAGCACAAGCTGCGCGTGATCGCACCGGACGTGGGCGGCGGCTTCGGCTCCAAGATCTTCATCTATGCGGAAGAAGTGGTTTGCGTCTGGGTGTCGAAGCGCGTGGGTGGCCGCCCGGTGAAGTGGACGGCTGAACGCACCGAGAGCTTCCTTGCCGACGCGCATGGCCGCGACCATGTGACCAAGGCAGAGCTTGCAATGGACTCGTCCGGCAAGATCACGGGCCTTCGCGTGCATACCATCGCGTCGATGGGTGCCTATCTCTCCACCTTCTCCAGCTGCGTGCCGACCTATCTCTACGCCACGCTGCTTTCCGGCCAATACAACATCCCGAGCATCTATGCGGAAGTCGACGCGGTCTACACCAACACCGCGCCGGTGGATGCCTATCGCGGAGCAGGGCGTCCGGAGGCGACCTATGTCGTCGAACGGCTCGTTGAAACGGCAGCGCGCGAACTGAAGATGGACCCGGCCGAATTCCGCCGGAAGAACTTCGTCACGCAGTTCCCGCACCAGACGCCGGTGATCATGTGCTACGACGCGGGCGACTATGATGCCTCGCTGCGCAAGGCACAGGAAATGGCCGACGTGAAGGGCTTCGCAGCCCGCAAGGCGGCCTCGGCCAAGAATGGCAAGCTGCGCGGCCTCGGCTATTCCGCCTACATCGAAGCCTGCGGCATCGCCCCTTCGGCGGCCATCGGTTCGCTGGGTGCCGGTGTCGGCCTTTGGGAATCGGCGGAAGTCCGCGTCAACCCGGTCGGTACGGTCGAAATCCTCACCGGATCGCACAGCCACGGCCAGGGACACGAAACGACCTTCGCGCAGCTGGTCTCCGACCGTCTGGGCGTTGACATCAACAGCGTCTCGGTCGTGCATGGCGACACCGACAAGGTGCAATTCGGCATGGGCACCTATGGCTCCCGTTCGGGTGCGGTGGGCATGCATGCGATCTCCAAGGCCCTCGACAAGATCGAGGCCAAGGCCAAGAAGGTCGCGGCTGCCGTCATGGAGGCTTCCGTCGATGACGTGGAGTTCAAGGGCGGTTCCTTCGCCGTGAAGGGCACCGACAAGAAGATGGCGTTCGGCGAGGTGGCACTTGCGGCCTATGTGGCCCACAAGTTCAACTCCGCCGAAATCGAGCCCGGCCTCAAGGAAAGTGCGTTCCACGATCCGGCGAACTTCGTGTTCCCGGCCGGCGTGCACATCTGCGAAGTCGAAATCGATCCGGACACGGGCGTCACGGCCGTTGCCAACTACACGTGCGTCGATGACTTCGGCAACCTGATCAATCCCATGATCGTGGAAGGCCAGGTGCACGGTGGCATCGCGCAGGGCATCGGCCAGGCGCTGGCGGAGGCTTGCGTCTATGACGAGTCCTCGGGCCAGCTGCTGACGGGGTCCTACATGGACTACCGCATGCCGCGCGCGGCCGACGTGCCGACGTTCAACCTCGGCTTCACCTGCACGCCTTGCCCGACCAATCCCATGGGCATGAAGGGCTGCGGCGAGGCAGGTGCCATCGGTTCGCCGCCGGCGGTGATCAACGCCGTCACGGATGCCCTTGGCATTCGCGACATCGCCATGCCCGCCACGCCACAAGCAGTGTGGAATGCGGTGCAGGGTCTCAAGAAGGCTGCGGAATAAGGACGGGAAACAGAGACATGGAAAACTTCAACTATCACCGTCCCAGCAAGGTGGCAGACGCTGTCAAGCTGATGAAGAAGGCCAAAGACGGCAAGTTTCTCTCGGGAGGGCACACGCTTCTTCCGACGATGAAGCAGGGCCTGGCCGCCCCCACTGACATCATCGATCTTTCAGGCCTGAAGAACGCAGGCGTGAAGGTGGGTGCGAAGTCCGTGGTCATCCAGGCAGGCACCACACATGCCGCCGTTGCCTCCGACAAGGCGCTGAAGAAGGCCATTCCCGGCGTTGCGGCGCTGGCGGGGGGCATCGGCGACCCCCATGTGCGCCACCGCGGCACGATCGGCGGTTCCATCGCCAACAATGACCCGGCGGCGGATTATCCCGCGGCGTGCCTGGCGCTGGGTGCCACCATCCACACCAGCGCGCGGAAGATCCCGGCGGACAAGTTCTTCACCGGCATGTTCTCCACGGCCCTGAAGGATGATGAAGTCGTCACCGCGGTTGAATTCCCGCTCGTGGCCAAGTCCGGCTATGCCAAGTTTCCGAACCCGGCCTCGCTCTATGCGATGGTCGGCGTCTATGTGGCGCAGGGCAAGGACGGCAAGGCGCGGGTCGCCGTGACAGGTGCCGGCCCCGGCGTGTTCCGCCAGGCTGACATGGAGGCGGCGCTTTCGAAGTCGTTCAAGGCTGATGCACTGGCCGGAATCGCGGTGAAGCCGCGCGGCTTGAACAGCGACATGCACGGCTCCGCCGCGTACCGGGCCCACTTGATCTCTGTCATGGCCAAGCGCGCGCTGGCCGCGGCAAAGTAATTCGACCGACAGGAGCAACACCCGCTGACTCCGGTTGGCGGGTGTTTTTTGTTATATGCAGGCGACCGGAGTCCGGCGACGGACGTATCGGTGACAGGAGTCCGTGAACCGATGACGAAGCCCGTACCCGCAACCATCGACGACACCATCGATTTGTTGAAATCGCGTGACTATGTGGCGGGGCGTGATCTTGGCACGGTCGTTTTTCTCGCGCTGAAAATGGGGCGGCCCTTGTTCCTGGAAGGGGAGGCGGGGGTTGGCAAGACGGAGATTGCCAAGGTCCTGGCGGAAGGACTGGGCCGCAAGCTCATTCGCCTGCAATGCTATGAAGGGCTGGATGTGTCGTCCGCCGTCTACGAATGGAACTACCCTGCACAGATGATCGAAATCCGGCTGGCGGAGGCCTCGGGCGGGATCGACCGGGAGCGGCTGGGGTCGGATGTCTTTGCCGAGCGCTTCCTCATCAAGCGGCCGCTGCTGCAGGCACTCGAGTCGGGGGGTGGCGGCGCTCCGGTCCTGCTCATCGACGAACTGGACCGCACCGACGAGGCCTTCGAGGCCTTCCTGCTCGAAGTGCTGTCGGACTTCCAGGTCACCATTCCGGAGCTCGGCACGGTGAAGGCGCAGGAGCCGCCCATCGTCATCATCACCTCCAACCGCACGCGCGAAGTGCATGATGCCCTGAAGCGGCGCTGCCTCTATCACTGGGTCGGGTATCCGGATGCCCGCCGCGAGGTGGCGATCCTGCGGGCCAAGCGGCCCAAGGCCTCGGCGCAACTGGCGAAGGAAGTGGTGGGTTTCGTGCAGGCGCTGCGCAAGGGTGGCGATCTCTACAAGTCGCCTGGCGTTGCCGAAACCCTGGACTGGATTTCGGCCCTGCATGAACTGGATTGCGTGGCGCTCGACCCGCAAACGGTGAACGACACATTGGGTGTGTTGCTCAAATACCAGGACGACATCGCCCGGATGGAAGGTTCCGAAGCCAAGCGCATCCTCGATCAGGTGAAGGAAGAACTGCGGCTGATGGGTTCGGTGTGAGACAGGCATGTTTGTTGCCCCCGCCAACTCGAACCGCCAGCTGACTGGCAAACTCGCGGAGAACATCATGCATTTCGCGCGGGTGCTGCGCGAAGCCGGCATTCCGGTGGGGCCGGGGAGCGTGCTGGATGCGCTTGATGCCGCCATGGCGGGTCCGCTGCAGCGGCGCGAGGACTTCTACTGGATGCTGCATGCGGTGTTCGTGAAGCGTCGCGAACAGCGGGAGGTGTTCGACCAGGCCTTCCATGTGTTCTGGAAGAAGCCGAAGATGCTGCAGCAGCTCATGCAGCTCATGTACACGCAGATCGCCCGCAAGCCGCATGAGAACCGCAAGCAGGCGGGCTTCCGACGTTTGGCCGAAGCGATGTTCGACAAGGCGGAGATCACCAACCGGCAAGCGCCCAGGAAGGAAGAGCTGGAAGTCGAGGCGACGTTCACGTCCTCCGCCAATGAAATTCTGCGCGCCAAGGATTTCGAGCAGATGACAGTTGCCGAGCAGGCGCAGGCAAAGCAGGCCTTGCGCAAGATCAGGCTGACACGGATCGAAGTGCGCACGCGGCGCTTCAAGGCCTCGCATGCGGGACGGCGCATCGATATGCGGCGCACCCTGCGCGGGGCCATTCACGCCGGAGGACAGGTGGTCGATCTGGCGCGCAAGGAGCGGAAATGGCGCGAGCCGCCGCTCGTCATCCTCTGTGACATTTCAGGCTCGTGCTCCAACTACAGCCGCATGTTCCTGCATTTCCTGCACACGCTGATCAACGACCGCGACCGGGTGCAGGTGTTCCTTTTCGGCACGCGGCTCACCAACATCACGCGTGAACTGCGCCGCAAGGACATCGACGATGCCATGCTGAAGGTATCCGCCGCGGTGAAAGACTGGTCAGGCGGCACGCGCATCGGCACCGCTCTGCATGAGTTCAATTTCAAGTGGGGCCGCCGGGTGCTGGGTCAGGGTGCCCATGTGCTGCTGATGACGGACGGCCTGGACCGCGAGGACGTGGGCATGCTGAAGGAGGAGATGCAGCGCCTGCGCCGCGCCGCCAAGCGCATCGTCTGGCTCAACCCGCTGCTGCGCTATGATGGGTTCGAGGCGCGGGCCAGCGGCATTCGCACCATCATGCCATTCGTCGATGAATTCCGCCCGGTACACAGCCTGAACAGCCTGGCGGACCTGGCAGAGACGCTTGCGGATCCCCGCCGCGCCGCCCATGATCCGAAGCGTTGGATGAACGGGAAAGACTGACATGAATGCGCTTGAAACGGCAGGGGCCTGGCTGGCGGAAGGCCGCAAGGTGGCGATTGCCACGGTCATCGAAACCTGGGGTTCGGCGCCGCAACCGGTGGGCAGCCAGCTTGTGGTCGATGGCGATGGCAATTTCGAAGGCGCGGTGTCCGGCGGTTGCGTGGAAGGCGACGTGATCACCGCCGCGCAAGACGCCATTTCCACCGGCCAGCACAAGGTACTGAGCTACGGCGTCGCCGACGAAACAGCCTGGCAGGTGGGGCTCGCCTGCGGCGGCAAGATCCGGATTCTCGTGGAAGCCGTGAAATGACGCCGGACCTTCTCAGGCAGGTTCTCGAGGCCAAAGAGGCACGGCGACCTGTGGCCGTGGTGACGGACCTTGCCACGGGCGCACAGCGCATGGTGGCGCGGTCGGATGCAGGAGGGGATCCACTGGCCGGCATTCTCGATGCGGCCTTCCGCTTCGACAAGTCAGGCGTGGAACGCACCGAGGCAGGGCGAAGTTTTCGTCACCGTGCACAATCCGCCACTTCGTCTCGTCATCACGGGTGCGGTGCTTATTGCGCAGGCGCTGATCCCCATGGCCAAGGCCGCGGGCTATGACGTCTGGGTCGTCGATCCGCGCGGTGCCTTCGCCACGGGTGCGCGCTTCCCCGACATCCAACTGCATGCGCAATGGCCGGACGAAATCATTCCGCAGATCGGCCTTGATGCGCGCACCGCGTTCATGGCGCTCACCCATGATCCGAAGATTGATGATCCGGCGCTTGCGCTGGCGCTCACATCCGAGGTGTTCTACGTGGGTGCGCTGGGTTCGCGGAAGACGCAAGCGTCGCGCGTGGAACGCCTGAAGGCGCGCGGCCTGGGCGAGGCGGCCCTGGCCCGCATCCATGGGCCCATCGGCCTCAGCATCGGAGCCATGGGTGCTGCGGAAATCGCCATCTCCATCATGGCCGAGATGACCAAGTCGCTGAGGCTCGGATGATCTTCGGCGACACGCCCCTGGATGAGGCCGTGGGCGCCATCCTGGCCCATGGCGTGCGCCATGCGGATGGCATGTTCAAGAAGGGCCGCGTGCTGTCTCAGTCGGATGTTGCTGTTCTGAAGGCAGCGGGTCATCTCTCCGTCACCGCAGCGCGCCTCGGCGCGGACGATGTGCCGGAAGACGACGCGGCCCGGCAGATCGCATTGGCGCTCTGCGGTGAGGGCGCGAAGGCGCAAGAACCTTTCACGGGCCGGGCCAATCTCCATGCCGTGGTGAGCGGGCTTGTGGTATTCGACGAGGCGCGGCTCCGCGCCATCAATCATCTGCATGAAAGCCTCACCATTGCGACGCTGCCCAATCATGCGCGCGTAACGCCGCGTCAGATGGTGGCGACGGTGAAGGTTATTCCATTTGCCGTACCACGTCCGGTGCTGGTGAAGGCGCTCGCCATATTGTCGGGAGCGCCCGTGTTGCAGGTAAAGGCCTTTCAGCCGCACTACGCCGCGCTCATCCTCACCCGTTTGCCCCAGACAAAGGACAATCTCATCGGCAAGAGTGAGAGCGTGATGCGGGACAGGCTTGCGGCGATGGGCGCGGCGCTGGCTTCCACGGTTCTGGTTGATCACCACTCCGCTGAAGTGGCGCGGGAAATCGCACGCGCCGCTGGTGAGGGCCGCTCTCCCATTCTGGTGATGGGCGCCTCGGCCATCGTGGACCGGGGCGATGTCATTCCCGCTGGCGTCACGGAGGCTGGCGGTGAGGTGCTGCATCTTGGCATGCCGGTGGACCCCGGCAACCTGCTGATGCTTGCGCGGGTGGGCGACACGCCCGTGATTGGCGTTCCATCGTGCGCGCGTTCGCCGAAGGTGAACGGCTTCGACTGGGTGCTGGAGCGCGTGGTGGCGGGCCTCGCGGTCACGCCATCGGATGTCATGGACATGGGGGCCGGCGGGTTGCTTGCCGAAATTCCCTCGCGGCCCACACCGCGCGAAGGCAAGGGCCATATTCCCGAGGCGCCGAAGGTTACTGCGCTGGTGCTGGCGGCAGGGCTCTCGTCGCGCATGGGCGCCAACAAGTTGCTCGCGGATTATCATGGTGCGCCGCTGATCGCGGCGACATTGGCGCAGGTGGGTGCGGCGCAGGCTGATGATGTGATCGTGGTGCTGGGCCGGGACGCCGACGCCATCTCGCGGCTGCTGCCGCCGGGGGTGCGCGGCGTCTTCAACCCGGACTTTGCCGAAGGCCTCTCCACTTCCATCCGCGCAGGGATCGCCGCGGCGGGCAACAGCGATGCGGTGCTGATTTGCCTGGGGGACATGCCGCGGGTGCAGGCTTCCACGATCAACAAGATGATCGCAGCCTTCAATCCCACTGAACATCGCAGCATCATCGCGCCGACCTATCAGGGCCAGTTCGGCAACCCGGTGCTGTGGGGCCGGGAGCATTTCCCGCGGCTCATGGCGCTGAAGGGCGACAAGGGTGCACGCGCTTTGATCGGCGACCTGAAACCGGAGGCGGTCGAAATCGCGGTCGATGATCCCGGCGTGCTCATGGATGCGGATACGCCCGAGGCGCTGGACGCGTTGCGCAAGGGTGGATGAGGGGCGGCGGCCTTGCCCTCAGATCAACTGCAGCGAACGGAAGCTGACGTGGTCCTTCTTGCCGATGATGAGATGGTCATGCACGAGCACGCCGAGTTTCTCGCCGGCCTGAATGATCTTTTTCGTCATGTCGATGTCAGCCAGTGAGGGCGTCGGATCACCCGAGGGGTGGTTGTGCACCAGCACGATGGCCGTCGATGCCAGTTCCAGCGCACGCTTGATGACTTCGCGCGTGTAGACGGGCGTGTGGTCCACCGTACCCTGTTGCTGAACCTCATCGGCGATCAACTGGTTCTTCTTGTCGAGGAAAAGAATGCGGAACTGTTCGCGCGTCTCGAAGGCCATGGCGGCGCGGCAATAGTCGACGATGGCTTTCCATGACGCGAGGAGCGGACGGTGCATCACCTCACCTCGCGCGAGGCGGAGGGATGCGGCCTGGATCAGCTTCAGGTCCTGCGCCACGGCGGCGCCCACGCCTTCAACCTCCATCAGCCGTTCGGGCTCGGCGCCCAGAACCTCGGCAAATGTTCCAAAGCGGGCGATCAGGCCCTTGGCGATGGGCTTGGTGTTGCCACGGGCATTGGTGCGAAACAGCACGAGTTCAAGAAGTTCATAGTCGGGCAGGGCCGCCGCACCACCTGTGCGGAAACGTTCGCGCAGGCGCTCGCGGTGGCCGAGATGATCCGGCACTTCGCCCTGCGCCTCCCCGAAACCCTTCGCCATGGCTCAGAATTTATAAGGCGGGCAATGAAGCCCCTTGGGGGAGAGCGTGAAGATTTCGCATCCCGTCTCGGTGACGCCAATCGTATGCTCGAACTGGGCCGAGAGCGAGCGGTCACGCGTCACGGCGGTCCAGCCGTCTGAGAGCACCTTCACATGCGGCTTGCCGAGGTTGATCATCGGCTCAATCGTGAAGAACATGCCCGGCTTGAGCAGCACGCCCTCGCCGGGGCGGCCATAGTGCAGTACGTTGGGGTGGTCGTGGAATACCTGTCCAAGGCCGTGGCCGCAGAAGTCGCGCACCACGGAGCAGCGCTGCCCTTCGGCGTGGGACTGGATTGCATGTCCAACGTCGCCCAGGTGCGCGCCCGGCCGCACGGCGGTGATGCCGCGCATCAGGCACTCATAGGTGATCTCCACCAGCCGTTCGGCGGCGCGGGAGACGTTGCCGATGTTCACCATGCGGCTCGTGTCGCCATACCAGCCGTCGACGATCAGGGTGACGTCGATGTTGACGATGTCGCCCTCGATCAGCGGTTTGTCATTTGGCATGCCGTGGCAGACCACATGGTTGATGGAGGTGCAAAGCGCATATTTGTAGCCACGATAGCCAATGGTGGCGGGAATGGCGTTGTTGTCATGGGCGAACTCCACGCAAATCCGGTCCAGCGCCGCCGTGGTCACACCCGGCTTTGCTGCTTCGACGAGGATGTCGAGCAGTTGCGCCGTGAGATGACCCGCCTTGCGCATTTTTTCAAAATGCTCCGGCTTGTGGAGGCGGATGCGCGGTTGTTCTTCGGTGCGTGTATTCATGATGGATCGATGACCGGAACCTGTGCCTTGAGGCTGATGGAGTCAAGGCTCACATGGCAGGTGAAGGCCAGAGCTTCAACCCCTGCCTTTCGGGCGGCGCGGAAGGCATTGAAATAGATGGGATCAAGATCGGGCGTCAGGGCGAAGCGGTCGGGATTGGCGCACTGGATCACGTAGAGCATCACGGCCCGGTGGCCGGCGCGCACCATCTGAGACATTTCGGCGAGATGCTTCGTGCCGCGGGCGGTGGCGCAATCCGGGAACTCGGCGAGGCCGGACTGGCGGATCAGTGTTACGTTCTTGGCCTCGACATAGCAGGGCGCGCGACCTTCGCCCTCCAGCAGCAGGTCAATGCGGCTGTTGCTGCCGTAGCGCACCTCGCGGCGGAGCGAGGCGTAGCCGGCAAGTTCCGGAATGGCGCCCGCGGTGATGACTTCCTCCGCAATGCGGTTGGGGAGGCTTGTATCGATGCCGACGAGTCCGATGCCGGGCTTCTCGGCCAGGTGCCAGGTGTGGGCGTATTTTCGCGTGGGGCTGCTGGAGCGGGAGAGCCACACCTGCATGCCCGGCTCGTTCAGGCCCAGCATGGTGCCGGTGTTGGGGCAGGTGGCCGTCACGTGTTCACCCGTCGCCAGCCGTACATCGGCAAGGAAGCGCTTGTAGCGGCGCAACAGCGTGGCGGGAATGAGAGGCGTATTGAGCTTCATGTTTTGACAGCAATCATGCGTGGTGAGATATGTCCAGCCTATTCACGAGGTTTCCCGATGTCTGATGCCGCCCCCACCGCCGCTGTTCTGCTGATCGGCAATGAAGTGCTCTCGGGCCGCACCAAGGACAAGAACCTGGGCTTCATCGCGGATTACCTGACGGCACTGGGGATTGATCTGCTGGAGGCACGCGTGGTGGCGGATGACGAGGTGGCCATCGTGGAGGCGGTGAATGCCTTGCGGGCGCGCTACACCTACGTGTTCACAACCGGGGGCATTGGTCCCACCCATGACGACATCACGGCGGATTGCATCGCCAAGGCCTTCGGGGTGGGCATCTCGCACCATCCGGAAGCGGTGAATATCCTGGAGACCTTTTTCAAGGAGATCGGCCGCGAGGCGAACGAGGCCCGTATGCGCATGGCGCGTGTGCCCCATGGTGCGACGCTTATCATCAATCCTGTGTCGAAGGCGCCAGGCTTCCGCATGGAGAATGTGTTCGTGATGGCCGGCGTGCCCAAGGTGATGAACGCCATGATGGACGAAATCGCGCCCGCCCTTTCACGCGGTGCGCCGGTGCTCAGCCGCACCATCCGCTTCGAGGGCGGCGAAGGCGACGTCGCCAAGCCGCTGAAGGAGGTGCAGGACGCCTATCCGATGCTGTCGCTCGGCTCCTATCCGTTCGAAGGCGCAGGCGGCTTTGCCACGAACCTCGTCATCCGCGGCCGTGACGAAGCGGCACTCATGGCCGCCACCGAAGCGGTGAAAGCCGCCGCCGAGACGCTCTTCAAGGCTGGAAAGGCGCGGGGCTGGAGCGAGGCCTAACCCTCTCCCGGATTTTTCGAACCTGTCTGGCAAGCGGACACTTGGCTCACGCCACCAGCGCTTTGCGTACCTTTTCAGTGAGGTCGTTGCGGGTGAAGGGTTTGTTCACGAGTTCGATCGAGTCCGGCAGGTCCTGCATCTGGCGGACGGAGCCGGGGGCGTAGCCGGACATGAAGAGGATTTTCAACTTGGGCCTGACCTTCATGGCCTTTACCGCCAGTTCAGGGCCATTCATGCCGCCGGCCATGATGACGTCGGAAAGCACAAGGTCGATGTCACGGCGTTCGGTAATGAGTTTCAGACCCTCGTGACCATCGGATGCGGTGATCACGTCGAAGCCCATTTCCTCGATCATGGCTGCTGCCACGTCGCGTACTGAAGGATTGTCCTCGACCACCAGCACCAATTGCTTCTTGGCGCTGGCTGTCACCATTTCAGCAGGCTTGGCCCCAAAGGAGCCGAGTTCGCGTTGCAACTGGGCCTGCAGGTCGGTGGGCAGGCTCGGGGTGATGTCCTTGGCGGAACCGCTGAGGCGCGGCAGGTAGATCTTGACCGTGGTGCCGTGGCCCACTTCCGAATACATCTTGATGTGACCGTTGGACTGCTTGACGAAGCCGTAGATCATGGAGAGGCCGAGGCCCGAACCCTTTTCCGGGCCCTTGGTGGTGAAGAACGGCTGGAAGACCTTTTCCATGATGTCCGCCGTCATGCCGGAGCCGGTGTCCGTCACGGAAATCTCGACGTAGTCGCCGGGGATCACTTCCTCATGTTCGGCGCAGTAGGTGTTGTCGAGCTTGCGGTTGGAGGTTTCGATGATGAGGCTGCCGCCCTTCGGCTGCATGGCATCGCGGGCGTTGATGGCGAGGTTGAGGATTGCCGTTTCCAGCATGGTCTTGTCGACCTTGATGGACCACAGTTCGTCGCCCGGAATGATCTTGAGACTGACGATCGCCGTGAGCGCTTGTTGCAGCATGTCCTGCATGGAGAAAAGCAGGTCGTTGAGCGTCACTTCCTTGTTTTGCAGGGTCTGCTGGCGCGAGAAGGCGAGCATGCGGCGGGTGAGTTCGGAGCCCTTTTCCGAAGCGTCGATGGCGGCGCGGATGCGCTTCAGGGCGCGCTCGTCGTTGCGGACGAGTTGTTCCACGAGCTGCAAGTTGCCCATCACCACCATGAGAAGGTTGTTGAAGTCGTGGGCAATGCCACCCGTCAACTGGCCCACGGCTTCCATCTTCTGGGCCTGGTGGAAGCGCTTCTCCAGCGCCTTGCGCTCGGAGACACACTGGCAGCAGCCGAACACGCCTTCGACGTTCCCCTTGTCGTCGCGCTCCGGTTCCATGCTGACTTCGAAGTGCGCGATCTCGCCGTCCTTGTCCTTCACGGCGATTTCGAGATTCTTGATGGCAGTGCCGATCTTGGCGAGTTCCAATGCTTCGCAGAACTTCTCGCGGTCGCCCGGCTCGATCATGCCGATGAAGGTCTTGAGGTTGGGATGGATCATGGCGTCGGCCAGGCCGATCAGCGCCGCCATCTCCTGCGAGAGGCGGGACACGCCGGATTCATTGCGCAACGCGAAACTGCCGAGGCGCGCGGCGGACTGGGTGCGCTTGAAATTGCGCTCGGAGACCTTGAGACGCTCCAGCGCCACCATCTGCTCATCGATGTTGCGGCACAGGCCGATGCACTTCATCGGGCGGCCGTCGGCCGGATTGCGGATGACGCCGGCGAGGGATTCGATCCACACGTATTTCCCGGCGGATGTCTTCACCCGGTAGCGAGTCTGGAATACGTCGGCGCCGAAGGGGGCCTTGCGCACCTTGTCGTCGATGGTCTTGTCACGGTCTTCGGGGTGGATGAGGTCGTTGAAGCTCAGGAAGTTGAGGTTGTGCTCCCCCACCTTGTGACCAAAGATCTCGAACATCTCCGGCGAATTGTAAGTCTCGCCCGTTTCGTAGTTGTAGTCCCACACGGCATAGCCGCCAGACTTGAGGGCGAGCGAGAGGCGCTTCTCGTTTTGCAGGGCCAACTGGGCGGTGCTGGCATCCAGGGCCTTCGTCGTCAGCAGATAGAACTCGGTTCCGTTCTCTTCCCATTTCTGTGCGGAGAAGACCTTGCGGATGGCCGAGCCCAAGGGATGAAGATACGAGACCTCGATGTGCTGGACATCCTCGCCTGCAGCCTGGGGCAGGTGGCGGGCCGACAGCGTGCCGGCACCGGCCTTATGCAGGCCTTTGCCCACCACGTCCGTGCGCTTGCAGTTCCATGCGCGGAGCAGGGGCAGCGTGGCTTCCATGACGACAGCTTCGGGGAGGGTCACCGCAAGCGCCTCGACGCCCGCCGTTTCCATGGCCTTCATCAAATGTTCGATCATGTGCCGCCTGCCGGAAGGAGAATGAGTGACCGGTTGTACCCGCAAAAGAGTGAAACAAACCTTTCCCCAACCGTTGCCATTGAACAGGTTCCGGCGACAATGCATAAAGCCTGCCAGCAGGTGTCGTGAGGGAGCGAGGGGTGATCATGGACGAGAAGTGGCAGAAGAGTTTTCCGGTGTCCTGGGACCAGTTCCACCGCGATGCGCGGGCGCTTGCCTGGCGCCTGTCGGCTGCGGGTCCATTTCGGGCCGTGGTTGCAGTCACCCGGGGCGGACTTGTTCCGGCTGCCGTGGTGGCGCGCGAACTGGGCATCCGGGTGGTCGAGACCGTGTGCGTCGCGTCCTATGACTATGACAAGCAAGGCGAAATCAGCGTTTTGAAGAATGTCGCCAGCGACATCAGCGGCGACGACAAGGGCAAGGGCGTGCTCATCGTCGATGACCTGGTGGATACCGGGGCCACGGCCAAGATTGTCCGCGAAATGATGCCCCAGGCCCATTTTGCCACCGTCTATGCCAAGCCGTCGGGACGTCCGCTGGTGGATACCTTTGTCACCGAAGTGAGCCAGGACACCTGGATCTACCTGCCGTGGGACATGGACTTGCAGTTTGCGCCCCCGATCCGGGAGCGGGCGACGGCCTGACGTTCAATCGACGGAAGACGTGAAATCGTCCCGGCGGTGTACCAACCTGTCGAAATAGGGGGCCAGCGTGGGGTGCTGGGCGGCCAGTTCCTCGAACAGGGCAAGGCGGGCAGCCGGCAGTTTCTTGCCCCCTGATTTCACCATCAGATCAATGAGTTCGTTGTAGGTCTTGCGAAACTGCTGAAAGTGCGGGGCGGTGGCGTGTGCCTCGTCGCCGAGGACAATGTGCACAGGTTGGGGGCGGGACTTACCCTTCATCGGCAGGCTTCCGGCGTAGAGGGTGGCGAGCGAAGATGTGCGGCCCAGCAAATCTCCGGCAATCGCAACATCATGACCGATGGACTTGCAGGTGGCCTCGGTGCGCGCAGCCGTGTTGACCGTTTCGCCCAGCACGGAATAGTCGAACCGCTCCGCCGAGCCCATGTTGCCGACGCAGGCCGGGCCGCTGGCGATTCCCACCCGCACCGCGAGTCGTGGCGCGCCGCGTTCTTCCAGCAGGGCATGCATGGCGGGATCGTCGTTGAGGGCGGCGACCGCGCGGCGGATGGCAAGGGCGGCACGAGCCGCATGGTACTGGTGGTCTTCCAGCGGAATGGGCGCATTCCAGAAGGCCATGATGGCGTCGCCGATATACTTGTCGATGGTGCCCTGCTCGGCGAGGATGGCCTTGCTGCCCACGTCCAGCAGGCGGTTCACGACCGAGACGAGGCTCACGGGATCGAGCTTCTCCGAAAGCGGGGTGAAGTTCTCGATGTCGACGAACATCACGGTCACGTCGCGCATCTCGCCGCCGAGCTTCAGGCTTTCGGGATTGTTCTCGATCTCTGCGAGGACAGCAGGCGCCACGTATTGCGCGAAGGCGCCCCGCAACTGGCGGCCCTGACGGTCCGTCACCATCAGCTTGAAGGCGATGCTGGCGAGGAAGGCCAGCGTGAGGGCGAGCAGGGGATAGGTCGCATCGAAGAGCAGGCCACCCCAGCGGAAGGCGATCAGCACGCCCGCGATGATCGATGCTGCCAATGCCGCAAAGGTGAGGAGCGATTCACGTGGCCGCAACATGACCGTGAGGGCGGAAAGCGCCAGGCCGGCGGCGAGCACTCCCAGGAGCTCCGCCCCGGCCGCCCATTCTGGCCGTGTGAGGAAGGTGCCGCTCAACACCTGTTCGATCGCTTGCGCATGAACCGATACGCCGGGCACGGTTTCGCCCAGGGCGGAGGTGCGGACATCAAGGAGCCCGACGGCGGACGTGCCGACGAGGACCACATGGCCTTCGATCAACGGGCGCAGGTCTTCGCGCTGCTTGCCGGACAGCACTTTCGCAGCGGAGACGTAGAGGTCGCGCGGATCGGGCCGGTAGTAGAGATAGAAGGCGCCCGTCTCGGACAGGGGAATATCGAGGTCGCCCACCACCAGCGATTCGATTGCGTTCTCCGTGTCGTCGGAGGCGTGCAAGAGCAGCGTGTCGGCACCTTGCGCGATGCGCAGCGTTTCGGCAGCGAGCGATGGATAGATGCGTGTGCCGTCGCTGAGCAGGAATGGAATCTGCCGCGCCACGCCTTCATCAAGTCCCAGCGAGATGTTGATGCTGCCGATGCCGGCGGCAGCGGAATCCAGAACAGGGATATTGGTGGTGATGCCTGCGAGGCGGGGTGGCGCGCCGAGTGCATCGAGTCCGGTCTGCGCAAAACCTGCCTTCAGGGGCGCGGTGTGAGAAAGCCCCGCGCCCGACGACGCAAAGGATAGCACAATGGGGCGCCCCCGCACGGCCGTTGCGAAGATCTCGTCGTTGTCCGGCAGTTTCTGCGGATCGATGGTGGCGGCGGCATCGCGGACGGCAGGCAGTTCGGCGGCGGCAGCCAGCACGCGGCGCGGCGACATGCGGTCCGGTTCCGGGAAGACCATGTCGAAGGCCACGGCGGCTGCGCCCATGTCCATCAACTCATCGGTGAGGGTGGCGAGCGTTGTGCGGGGCCAGGGCCATTGCCCTATTTCGGCGAGTGATGCCTCGTCGATGTCGACGATGCGGACAGGCTGCGGTTCCGCCAGGCTTCGGGGCCAGAGACGCTGCAGCGAGTCAAAGCCGGAACCTCGCAACGAGGAGACGGGGCCGGGATCAGTGGCGCGAAGGGCGGTGCAGGCGGCCAGCACGGCCACGCCGATCATGACGGGCCATGTGGCCCTCCATCGTCCGCGCGTCCGTGCCACGTGCCTGTGTATCCTCAGTCGTTATTGCGTTCCGGCGGAGGATCGTTCTGCGTTCCATTGTTGCCGGGGTTCATGGCCTTGGCCATGGCATTGCGGCAGCGGTTGATCGGCAGGCGGAACTGCGACCGCAACGGCGACTGGTTCACGATATAGGGGAAGTTGTTGAAGATCGCGGCGCCTGCATCGGCACCGGTCAGTTCCTTTGCTGTGCCGCCACCGGCGCGGCCCACCTCGCACTGTTCATCAAGGATTGCGCAACGGCCGCCGCTGCACAGGCTCACGCGGCCGTTCATCACGGCAACGCCTGACTGGCGCTTGTCCCAGAAGTCGAAGCCCGTGCCGCGAATGCCGATCGTGGCGCTGGATGTGCTGATCTCGTAGGCGCTCTTGGCGCTGCGGCCGGTGATGAAGCGGAAGGTGCCGCGCAGGGTCTTGATCGACACCTTCTGGGCGCTATTGCCGCCCTTCATCAGGAAGCGGTCGAGGACCAGCGTGGAGCTTGGTCCGACCACAAGCCGGGTGTTGTCGTTCAGGATGATCTGGGCATTACCGCCGCCGCCCACGCTGATCTTGTCGTCCTCGAACACCGAGGAACCAGCGCTGAGCTTGCGATCGCCGCCGGGGCCAGAGGCCGAGGGAGCGCCCGCGACTGCCACGACCTTGCCGATCTGGCCCGCTGCATGTGCTGCTGTGAAGGAAAGGGTGATTACCGCCGCTGCCACAAGGGCATTCAACGCAAGACGCATGGTCATGTCACGTCATTCTGAACTAATGGTAGGCCCCGGAGTTCACCTTTAGCCGCAACCTCCGGGGTTGGCAACAGGCGGTGATGTGCCTAGATAAGGGGAAGAATGCCCGAAAACCTTGCACAAACCGTGATCCTTCTGCTCGTCCTGTTTCAGGTGAAGCATTTCATCTGCGATGGTCCGTTGCAGACGTCCGCGATGGTGCGCGACAAGGGGCACTATGGCCGTCCGTTGGGATTGGCACACGCCAGCATCCATGGCGTCGGCACATTGGTGACATTGCTGCTGTTTGGATTGGCGGCGCCCGCTGCCTTGGGCCTCGCTCTTCTCGATGGCGCGCTGCACTACCACATCGATTTCAGCAAGGAACAGATCGTGCGCCGGCAGGGATGGACGACTGTGGTGCCGCAGTTCTGGTGGTCACTGAGCGCAGACCAGATGCTGCATCAACTCACGTACCTGCTTCTGACCTATATTGCGCTGGTGCGCTGAGCATCAGAGACGGGTCGGATCATCATCATCGAGAACGCGGCGCGTGTTGGTGCGGCGCATCTTCATGGCAAGGTCGCGGCCAAGCAACTGGTACATGATGCCGGAGATCTGTTCGTCGGAGGCGACGACGCGCGCCATCTTCATCTTCGAGAACGCGAGAACGCGGCTGGGATCGTCGATGGTGACGGTCGCGGAAGCCGGGTTGCCTGTGAGATAGGCAATCTCGCCGATGAAGGTACCCTTTTCCAGATAGGTGACGAACTTGCCACTCACTTCCACATTGGCACGGCCACGGCAGAGAAAATAAAGCGCATCGACTGGCGCATCCTGCCGGGTCAGCACATCGCCTGGCATGTAGTCCTTCCAGTCGGCGGCGCGGAGCAGTTTGGCGATCTGGAAATCACTGAGGCCCGAGAGGGATTCGCGCAGCAACGGTGCATCGGCCTCGGGCAGGCGCAGGCTGAGCCGTTCCCGGGTGAGCAGGATGAGATGGAAGAGGTTGATGGCAATGAACACCGCGCTCCAGGTGATGCCCACCATCAGGTTTCCGCCAGTGTAGGAGAAATAGATGATCTCCAGCGTCAGGCCGATCACCGCCACGAGACGCAGCCAATAGATGCTGGTCAGCCAATAGGAGAGCGCGAGGAGCAGGTACGACAGATGCCCGAATGCATTGCCGAATGACAAGACCTCCATCATGACGCTCCTTTCCCCCAAGGAGATGCAGGTTCGCAACTTCCACAAGACCTTGTCAAGAAAGGACAAGCGCGCCTAGATGCGCCCAGCGGGCGGATGTGCTTTGCGGGCGTGGCGGAATGGTAGACGCAACGGACTTAAAATCCGTTGGGAGAAATCCCGTGTGGGTTCGAGTCCCACGGCCCGCACCAGTCTTCGCCCGTCGGGCTACGCCTGGCGCAACCAGGACAAGGCCAGGGGACGAAGACTGAGGGGGGTCATGATGAACCGCGTGGATGATGCATTGGCCGAGGCCGTGGCCCGGTTTGTTTCGAAGCGGCCGAAGACGGCGGCGATGCACGAGCGGGCCAAGGCGGTGATGCCCGGCGGCAACACGCGGACCGTGCTGTTCTCGCAACCCTTTCCCATCCGCATCGAGAAGGCGGAAGGCTCGCGCCTCAGCGACATCGACGGGCATTCCTACATCGACTACGTCGGGGAATATTCCGCCGGCATCTACGGGCACTCCCATCCGAAACTGGTGGCGGCGGTGCAGGATGCGCTGGCCATGGGCCTCAATATCGGCGCGCAGCATGTGCGCGAGGTGGCCTTCGCGGAGGCCGTGGCGGATCGTTTTGCGCTGGAGCGTTTGCGTTTCACCAATTCCGGCACGGAAGCCAACATGATGGCGCTCGCGGCGGCGCGCGCCTTCACGGCGCGTCCGGCGATCATGCCCATGTTCGGCGGCTACCATGGTGGCACGCTCTATTTCACTTCGGGTCCCTCGGCGGTGAATGCGCCGTTCGAGTGCGTGATGGGTCACTACAACAAGGTGGAAGAAACCCGCGCGCTGATCGCCGCGCATAGCGAAAGACTTGCCGCCGTGATCCTTGAACCCATGCTGGGCGGCGGTGGCTGCATTCCGGCGACTGCGGAATTTCTCTCCATGTTGCGCAGCGAATGCACGGCGCGCGGCATCGTGCTCATTTTCGACGAGGTGATGACATCGAGGCTTCATCCCGGCGGGCTTGCGGCGAAGACCGGCATCAGGCCGGACCTGGTGACGCTCGGCAAATATATCGGCGGCGGCATGAGTTTCGGCTGCTTCGGTGGGCGAGCCGACATCATGGCGCTGTTCGACCCAACGAGTGCAAGGCCGTTGCCCCATGCGGGGACGTTCAACAACAACACCCTGACCATGACGGCGGGGCGCGTGGGCCTGACAGAGGTTTATACCCGCGAGGCCTGCGTCGCTCACAACTCACGGGGCGAAGCGTTGAAGGCGCGGCTCAACGACATGTTCATGCGTTACCAGGCGCCCATGCAGGTGACAGGGGTGGGATCGCTGCTCACGCTCCATCCGCTCGGCGGCGCGATCAGCAGCGCCGAGGATGCGGCGAAGGCGGACATCCGCCTCAAGCGCCTGGCCTATTTCCATTTGCTCGACCACGGCATCTACGTGGCCGAACGTGGTTTCATGGCGCTGGCCCTGACGCTGTCGGACGCGGATTTCGATGCGCTTGAAACGGCGCTGGCAGGTTTTATCGAGCGCTATCGCGGGCTGCTCAACTGACCTTGCGGAGTGCTGCGGCGAGATTTCCGCTGCGGCCCACCTTCACCTCCGGCAGACCGAGCCACTGCGCCATCAGCCGCAGTTCGGGGGCGAGCACGCGAGCGGTTTCAGTGGCGTCGGCATCCTCTTCCCGATAGGCGGCGTTGACGAGAAGGGTGCCGTTGGCGCGATCCGCCTTCATGCAGAGTCGTCCCGCCAGCCTGTCACCGTGCAGGAACGGCAGCACATAGTAGCCGAATTTCCGTTTGTGTTCAGGTGTATAGAGTTCAATTCTGTAGTGAAATCCGAACAGGCGTTCAGCCCGGTCCCGGTTCCAGCACAGGGGATCGAAGGGAGAGAGCAGCGCTGTTCCGCCTGCGGTGCGCGGCACCCTTGCGTCGCGCGACATGTAGGCCGGGGCCTTCCATCCGGCGACGCCTGTTTCAACCAGCGAGCCGTCGGCGAGGCAATCCGCGAGGGCCGTTTTCGCATCAGCCACGGGCAGGCGGAAATAGTCGCGGAGGTCGATCTCCGTACCGATGCCGAGGGCGACCCCCGCCATCGACATGAGCTGGCGGAAGGCCTCCCGTTCCGGCGGTGTTTCGCGGGCCAGCGTTTCCGCGGGGATCACCCGTTCGGGGATGTCGTAGATGCGCTCGAAGCCATCGCGGCGGGCGGCGGTCACGAGGCCGTGGTCGAAGAGGGTCTCCAGCGCCAACTTGCCCTTGCTCCAGCCCCACCAACCGCCCTCGCCCTTGCCGCCCTCGGGCACGTCGCGCACGCGGGTCGGGCCGTTTCTTTCCACGAAGCCGAGGGTCGATTTCAGGAAGTCCGGCTCCTCGCGCGCGAAGCGGTCCATGGATACGTAGATGCCATCGCCGTTGCGGGCGCGGTGCATGCGCCAGCGCATGAGGGGGTGAAGTTCGAGGGGTACGAAGCTCGCTTCGTGGGCCCAGCATTCGAACAGGGCGCGGCCGCGGGCCTGCAGCGTCCTCTTGTCGAGGACCGCCCGGTCGTAGTCGCCGAGCCTGGAGTAGAGTGGCAGATAGTGGGAGCGCACCAGCACATTCACGCTGTCGATCTGCAGCAGATGCAGGCGTGCCAGCATGCGCGCAATCGCACCGGGGCCGGGCTTCAGGCTGCGGTGCTTGCGGTCAAAGCCCTGTGCGGCAAGGGCGATGCGGCGGGCTTCCGGCAGGGAGAGGGCCCGCGGCATGGCCGTCGCGATCAGGCGGCCTTGTCGTGCCAGGCGGCTTCGGCAGGCACCGCGGCGGCCAGCGCCAGGCGCGGGTTGTGGGTGTAGAGCGTAGAGCAATAGGGGCAGATGATCTCGCTCGCCGCGCCCATGTCGAGGAACACATGCGGGTGGTCAAAGGGGGGCAGGGAGCCAATGCACATGAACTCCTTGGCACCGATCTCGATCGACGCCAGGCCCATGCTGTTTTGGAAATGAGGTGTTGCGCCAGACGCCATGTCCGAACTCCGAGGCTTGTTTCGAGAAGCGCGGATAGCATATCTTCGCGCCCATGCAAAAATTCAATTCGGCGGGCGTGGATATCGCCTTCATCGACAGCCACCCCGCCCACGGCAGCGGGGAACCGGTCCTGCTCATCCATGGCTTTGCCTCGAACCATCAGGTCAACTGGGTGGCGACGGGCTGGGCACGGACGCTGCACGAGGCCGGCTATCGCGTGATCATGCTGGACAACCGTGGCCACGGCCACAGCCAGAAGCTCTATGCACAATCGGACTATTCCTCTCCCATCATGGCCGACGATGCCAAGCGCCTCCTCGACCATCTCAAGATCGAAAAGGCGGCAGTGATGGGTTATTCCATGGGGGCGCGCATCTCGGCCTTCCTCACGTTGCATCATCCTTCACGCGTTTCGCGGGTCGTCTTTGCGGGGCTTGCCGAAGGCATGGTGACGGGGGTGCCGGGAGCGGAGGCGATCGCAGAAGGGCTGGAGGCTCCCTCGCGCGCCGATGTCACCGACCCGGGTGCGCTGACATTCCGCATCTTTGCCGAGAACACGAAAAGTGACTTGCGGGCCTTGGCGGCCTGCATCCGGTCCACGCGGGTCAAGATCAAGCCGGAGGCGCTGGGCCAGATCCGCGTTCCGGTGCTGGTGGTGGCGGGCGATGCCGACGAGGTGGCCGGGCCCATCGCACCCCTTGTTGCCCTCATGCCAACGGCCCGGGGCGTTGCCCTGCCGGGGCGGAACCACATGAACGCCGTTGGCGACAAGGGATACAAGCAGGCGGTGCTCGCGTTCCTTGCGGAAAGCCAGACCACGCCGCGTTTTTCAGCGACGTGATGCCGGTCTTTACGCGGCCTTTTCCACCAGCCGCGCCAGATAGCTGACGCCGAACGGGATCACTGCATCGTTGAAGTCATAGGCCGGATTATGCACGCCCGCGCTGTCGCCATTGCCGAGGAAGATATAGGCGCCGGGCCGGGCATTCAGCATGTAGGCGAAATCCTCGGCACCCATGAGCGGCATGGTGGCGGTATCGACATTCGTCTCGCCCACGATCTCGCGCGCCACGCTGATCGCGTAGTCCGTTTCGCGGACATGGTTGGATGTCACGGGATAGCCGAACCTGTAGTCGATCGCCGCCGTGCAGTTGAATGTCTCAGCCAGGCCGCTGACGATTTCCTTGAAGCGTTGCGCGGCGAAGTGGCGGGTTTCCTCCTTCAGAGTGCGGACCGTGCCGCGGAACAGCGCTGTCGAGGGAATGACGTTTGAAGCCTTGCCCGCTTCGATGGCCGTCACTGACACCACGACTGAATCCAGCGGGTCGGCATTGCGGGAGGCGATTGTCTGCAGGGCCGTCACGATATGGCTGATCGTCACCACGGGATCGATGCAGGCATGGGGACGCGCCGCGTGTCCGCCACGTCCCTCGATGGTGACTTCGAACACATCCGATGCCGCCATCAGGGGGCCGGGGCGGATGGCAAACTGTCCAAGCCCGATCCCCGGCATGTTGTGCAGGCCATAGACCTCCTCGATACCGAAGCGGGCGATCAGGCCGTCCTTCAGCATCACGTCGGCGCCGCCGCCCCCTTCCTCGGCGGGCTGGAAGATCACAACAGCCGTGCCGGCGAAATTGCGCGTCTCCGCCAGGTATTTCGCCGCACCGAGCAGCATCGCGGTGTGGCCGTCATGACCGCAGGCATGCATCAGGCCCGGTGTTTTCGAGGCGTAGGGCGCATTGGTTGTTTCCGTGATCGGCAATGCGTCCATGTCGGCGCGGAGGCCAATGGTCTTGCCCGCGCCCGGCTTGCGGCCCTTGATCACGCCGACGACGCCGGTGCGGCCCATTCCCGTGACCACCTCATCGCAGCCGAAGGCTTTCAGCTTGTCGGCCACCAGGGCCGCAGTGCGGTGCACCTCGAACAGCAATTCGGGGTTTTCGTGGATGTCGTGGCGCCAGGCGGTGATTTCATCGTGCAGGTCGGCAACGCGGTTGATGATGGGCATGGGAACCTGAATTCGGGTTGGGGGGTGGACTGCGAGATAAAGCCGGGGCACAGGCCGGGGTCAACAGCCAGAGGCGCCGTTCCGGTCTGCGGGACGAGGAGCATGGCAGCCCTGCGCGGTGCAACTGCGTCTTGCCCGGCAAGCAAACAGAAGGTTCCACGGCTTAACCCTCATGCCCTTGTGCCGCCCAAGCCTTCTCCCCACATCAACCAATTCATGCTAGACTGGCGCTTCCGAGGAGCCCGACCATGGTCCGTGACGTCAATACCAAGCCTGTCGAAAAGATCGATCCCGTGTGGAACCGTGTGCGCACGGAAGCGGAAGATGCCGTGGCGCAGGAACCGGCGCTGGGGGCATTCATCTATTCCTCGCTGCTGGCCCACGACAGCTTCGAATCGGCCTTGATCCATCGTCTGGCGCAGCGCCTCGGCAGCGCCGACCTGGGCTCCGACACCATCGTCAATGCTTTCCAGGATGCCGTTGAAGCCGAACCCGACATCGGGCTTTCGGCGCGGGCCGACCTCACTGCCACCTTCGACCGCGACCCGGCCTGCCACCGCTACATTGATCCGTTTCTCTACTTCAAAGGCTACCAGGCCCTGCAGACGCACCGCATGGCGCACCGCCTCTGGGAAATGGGGCGCAAGGACTTCGCCTATTTCCTGCAGAGCCGCTCCTCGCTGATCTCAAGTCTCGACATTCATCCCGCCGCGCGCATCGGCAAGGGCATCATGATCGACCACGGCCATGACATCGTCATCGGCGAAACCTGCATCATCGAGGACAATGTCTCGATCATGCAGGGCGTGACGCTCGGCGGCACCGGCAAGGAATCCGGAGACCGCCATCCCAAGATCCGCCGCGGCGTCCTCGTTGGGGCGGGCGCCAAGGTGCTGGGCAACATCGAGATCGGCAATTGCTCACGCATCGCCGCCTGCTCGGTGGTGCTGCATGATGTGCCGCCCAACCGCACCGTCGCCGGGGTGCCCGCCAAGATCGTCGGCTATGCCGGCTGCGAGGAACCGTCGCGGGCCATGGATCATCAAGTTGATGCGGTTGCAGAAGGTGCGGATCAGGTCTAAGCCCGGCCCCCGCAACCTGTGGAGCACAGATCTTGAAGCCCGATGAAATTGCCAAGCTGACGAAATTCCTGCGTGCCAAATTCGACAACGCCGGCCTTTCCGTGCGCGCCCGTCCGCAGAAGAAGGACTCAGGTGAAGTCTATATCGGTGACGAGTTCATCGGCGTCATCTTCCGCGACGAGGAAGATGGTGAACTGTCGTACAACTTCTCCATGGCCATTCTCGATTTCGATCTCGAAGAGTAGGGCTTGGCGTGAGGCCAAGCCGTCTGCCGGTTTCTCCAGTTAACGTGAAAGCGCGGGGTCGCACCGGCACCGTTCACTCCGCTTGCCTTGCGGCCCTGATCTTGCAATCCTGAATCATGTGTAAATGCGCTGTCCCGTTGTGGGACAGTTGCGCGTGAGTGTGGGATTGCGTCATGGACGTTCAGCATGCGGCGTATCTGTTTGCCATTGCCGTGGGTTTCGTTTCGGCGGGCATCATTGGTTCGGTCTGGGCCATCGCCACGGACGAAGAGCCGCGGCTCGCCGGGCTATTCGATGCCAATCCCTCGCTGCTGACGCCGCTCCGCGTGCTGGCCATCGTCTTCGCCGCGCCCACCACCATCCTGCTCGATGCCTTTGATGACCTGATCGACCGGCCGCTCGTCGGCATTCCGGTGCTCGCTGCCGCTTTGGTCTGGAGCTTCATGCAGGGCGTGTTTATCCTCACCCAGGTGTTCGGACTCACCTGAGGGGCAAGATGGCACTTCACACACTGGATGGCATTTCGCCCGCGTTGCCGGGCGAGGGCCTGTACTGGATTGCGCCGAGTGCGGATGTGATCGGCAAGGTCCGCCTGCTGCGAGATGCAAGCGTGTGGTTTCACGCGGTGCTGCGCGGCGACAATGAATGGATCGAGGTCGGCGAAGGCAGCAATGTGCAGGATGGCTGCGTGCTGCACACGGACATGGGTTCACCGCTCACCATTGGACGCAATTGCACGATCGGTCACAAGGCGATCCTGCACGGCTGCACCATCGGCGACAATTCGCTGATCGGCATGGGAGCGACAATCTTGAACAACGCGGTGATCGGGCGCAATTGCCTGATCGGCGCCAATGCCCTCATCCCCGAGGGAAAGACGATCCCCGACAATTCCCTCGTGGTGGGGGCGCCGGGCAAGGTGATCCGCGTCCTTGATGCGGAAGGGGCAGCCCAACTCACGCGGTCGGCAGAAGGATACGTCCGCAACTGGAAGCGCTACGCCGCAGGTCTTGTCTGATAGAAAGTGCCGAGCGGCGCGTCAGGACAAGCGCGGACTCACCGCCGGCCAACTGCCGGACTGATGCGGCGGCGATACGCGAACGCTGCTGTTCACCCAGTTCACGATATCGATGATGGACCAGCGCTGTTCGAGACCCGGCAAGGGCAGCGGAAAGCCATTCGCTTCCAGCGTTGGCAGCTGTGACAGCAATTCTTCCACCGAAATCTGCAGGGCTTCCGCCACTTCCGTGGCGGTGAAAACCAACTTCATTTGCACTCTCCCCAGAGGCGATTGCGTATGCATATCACAATCAAGAATTGCGTAAAAGCAAAAAATCATGTGAAAAATGTGAAATAATTCTGGCGGTGTATCAGCGGCTGCGCAGCGTGTGCAGCACCACGCCCTTGATCACAACGCTCTCTTCGTCGGCGCCGTAGGGGCGGAGCAACTCCGCGTCGGCCGTCGCCGCCACGAGATAGGGCGGCTGGAAAATGCGGAACACGGTTTCAGTGCGCTGGGCATGCCAGTCGTAGATCTGCGCGCAGACCACGTCGCCCTTGAGGGCAGGCGTACCCAGCTGCACGAACAGAATATCGCCGGGCCGATAGCCGGCGAGTTCAAGCGCACGGCTCTTCAAGGTCCAGGCATCGACAGCGGGAATGGTGGCGCGCAAGTGTGCGAGCACATCGCCGGCCATCGATGATGGGGTGACATCGAGCGGCTGTGCTTCCGGCTCCGCAAGACCGGCGTAGGATGTAGCCGAATTGCCGGCATCGCCATTGAAGGGAATACCGGTGACCTGCGCGATGCGGCGCAAGGTGGACTGGCGCAGGGATTGTCCGGCCTGGGCGGGCGAGAGGAAGCGCGAGAGCGTCGATGGATCAAGCCCGGCACGCTTGGCCAGTTCCGTCTGGTTCCAGCCTGTCCGGTCAAGGACATTGATGATGTAGCCGCGCTGGTCCTGCTTTTCCTGCATGAAGTGCCCGCGCGGATGATCCCGTTCAGTTGCCGACGCTGCTGCCCAGCGAGGCGGTGGCGGTGGTCTTGGCGTCGTCGAGCGACACCCACTGCTTGGGATCGCGCTGCGTCTGGCGCTTCAGGAAGCGGTAATTGGTCTCGCTCCAGAGCAGGATGTCATCGCGGCGGTTGTCGAGCACATAGTCGCCGCCATCGGTGCTGACGGTGAGGACGGCATGACCTTCGCCGTTTTCATCCAGCACCACGGTGATCAAAAGGTCGGAAGAGGGGAAGCCGCGAGCTTCCAGTTCACGCTTCTTGAGGAGCAGGTAGTCCTCGCAATCGCCGGCGGTGACGGGGTAGGTCCAGAACTCCACTTCGCCGTAGAGTTCCTGGTCCGAGGCGGGCTTGATCGAGGTGTTGACCTTCATGTTGACCTGGAACAGGTCAGACCAGCGTTCCGGCGTCATCTTGAGGTGCGGGGTAAGCAGGGTGCCGCGGCTCTTGCATTCCGCCGGGCTCTGGGCACAGAACTTGACGTAGCCGATGGGCGGCTTGGTGCGGCCATGTTCCGTCACGAAGAGACTGGCATTGCCAGCCAGCGCCGCCGAACCGGACAAGGTTGCCAGGAGACCCGCGAGCACCATTCCCAACCGCATCTTCATCTTTACGCCCACCCACACCATTAACTCTTCATTAAGACTCTTACATCGCGGCCTCACGCGCAACACAAGTGTTACTGATTGGTTAATGGGGTCGGGAAATCTTTAGATTTCAACGGCGGGCGGCCCCGCGATAACCTTACCGGGCAGGGACCGGCGCGGTTCTCCTGCGGTGCGGGTCGCAAGCCTGCCTGATGTTCTGGAGGCCCCCAAAAGAAAGTGGAGCCGACACCGGGTGGGACGGTGCCGGCTCCGAGAAGCCCGGCGGTTTGGGGGATGGGGGGACGCCGGCCGGGCCTATCTCTGGTGCAACGGGATCAGTGCGTGCTGCTGCTCGCGACTGTGCCCGTGGCGATGGTTTTCTCTTTCACCAGCGCCACCCACTGGCGCGGGTTGGTCTGGGACTGGCGCTTCAGGAATGAATAGTGCGTGTCTTTCCAGCGCATGATGTCGTTGCGGCGGTTGTCGAGGATGAATTCGCCCTTGTCGGTGACAACTGTGAGCACGGCATGGCCCTGGCTCTGTTCGTCGAGCACCACGGTGATCAGCAGCGCCTCCTGGGGAAAGCCCAGGCCTTGCAGATATTTCTTCTTGAGCAGCAGGTAGTCTTCGCAATCGCCGGCATCGACCGGATAGGTCCAGCGCTCGGCTTCGCCGTAAAGCTCCATGTCACTTACGGGCGTGATCTTGCCGTTCACGTAGGTGTTGACCTGATAGAGAAGGTTCCAGCGGTCGGGATCCATGGCGATGCGCTTGGCGCGGCTGTTGCGGTCCTTGCAGTCTTTCGGGTTCTCGGCGCAGAAGCGCACGAAGCCGACAGGCGGACGGGCCGCGCCGAACTCGGCTGCAAAGGCAGGAGAAGATTCGGAAGGCGTATTGAGTGCGATTGCCTGCGGCGGCATCGCTATTGCCCCGAGAAGAAGGGCAGCCCCCACTGCGCTTGACCTCACCATTTGAAACGCCCCATTCGTTGTTCGTTGGAGCCAACATAGCGCTGCCACATTGCAGCCACGTTCAGGTGCGCGTGCCAAGTTAATGTAAATGCTCAGGAATCTGACTGCGATTTGTTAACCACGCCAACTCCGGAGGTGCTCTTTGCAAGGAAAACTGCAAACTCGTGCAATGTTGCAGCGCGGGGGTTGCGCTTCTGGCAATCGCCTGTTAATCACCCGCCCGCTTCGTGAGGTTTCGCGAATGCGGTCGTGGCGGAATTGGTAGACGCACTACCTTGAGGTGGTAGCGGGGAGACCCGTGAAGGTTCGAGTCCTTTCGACCGCACCATCCTGATCCAACCGGATCGGCGATGGTGCAACCGGGTCAGCAGGTGCCAGTGGCACCTGCGCCCAGCGGTGCACGGAGCACTTTCCCGTTTTCAGCTTTTCTGTCCAAACCAGCGGCGTGTACGTTGCCGGTAGATTTTCCAGTCATTGCCGAACTTCAGCGACAGGTGCTGTTCCTCCCGCTCCACCGCCAGTTTCTTCGTGGCGAGGAGGGCGACAGGGGCGGCGAGGACGAGGGCCCAGATGCCCGAGAGCAGGCCCGCACCTGCCACCAGCAAGAAATTGCCGAGGTAAACGGGATTGCGGCTCCAGGCGAAGATGCCCGTGGTGATCAGCCGGTTGGCGCCCTTGTTGGGGAGGATGGTGGTGTGGTGTCGGCGGAAGGCCAGTACCGCCAGCACGTCAATCAGGATGGCGCCCGCGATGAGGGCCACGCCAGCGGCCCGCAGGACCAGACCCGCCGTTCCGCCGGGGAACCTCACAGGCGAGGACAGATGCAGGAGCAGCGCCAGTGCCGCCGCCCCGGCAAAGAGCAGTGGTGGCCAGGGAACGCTGTTGGGGCGGGATTCGTAATCCATGGCCTATACTTGCATTTGCGGGCCGAAGTGGCTAGAAGCCCGCCAATTCCCATTCATCCAAGGAGTCCACGCTTCATGGCGCGCGTCACCATCGAAGACTGCATTGACAAGTTGCCGAACCGCTTCGAGCTGGTTCTTCTCGCCGCCCACCGCGCCCGCCTCGTGTCGCAGGGTTCACCGCTGACGGTGGACCGTGACCGCGACAAGGATCCGGTGGTGGCGCTGCGCGAAATTGCGGCCGAGACCATCAACAAGGATGACCTCCGCGAGGAATACATCCACGCCATGCAGAAGCATGTGGAAGTGGACGAGCCGGAAGAGACCGAAGTGCCGCTCATTGCCCAGTCGGGCGACATGTCGGTTGTCGACGACCAGGGCCAGAGCCAGGATCCGGCCGAGTTCGAGCAGATGACCGAAGAAGAACTTCTGCGCGGCCTCGAAGGCCTTCCGCCCGCCGAAAGTCCGGGCAGCCAGCGCAACGGCTACTGATCACGTCGCCGCAGTGCGATAAATTGACGAGGCCGGGGCTGGACCCCGGCCTTTGTTTTTGTATGGTCACATCATCATGATGCGCCAATACGAGTTGGTCGAGCGGGTAACGCGCTACGATCCCGATGCGAACGAGGACCTGCTCAATCGCGCCTACGTCTATGCCATGAAGGCCCACGGCAACCAGAAACGCGAATCGGGCGAGGCCTATTTCAATCATCCCCTCGAAGTCGCGGCCATCCTCGCCGACATGAAACTCGACGATGCCACCATCGCGGCGGCGCTGTTGCACGATACGGTCGAGGACACGGGCGCCACGACGGAAGAAATCGGCGAAAAGTTCGGCCCCGAGATCGCAGCCCTCGTGGATGGGCTCACCAAGATCAAGCAGCTGGATCGCGTGACGCGCGAGGCGACGCAGGCCGAAAACCTGCGCAAGCTCTTGATCGCCATGTCGCGCGACGTGCGGGTGCTGCTGGTCAAGCTCGCTGACCGCCTGCACAATTTGCGTACGCTTGAGCATGTGAAGCCGGAGAAGCGCACGCGCATCGCCCAGGAAACCATGGACATCTACGCCCCGCTGGCGGGCCGCATGGGCATGCAGTTGGTGCGCGACGAGATGGAGGACATCTGCTTCCGCATCCTTAATCCGGAAGCGAACCAGACGATCTGCGACCGTCTCGACCGCCTGCATGCGGAAAGCGGCGACGTGATCCGCGAGATCGAGCGGGCGCTGATGAAGCTGTTCGAGGACCGGGGCCTGAAGGCGCAGGTGTTCGGGCGCGAAAAACGTCCGTACTCGATCTGGCGCAAGATGGAGCGCAAGAACCTCTCGCTCGACCAGTTGTCGGACATCTTCGGCTTCCGCGTGATCGTCGAGACGCTGGACGATTGCTACAAGGCGCTGGGCATGGTGCACCGTGCCTGGCGCGCCGTGCCGGGGCGCTTCAAGGACTATATCTCGACGCCAAAGCAGAACGACTACCGCTCACTGCACACCACCGTTGTCGGTCCCCATCACATGCGCGTGGAAATGCAGATCCGCACCCGCATCATGCACGAGATCGCCGAGCGCGGCGTTGCCGCCCATGCGCTCTACAAGGACACCGCCGAAGTGAAGGTGGCCGAGACGGGTGCGCGCGAAGGCGCCGCCGAATCGAACGCCTATCGCTGGCTCCGTCACCTGATGGAGGTCTTGCAGGAGGGCGACAGCCCCAAGGAGTTCCTGGAACACACGCGACTCGAACTGTTCCACGACCAGGTGTTCTGCTTCACGCCAAAGGGGCAGCTCATCGCCTTGCCGCGCGGCGCCACGCCCATCGATTTTGCCTATGCGCTGCACACCTCGATTGGCGACAGTTGCGTGGGCTGCCGCATCAACGGCCGCCATGCGCCGCTGGTGACGACGCTGGCCAATGGAGACGAGGTGGAAATCATCCGCTCGGATGCGCAGGTGCCGCCGCCCGCCTGGGAGGCCATCGCCAAGACGGGCAAGGCAAAGGCCGCCATCCGCCGCGCCACGCGGGCTGCCATCCGCAAGCAGTTTGCGGGACTTGGCCGCGAGATCGTGACGAAGCTGCTGGAGCGTCACAAGGTTACCTTCACTGACAAGCAGCTCGCCGCCGCCGTGCCGCGCCTCGGCCACAAGAACCTTGATGATGCGCTGGCTGCCGTCGGCAAGGGTGATCTCTCCGGCACCGACGTGCTGAAGGCGCTGGGCATCGCCGTCGATGACGGGGACATCAAGGAAGCGCGGCGCAGGCTGGCGCAGAAGAAAACCGAGAAGGGCGGAGCGTCGGCCATTCCGGTGCGCGGCGCCAGTGCCGGTACGGTGCTCAAGTTCCATCCGGTGACGGGGGCCGTGCCGGGCGAGCGTATCGTCGGCATCGCCACGCCGGGCGAGGGCATCACCATCTATCCGATCTTCGCGCAGGCGCTGGAACAGTTCGACAGCCAGCCCGAACGCTGGGTGGACCTTGCCTGGGGTGTGGCCGAAGAAGGCCAGCGCTTCCCGGCGCGCATCCACCTCAACCTCATCAACGAGGTGGGCGCGCTGGCGCAGGTGACGCAGGTGATCGGTGAGCAGGGCGGCAACATTGATGAACTGCAACTGCTGAAGCGCCAGGGCGTGTCGGATTTCTTCGACCTCACCATTCTTGTGGAAGTCTTCGACAACCGGCATTTGATCGACATCATGAATGGCCTAAAAGCCAAGCCGAGCGTCACCCAGGTGGTGCGTGTCACGGGGTAGCGCGATGCTTTCACACGACGATGTATTGAACGAATTCCGCGCGGCGGGTGCGCTGCTGGAGGGGCATTTCATCTTGTCCTCGGGCTTGCGCAGTCCGCGCTATCTGCAATGCGCACGCGTGCTGATGGACCCCCGGCGCGCGGCGCGGCTATGCGCGGCGCTGGCGGAAAAGGTGAAGGCGGGCGGCATCGCCGGCATCGACATCGTCGCCTCTCCGGCCATGGGCGGCGTCGTCGTGGGCTACGAGATGGCGCGGCAACTGGGCGTGCCGTCGATCTTCTACGAGCGTGTCGATGGCAAGCTGGTGCTGCGGCGCGGCTTTGAGATTCCGGCGGGCGCGCGGGTGCTGATGGTGGAAGACATCGTCACCACCGGACTGTCGTCACGCGAATGCATCGAGGGCATCGCGGCGGATGGCGGCAATACCGTTGCCGCCGCCTGCCTCATCGACCGCTCCGGCGGAAAGGCCGACGTGGGCGTGCCACTCTTCGCCCTCACCCAGCTTGACGTCCCCACCTACGCCGCCGACGCCCTGCCACCGGAGCTGGCAGCCATCCCTGCGATCAAGCCGGGGAGCCGGGGGCTGGCGAAGTGATTTCATGATCATCGGCATCGGCAATGACATCATTGATATCCGGCGGATCGAAAAGACGCTGGAGCGGCACGGGACGCGGTTCACGGATCGGGTGTTCACCGAGGTCGAGCGGCGGAAGTCTGACCGCCGGGCGGAGCGGGCGGCGTCCTATGCCAAGCGTTTTGCCGCCAAGGAGGCTTGTTCCAAGGCGCTCGGGACAGGGTTGTCCCAAGGCGTTTATTGGCGCGACATGGGGGTGGTGAACGAGCCCTCGGGGAAGCCCACCATGCAGCTCACGGAAGGGGCAGGGCGCCGGCTCGCCAAGCTCACGCCGCAGGGCATGACCGCGAGGGTGCATCTGACCATGACGGATGAATATCCCTATGCCCAGGCCTTCGTCATCATTGAGGTGGTGTAGGAGTGAAGCCCGACGGTTCGCCCTCCGCGTGTGCGCAGGGCGACGGCACGCTGCCAAGGGACAGGTTCACGAACTGTTGCATTTTAGCAACAGCATTTCGGCTTGCTCTTGCCTCGATTGCGACCCATATCGCCCCACAGCTATACTTAACATTCCGAATTTCTCTGGGAAGCCGCGCGTTCGCGGCCATGGATTTTGATGCACAAGGACGACCATACGCTTGCGGCCCAGCGATCGGCGGGGCGGAAGCAGGAGGATGGACTCTGGGAGACTGCGAAGGTCATCATCCAGGCGCTGGCCATTGCCTTCTTTGTGCGCACCTTTTTCTACCAGCCCTTCAACATCCCGTCGTCATCCATGTACCCGACCCTCAAGGTGGGGGATTATCTCTTTGTTTCAAAGCTTTCCTACGGTTATGGCAAGTATTCGTTCAACTTCGCGCTGGGCGTCGGCGACAGGAATCTGATCTCCTGCTGCCCGGTTGATTTCCCCGGCCGCAAGGTTCTGGCGGATACGCCGAAGCGCGGCGACGTGGCCGTGTTCAAGCTGCCGACGGATACGAGCATCGACTACATCAAGCGCGTCATCGGCCTGCCGGGCGACCGCATCCAGATGAAGGACGGTGTTCTCTACATCAACGACGTGGCCGTGCCGAAGGAGCGAGTCGCGGATTACGTGGATCCCGATGGCGAAGGCCATGGCATGCCCGTGCCGCAATACCGCGAGACGCTGCCGAATGGCGTCACCTACAACGTGCTGGACCTCACGGAAAACGGCAGCGCCGACAACACCAGCGTGTATGAAGTGCCGGAAGGGCATTACTTCATGATGGGCGACAACCGCGACAACTCGCAGGATTCGCGCTACCTCGACGTCGTCGGCTACGTGCCGATCGAGAATTACGTGGGCCGGGCCGACATCATCTTCTTCTCCATCTCGCCCGATGCGGTGTTGTGGCGGCCGTGGGAATGGCCGTTCCTTACGCGCTGGATGCGCTTCTTCAACTTCATCTGATGCCGGCCGTATCCGCGAGCGCAAAGGCACCCCTTGCGCGGCTCAGCGACAGGATCGGCTACGTGTTCAGCGATTCAGACCTGCTGCATCAGGCGCTGACCCACGGTTCGTCGGGGCGCAAGGCGAAGGACTATGAGCGCCTGGAATTCCTCGGCGACCGGGTGTTGTCGCTGGTGATCGCCGACACGCTGTTCCACAGCCACCGCAAGGAGCAGGAGGGCCTGCTGGCCGCGCGGCACAGTGCCATCGTGCGCGGTGATGTCTGCGCCACAGTGGGCGAGGCGATGGGTCTCCACGATTTCATCAAGGTGGGCGACACCGAAAAGAGAACCGGCGTGCACCGCATGAAGTCGGTGCTGGGCGACGTGGCCGAAGCGGTGATCGGCGCCATCTATATCGACGGCGGACTGGAGGCGGCGCGCAAGGTCATCCTGCATTTCTGGAAGGATGCGCTGAAGCATCCCGACTCGGTGCAGAAGGATGCAAAGACCTTCGTGCAGGAATGGGCGCTGGCCAAGGCGCTGCCACTGCCGCGCTATGAAATCACCGGGCGTGAAGGCCCGGAACACAGGCCGCAGTTTTCCGTGCGGCTCACCATCGACAGGCACAAGGAGGCAGACGGCGTGGGGTCCACCAAGCAGGCAGCAGAAATGGCGGCAGCCACGGCATTCATTGCACGGGAGCAATTGCGGTGACGGACATCACTCCCGCGCTCCAGCAGCGTTTTGGCTTTGTCGCCATCATCGGCGCGCCCAACGCCGGCAAGTCCACGCTGGTGAACCAGCTTGCGGGCTCCAAGATTTCCATCGTCAGTCACAAGGTGCAGACCACGCGGGCGCGCATCCGCGCCATCCTGGTGGAGGGCGATGCGCAGGTGGTGCTGGTGGATACGCCCGGCATCTTCACGCCGAAGCGCAAGCTCGATACCGCCATGGTGGACAATGCCTGGGCCGGTGCCTCGGAGGCTGATGCGGTGATCGTGCTGATCGATGCGCGGCGCGGCATGGATGAGCAGGCGGAGCGCATTATTGCCCACATGAAGGAGCAAAACCGCAAGGCGATGCTTGTGATCAACAAGACGGACCTGGTGCGCCCTGAGCAGCTTCTGCCGCTGTCGCAGAAACTGAACGAAGCCTATTCCTTCACCGAGACCTTCATGGTGTCGGCGCTCACGGGGTCCGGCGTGGCCAAGCTGAAGGCGCGGCTTGCGGCGCTCATGCCGGAAGGTCCGTGGCACTATCCGGACGACCAGGTGGCGGATGTGAACCTCCGCTTCCTCGCCGCCGAAATCACCCGCGAGAAGATCTACGAGCGGCTGCACGAAGAGCTGCCCTATTCCTCCACCGTCGAGACCGAGACGTGGGAGGAAATGAAGGACGGTTCCGTCAAGATCAAGCAGGCGATCTTCGTGGCACGCGACGGGCAGAAGGCGATTGTCGTGGGCAAGGGTGGCCAGATGGCCAAGACGCTGGGGCAACTGGCGCGGGCAGACATGGAGTTGGCCTTCGGGCGGCGCGTGCATCTGTTCCTCTTCGTCAAGGTCCGCGAGAACTGGGCCGAAGACCCGGAGCGTTTGCGCATGATGGGGCTGACGCTGTAACCTCGCCCCATGGAATGGCGCGACGAGGGAATCATCCTGGCGGTGCGGCCGCATGGCGAGACCGCGGCCATCGCGGAAATCCTCACGCAGGGCCACGGCCGCTGTCTGGGACTTGTGCGGGGCGGGCGGGGCCGCAGGCTCAGGCCCCTGTTGCAGCCGGGCAATCATGTGGACTGCGTGTGGCATGCGCGGTTGGAAGAACATCTCGGGCATTTCGTGCTGGAACCGCTGCATCTCCAGGCCGGCCTCATCATTGATGAGCCGCTGCGGCTTCTGGGTGTCTCGTCGCTCACCGCGCTCGCACAATTGCTGCCGGAGCGCGAACCGCATCCCCGCCTGTTCTCGGCCCTGCAGGTGGTGCTGGAATCGATTGACCACGATGATGTGTGGCCGGCGCTTCTGGTGCGCTGGGAAATGGGCCTGCTTGATGAACTGGGCTTCGGCCTCGACCTCTCGAAATGTGCCGCCACGGGACAGAGCGATGACCTGCGCTACGTGTCACCGAAGTCGGGCCGCGCCGTGAGCCGCGAGGCGGGATTGCCCTATCACCAGCGCCTGTTCCAGTTGCCGCCCTTCCTGCGCGGCGGTGGCACCGGTGCTGAAGGCGACGTGATCGACGGCATGCGCCTCACCGGCTATTTCCTGGAACGGCATGTCTTCGGTCCGCGGGCGGTGGACATGCCGCAGGCCCGGCAGATGCTGCAGGAAAAACTGGGCCAAAGGACGCATTGAACGCAAGGACCGGCTGCCGCAAGGAGCAGTCCATCCCGCTGAACCGGAGTTGACCATGATCGGCCGCCTGAACCATGTCGCCATTGCCGTACCGGACCTCGCCGCAGCGGCGGAGCAGTATCGCACCATGCTGGGCGCCAAAGTCTCGGCACCACAACCCGAACCGGCGCACGGCGTCACGGTTGTTTTCGTGGAGTTGCCAAACACCAAGGTGGAACTGCTGGCGCCGCTCGGCGACAACTCGCCCATCGCCGCTTTCCTCGCCAGGAACACGAGCGGCGGCATTCATCACATGTGCTTCGAGGTCGCGGACATTCTCGCAGCACGGGATTCACTCAAGGCCACGGGGGCGCGCGTGCTGGGAGACGGAAACCCGAAGACGGGCGCGCACGGCAAGCCTGTGCTGTTTCTCCATCCCAAGGATTTCAACGGCACTCTCATTGAACTGGAGCAGGCATGAGCTGGGTTTCCGCCGCCGCCATCTTTTTCATCATCTGGTGGACAGTGTTGTTTGCCGTCCTGCCCTTCGGCGTGCGCAATGCGGCGGAAGCCGGCACGCAGGTGGAGGAGGGGCATGACTCCGGCGCGCCGGTGGCTCACGGCCTGCGTTGGAAACTGCTGGTCACGACGGCAATCACGGTGGTGATCTGCGTCGCCTTCCTCATCCTGTTCCACAACGGCTTCCTCGACGTCGTCAACAGCCTGTTCCCGGACCCGGCGAAGGGCTGACAATCCATCGCGCCGTCACGGTCCACGCATGTGGACCGCGAGTCTTTACCGCGCCCGCTTGTCCTCGATGTCGGGTGCCTGCGGGTAGCGGGACTGGAGATCGCGGTCGGTGACGCTCATATGGTTGCGGGTGTATTGCTCGGAGGCCTTGCGGAGCGGCTGGAAATCCCACGGGAAGAGCGACCCCTTCTTCATGGCTTCGAACATCATCAGGCGGGCCTGCTGGCTTTGCAGCACTTCGGCATGGATGCGGGGAATATCGAACTTGGCCTCGACTTCGGCGCGCATGGTCTTCGCCAGCGGGTGCGTGGCCGCGAGATTGGTGCGCTCCTCGGGATCATCCACAAGATTGAAGAGCTGGTCTGGATCGGTGGGGCTGTGGATGAACTTCCAAGGCCCGCGGCGCAGCATGTACATGGGTGCAATCGCACCCTCGGCCAGATATTCGCCCCAGGTGGCGGCGCTCGCATCTTCCTTTGCGCCGTCCAGCAACGGCTTCAGCGAGCGGCCATCCACAGTGCGCGCGAGCTTCAGAGAATCGCCCTGGCCGATGTGTGCAAGCGTGGGCAGGATGTCGGCCAGTGACACGGGCTCCGCCACGCGCCGCGGTTTGTAGCGTTTGGGCGACCAGATCAGCATCGGCACATGGGCCGACGGTTCAAGGTAGCTCATCTTGTACCAGAGGCCGCGCTCGCCCAGGAAATCGCCATGGTCTGAGGTGAAGACCACGACGGTGTTGTCGAGCATGTCGGTTGCTTCCAGCGTGTCGAGCAACTTGCCGACGAGGGAGTCCACATAGGAGATGTTGGCGTAGTAGCCGTGGCGCGCGGCGCGCAGGTCCTTCTCCGTCACGGTGTAGTCGTCCATTGCCGACACGTCGTAGAGGCGCTGGCTGTGGGCATCGAGATCGGCGCGGGCGAGGCGCGGCGTGGACGGAAGGTCGATGTCCTCGTCGCGATACATGTCCCAGAACTGTTGGCGCGCGGCATAGGGGTCGTGGGGGTGGGTGAAGGAGACCATCAGCGCCAGCGGCTTGTCGCGGTCGAAGCGGGCGTGATCGTAGATCTTGCGGGTGGCCTGAAAGGCCACGTCGTCATCGAACTCCAGCTGGTTGGTGATCTCGGCGATGCCGGGCTGCAGTACGCTGGTCATATTGTGGTACCACCAGTCGATGCGCTCCTGCCGCAGCCGCCAATCGGGCGTCCAGCCGAAGTCTGCGGGGTAGATGTCGGTGGTGAGGCGCTCCTCAAGGCCGTGCAACTGGTCTGGCCCCACGAAGTGCATCTTGCCGGAGAGGCAGGTCCGGTAGCCTTCCATGCGGAGGTAATGGGCCCACGTTGGAATGGCGGAGGGGAACTCGGCGGCATTGTCGTAGACGCCGGTGCGGGACGGCAGGAGGCCGTTCATCACCGTGGCGCGGGCGGGCGAGCAGAGGGGGCTCGTCGAGTAGCAGTTCTCGAAGACCACGCCTTCCGCCGCCAGCCGCGAGAGGGCGGGCGTCTTCACCAGGGGGTGACCGTGGAAGGGCAGGAAACGTGCCGCCAACTGGTCGGCCATGACGAAGAGAATGTTGGGTTTTGCCTGCTGTGCCATTATGTTGCCCTGATGAAATCCGCTGTGCTGCTGCTGATCCGCCTGTATCAGCTCACCTTATCCTCCCTGCTGGGACGGCAGTGCCGCTTTCTACCGACATGTTCGGACTATGCGCGGCAGGCCATCGAAAAACACGGCGTCATGTGCGGTGGCCGGCTGGCATTGCGCCGCATCGGGCGCTGCCACCCGTGGGGCGGGCAGGGCTACGATCCGGTGCCCGAGCACCCGGACTGTGCGCCGCACAAATGAAAAAGGGCCGGATTGCTCCGGCCCTTCGCAGGTCTTTGAACTGGATCAGAAGGCCCAGATGGCGCCCAGGCGCACTTCGTGATCGTCGAAGTCTTCGATCGTGAAGTCGCAAACGCCGGCGCAGGATGCGCTATAGTAGTCGTCGCTGTTGAAGCGGGTGTAGAGGTAGTCGAGGCGCAGGCGGAGGTTATCCGTGACAGCGTGTTCCACGCCGCCGCCGACTGTCCAGCCCCAATGGTTGCCGTTCAGGTGGTTCGGGTCGGCTGCGATGATGCCGTCCACGTCACCCTTGGCATAGGCCACGCCGGCTGTTGCGAAGAGCAGGGTGTCGTCGAAGGCGATGCCCCAACGGCCACGGAAGGTTGCGATGTGATCCATCGAGAAGGCGAAGTCGCCACCGGCTTCTTCGTTGGTGGCGATGTCACCCGACATGCCCCAGTCGGCTTCGAGACCGACAACCCAGTCGCTGAACTGGTGGTTATAGCCTGCGAGGGCGCCGCCCTTGAAACCGCAGCCCGAATTTTCCCAGATCACGTCAACCGGCGGCGGGCCGGCGCTGTGCTCGGTCAGTTCGCCATCGACGCAGGTTGCGCCGACCCAGGCACCCACATAGATGCCGGTCCAATCATAGGTCGCGGGGCGCAGCTCTTCCACCGGGGGCGGAGGAGGTACGTCGAGGTCGGCGGCGCGCACAGTGGCCGACGGCAGGAGCGCCGCAGTCGAGAAGGCAAGAGCAAGAAGAAGCTTTTTCATATTGGTACCCGGTTACAGTTAACGCAGTCAGTAGGGCCAAGATGACTTGTTAAGGTTAACAGCGGGTTTCGGAAATCTTGAGAAACCCTTAATTCATGGGGCTTTTTTGCGGCTGCTTGATTTTGCGGCGCGGCCTTGGCATGGCTCTCGCCGTTCAATTGATTTGCCTACCCGGATCTGTGGCCGGGAGTGGGCAGGAAGGAAAAGACCATGATTACCGTGACATTCCCCGATGGCGCCAAGCGCGATTTTGAAGCGGGAACCACGGCGGGGCAGGTTGCCGCCGCCATTTCCAAATCCCTCGAGAAGAAAGCCGTCGCCGCTGTCATCAACGGCACGCTGTCGGACCTCTCCGATCCGCTGACGGCGGATGCAGCACTTGAGATCGTGGTGCGGGACGATCCGCGCGCACTTGAACTCATCCGCCATGACGCGGCACATGTGCTGGCCGAGGCGGTGCAGGAACTGTTCCCCGGCACGCAGGTGACGATTGGTCCCGTAATCGAGAACGGTTTCTACTACGACTTCTTCCGCAACGAGCCATTCACGCCCGCGGACTTCCCCGCCATCGAGAAAAAGATGCGGGAGATCATCCAGCGCGACAAGCCATTTACCAAGAGCACGAAGTCGCGCGAAGCCGCCAAGGATTTCTTCCGCGCCAAGGGCGAGATGTTCAAAGTGGAACTGGTCGATGCCATTCCCGGCAACGAGGACATCAAGTTCTATGACCAGGGCGGCTGGACCGACCTGTGCCGCGGGCCCCACATGAATTCGACGGGCAAGATCGGCAGCGCCTTCAAGCTGATGAAGGTGGCGGGCGCCTATTGGCGCGGCGATTCCAAGAACCCGATGCTGACCCGTATCTACGGCACGGCCTGGCACAACGAGAAGGACCTCGCGGGCTATGTGACGGCGCTGGAGGAAGCGGAGAAGCGCGACCACCGCAAGCTCGGCCGCGAGATGGACCTGTTCCATTTCCAGGAGGAAGGCCCGGGCGTGGTGTTCTGGCACCCGAAGGGCTGGAGCATGTTCCAGCAACTCATCCAGTACATGCGCCGCCGCCTCAACCGGCTGGGCTATGACGAAGTGAATGCGCCGCAGCTGCTCGACAAGTCGCTGTGGGAAACGTCCGGCCACTGGGGCTGGTACAAGGAGGCCATGTTCGCCGCCAAGCCCGCGGGCGAGGAGGCCGAGGACAACGAGCGCATCTATGCCATCAAGCCGATGAACTGCCCGGGCCATGTGCAGATTTTCAAGCACGGCCTGCGCAGCTACCGGGAACTGCCGATGCGCCTCGCCGAATTCGGCAGCGTGCACCGTTACGAACCGTCGGGCGCGCTGCACGGTCTCATGCGCGTGCGCGGCTTCACGCAGGACGATGCGCATATCTTCTGCACCGACGAGCAGATGGCCAACGAGTGCCTGATGATCAACGATCTCATCCTCTCGACCTACCGGGACTTCGGCTTCGAGCAGATCGTGGTGAAGCTCTCGACGCGGCCCGAGAAGCGCGTCGGTTCCGATGCGGCATGGGACCGGGCAGAAGCCATCATGGGCAAGGTGCTGGAGCAGATCGCGGCGCAGAGTGGCGGCAAGATCAAGACCTCCATCAATCCGGGCGAGGGAGCCTTCTATGGCCCGAAGTTCGAATATGTGCTGCGCGATGCCATCGGCCGTGACTGGCAGTGCGGAACGACGCAGGTGGACTTCAACTTGCCGGAACGCTTCGGCGCCTTCTACATCGGCGAGGACGGCAACAAGCATGTCCCCGTCATGATCCACCGCGCCATCTGCGGCTCCATGGAGCGCTTTCTCGGCATTCTCATCGAGCACTTCGCGGGGCATTTCCCGCTGTGGCTGGCGCCCAAGCAGGTGGTGGTTTGCACCATCACCTCAGACGCTGATGCCTATGCCGAAGAGGTGGGCCGGCAGTTGCGGGATGCGGGGCTGCGCGTCGATGTCGATCTTCGCAACGAAAAGATCAACTACAAGGTCCGCGAACATTCCGTGGTGAAGGTTCCGGTGATCCTTGTGGTCGGAAAGCGCGAGATGGAAGAAAAAGCGGTCAACGTTCGCCGCCTCGGAAGCCAGGAGCAGAAGGCGATGACACTCGCCGAGGCGCTCACCTCGCTCACAACGGAAGCGACACCTCCCGATCTGAGGTGAACTGTGATGGGCATGACTGCGTAAGAGCAGATCATGCCCAAACACATCATCATCGGAACATCGGGAATCGGCGGGGCTTTGGCGCGGCGTTTGGCGGGGCGGGGAGATGCACTTCATCTCATCTCGCGGGACGGCGCGGCACTTGCTGAACTGGCAACGGAACTTGGGGCCACATTCACGGCGGCCGATGTCACTGAGCCTGGCGCCCTTGAAGCGGCCATTTTGCAGGCGGGAGGCCAGATCGACGGGCTTGCCTATTGCGTCGGCTCGATCAACCTCAAGCCCATCTCACGCCTCACCGAGCAAGACGGCCTTGCGGATTTTCAATTGAATGCGCTGGGCGCATTCCGCGCCGTGAAGGCGGCGCTGCCTGCCCTCAAGGCGAGTTCGCAGAACAATGCCGCCGTGCTGCTCTTTTCAACCGTGGCGGTGCAGCAGGGCTTTGCCTCCCATGCGTCGGTTGCCATGGCGAAGGGTGCGGTCGAGGGCCTGGCGCGGGCGCTGGCGGCGGAGCTTGCGCCGAAGGTGCGGGTGAATGCCATCGCGCCGTCGCTCACGCGCACGCCGCTCGCATCCGGTTTCACCGCAAGCGAACAGACGGCAGCCGCCATCGCGGCGCTTCATCCGCTGCTGCGCCTCGGCACACCTGACGACGCAGCGGCACTTGGCGCACTCCTCCTGTCACCAGAGGCGGGCTGGATCACGGGGCAGGTGATTGGCGTCGACGGCGGCCGGTCGTCATTAAGGGTGAAAGGCTGATCTCCCACTTGAAAAGTAACAAGACAAGTTCCAGATAAATCCGGTATAAGGACTCATCATGGAACTCGGACTCTATACTTTTGCGGACGTGGCTGCGGGCCACCCGGAACTGGCGGGGCAGCGCTTGCGCAATCTCGTCGAGGAAATGGAACTTGCAGATCAGGTCGGCCTCGATGTGTTTGCCGTGGGCGAGCACCACCGGCCCGACTACGCCGTCTCATCGCCCGCGGTGGCACTGGCGGCGGGGGCGGCGCGGACGAAGCGCATCCGCCTCTCCAGCGCCGTTACCGTGCTGTCGTCGGATGATCCGGTACGCGTGTTCCAGCAATATGCGACCGTGGACGGCATCTCCAATGGCCGGGCCGAGATCATGGCGGGGCGGGGCTCGTTCATCGAGTCCTATCCGCTCTTCGGTTATGACCTTGATGACTACGACGCACTGTTTGGCGAGAAGCTGGACCTGCTGATGAAGTTGCGCGAGAGCGAGCGCATCACCTGGGCCGGGCAGTTGCGGCCATCGATCAACAATCTCGGAATTTATCCGCGCCCCGAGCAGAAGAAGATGCCGATCTGGATTGCCGTCGGCGGCACCCCGCAGTCGGTGGTGCGCGCGGCAACGCTTGATCTTCCCATGGCACTTGCAATCATCGGCGGAGATCCGCGCCGCTTCGAGCCGTTCTTCGCCCTCTATCGCGAGGCGCACGGCAAGGCGGGGCATGACGCCAGGACGATCCAACTCAGCCTCAACATGCACGGCTTCGTGAGCGATACGGATGAGAAGGCGCGGGATATTTACTCCGCCGCCCATCTCGACGTGATGAACCGCATCGGCCGTGAACGTGGATGGCCGCCGCAAGGCCGCGCGCATTTCGATCAGTCCTGCAGCCCCACGGGCAATCTCATCGTGGGATCGCCTGATCGTGTGGCGGACCGGATCATCGAACTGCATGCGCTGTTCAAGAACACGCGCATTCTCGTGCAGATGGCGATCGGTACCGTGCCGCATGCCGAGCAGATGCGCGCGATTGAACTCATGGGAACAAAAGTGGCGCCCAAGGTGCGGGCCGCCGTCGGAGGTGCCTGATGTCTCTTCCCAACATTCCCGATCCCTTGCCCGGCGATGCGGCGGCGGCCGATGCGCTCGACCTTGTCATCGTGCCGCGGGCGCGTGACATCGGCGATTTCGAAGTGCGCCGCGCCTTGCCCTCGGCCCAGCGGCAGATGGTGGGGCCGTTCATCTTCTTCGACCAGTTCGGCCCGGTGCTGATGAAGGCGGGGCAGGGCATGGATGTGCGGCCGCATCCCCACATCGGCCTTTCCACCGTCACCTGGGTTTATGACGGCGTGATCCAGCACAAGGACAGCCTGGGCTTTGACCAGGCGATCAAGCCGGGCGAATTGAACTGGATGACGGCGGGCAAGGGCATCGTGCATTCCGAGCGCACGCCGCCGCGCGAGCGTGGCGCGGGGCAGAAGATCTACGGCATCCAGAGCTGGGTGGCACTGCCGAAGTCGCACGAAGACGTGGCTCCGGATTTCGAGCATGTGCAGGATGCGGCCCTGCCGTTGCTCACCGACAAGGGGCGGAGCGTGCGCGTGATTGCGGGCGAAATTTATGGCGCGCGATCACCGGTAAAAACCCATTCCGACCTGTTCTATGCCGACGTGACGCTTGAGGCCGGCGCACGCCTGCCGTTGCCGGCGGAGCATGAGGAGCGGGGCATCTACATCTCGGAAGGTTCGCTCACCGTTTCGGGCGAGCGCCACGAGGCGGGACGGCTTCTGGTGTTCAAGCCCGGCGATGCACTCACGCTCGCCACGGAAACGGGCGCGCGTTTCATGCTGCTCGGTGGCGAACCCATGGATGGCCCGCGCTTTATCTGGTGGAACTTCGTGTCGTCCTCAAAAGAAAAGCTGGAAGCCGCGAAGGACGACTGGAAACGGGCCCGCTTCGCCATCGTCCCCGGCGACGAAAAGGAGTTCATCCCTCTGCCGGAGTGAGCCGGGCTTTCAGTTCCCCAGCATGATGTCGCGGGCTTCGCCTTCCTTGATCTGGAAGGATGCCGTGAGGCGTTCGTTGCCGATGCGGGCGATGGCGACGTAGTCGCCGGGCTGGAGGGCGATGTTGGCGTTGAGGCCGATGATGTTGCTGAGTTCCGTTTCCGTGCCGCGGCGGATTTCCCATTCCACGCGGCTGTCGGGCGCACCCACATAGGAGAGGCGGGCGAGGCCGGCGCGGTGGTCGATCTCCACCGCACTCATGATGCCGGGCGTCACCTTCACGTCCATCACGGCCACGGCGTTGCCGGTGATGAGGCGGCTCTCGACGCGATACTGTCCGGCGGTGAGGTTGATGATTTCGCCGGGTGTGGCGGTTTCGCGGACCATCTTGCCCTTGGCCTTGCCGGTGAGCGCATAGACGCGGGTGCTGCTGCCAATGTCGGGCGAAATGAGCCCGCGGATGCGCGGCAGGACGCGGAGCGCACCGGCGTTCAGCACGAAGCGCATGTCCATGCGCGTGCCTTCCAGCAGGGTGAAGCTCTCTTCCAGTTCCACGGCGCCATAATGCGCCTCGACGGCGTAGTAGCCCGGTTGCAGCGCCACGGCGGCCGTGGTGGCTGCGCCATCGAATACCGTGTCACCGGCGGCGTTGGTCACATGCCACGTCACATTCTTCAAAAGCATTGCCGACTGGTCCGTCAGTCGGGCGGAGAGGGTTGCCATTTCCTGGCCGGGTGCGGCCTTGGCGACCGCCACCTCATGTTCGGCGGACGGGGAGATGGAGCCGGTTTCTTCATTCTCCGGCGCAAGTTCGGGCTGGGCTGCGGGCAGGGCACTGCCGGCGGTGAGCAGACATGAAATCGCAACGCACGAGAAAAGCGCCGCCAGACGGAAGTTTTGAACTTTTCTCGTCTGGCGGCGTGTGTGCGAAGGACGGGTGCAGGCGTCCATCGTCATCCCCTGTAACACTCTGTTGGCGCCGTCCCTGGCGCCGTTCTCCCCAAGCCTTCTCGGCCGGCAGGTGGACTGAACACCAAGCGCGGGCGGGGCGCAACGGAATGCCTAATGAATGGTTAATAACACGCATGCAATTGCAGCCATTGCGCAGGCAGGGGTTGCTTTGCCATATGGAGGCATGACCCAATTCAATGACACATCCTCGCTTCTCGCCTTCCTGAAGACACGCAAGTCTGCTTCCGCCAAGGCCATGTCCGGCCCCGGTCCCAGCGATGCTGAGCTGCGCCAGTTGCTGGCCCTGGCCACACGCGTGCCGGATCACGGCAAGCTCACGCCATGGCGCTTCATCACCTTCACGGGCGAGGCGCGGGCGAAGATCGGGGAGCGGTTTGCGGCGCGGTGGAAGGTGCTGCATCCGGAACACGGCGACGAAATCCTGGCCTTCATGCGCGGCTTCATGATGCGCGCGCCCACCGTCGTGGCGGTGGTGTCCAAGGCGGCGGCGCATCCGAAGATTCCCGTGTGGGAGCAGCAGATGTCGGCTGCGGCCGTGTGCTTCAACCTCGAACTTGCCGCCCAGGCCCATGGTTTCGATGCCACGTGGCTCACCGATTGGGTGGCCTATGACACGGAGGCGAAGGTGGCCATGGGCATCGGTGCGGAAGAGCAGGTGGCGGGCTTCATCTTCATCGGCACGGCGTCTGCCCCGCTGGAAGACCGTCCCCGGCCCGACGTCGAAACACTCGTCACGGCGTGGAGCGCATGATGGCCATCAAGGGCGTACTCTTCGACAAGGACGGCACACTCATTGAAGTGAACGGCACCTGGGTGCCGCTGTACCGGCAGATGCTGAAGCAGGATTTCAACGTTGCCGATAGTGACATCGAGGTGATGCTGGAGCGCGGCGGCTATGATCCGGCGACGGGCACGTTCCGCCCCGGCAGCACGCTTGCCGCGGGCACCACGGGGCAGATCGTGCAGCTCTGGTGGCCGGAACTGACGGCCGAACAGCAGAAGCAGCGCGTCTCGCTCATCGACAACGAAATCGCTCCGCAGGCGAAACAATTCATCAAGCCTCTCATGGAGTTATCCAACGTCTTTGATGAATTGCGCGAAATGGGGTTGCGCCTTGGCGTGGCCACCAACGACAGCTTCCGCTCGGCCATGGCGCAGATGAACCATCTCGATGTGCATCATTATTTCGACCACATCATCGGCTGGGATTCCGTCGTGGTTCCCAAGCCCTCGGGGCACATGATCGAGTATTTCTGCGGCAAGACCGGTCTCCGGCCGGAGGAGGTTGCCATGGTCGGTGACAACGGCCACGACATGGAAGAGGCGCGGGCAGGCGGCGCTGGCCTTGCCGTTGCCGTGCTCTCCGGCAATTCCGCCCACGGCGACATCGCCCACATGGCCGACCACACCCTCGACAGCGTGGCGGCCCTGCCGGCCCTTCTGCGGAGCCTCTGATGTTCTACGATGCCATCCGCAACGATCACGGCCTCGCGGTTGATCCGTTCAAGGCGATTGTGGTGCCGCGCCCCATCGGCTGGATTTCCACGATGTCGGAGCAGGGCATCAACAATCTCGCGCCCTACAGCTTCTTCAACGCCTTTGCCGATGCGCCCAACTATGTGGCCTTCGGGTCTGGCGGGCGAAAGGACTCGCTCACCAACATCGAAGCCACGGGCGTCTTCGCCGTGAATCTCGCTACCTTCGCCCTGCGCGAAGCGGTGAATGCAACATCGGCCAAGGTGGCTCCGCATGTCGATGAATTCCAGGTCTCCGGCCTCACGCCGGTGCCGTGCCGGCTCATCAACTGCGCCCGCGTCGGCGAAAGCCCGGCGGTGCTGGAATGCCGTCATTTCAAGACCGTTGAGCTTCCCGATGACGACGGCCACATCTCGGACTTCCTGGTGATCGGCCGGGTCGTCGGCGTCTATATCGACGACCGCTACATCATCGAGGGCCGCGTGCAGGTCGCCGACATGAAGCCCATCGCGCGGCTGGGTTATTCGGAATACGCCACGGTCGACAAGGTCTGGCGCATGCGCCGCCCGGACTAGGGCAAGCGCGCGTCCACAAGTCCCGTCATCCTTCACGTATGTCGGCGGGCCGCTTTCGCACCATCACTTGCCGCAGGCACTGGGCCACCAGCGTGCCGTCCTGCCTGAAGGCGCGGTGGTCGAATTCGACGATGCCGGCGTCGGGGCGGGACTTGCTTTCACGCTTTGCCGCGATGCGCGTGGTCACGCGGATGGTGTCGCCCTGGAACAGGGGGGCGGGAAATTTCACTTCCGTCATGCCGAGGTTGGCGACGATGGTGCCCGTCGTCAGGTCATTGACGGAGATTCCCACCATCAGCCCCAGCGTGAACAGCGAGTTCATCAGCGGCTGGCCCCATTCTGTGTCCTTGCAGAACTCACGGTCGATGTGCAGCGGCTGCGGATTGTAGGTAAGGGCGGAGAAGAAGATGTTGTCCGCCTCCGTCACGGTGCGGCGGATGGGATGGTCGTGGACGCTCCCTACTGTGCAATCCTCAAACCACAATGCCGGCATGTTGCCCCCTTCATCTTTCTGGCCCAAGCAAGCGCACTGGCGGACGTCATGCAAGGTGGCGAAGTGCGCGGGTAGGAACCGTCAAAATACAACTTTAAAGAGAGTCGATGCAGGGAATGAGTCGCGGTGCGAGTCGTGAACGGAGGCCGAACGCCACAATTCCGCCATTGTGGACAAATTTGTTGAAAAGTCAGCTTTATCTTGTTTTTTCAACACTATAGTCCCTGTGGAAAAGCTGTGGAAAAGCTGTTTAACGTGTCATTAACCAAGCGCGCGCAGGACTCGCCCCACGTGCAGGCGGTCCGCCCCCGGATCTCCGCACCACCGAGGCACTGGGGCCCCGGTCGTTGCACAGAGAGAGTCGCGTCACATGGTCAGTTGTCTCTTGATCGACAGAAACGCCGGCGAGCGCCTGAAGCTCTCCGACATCATGGCCGAGTTGGGCTTTGACTGCATTGCGCTGCCTGAGACGGCGGATGGAATCCGCTACTGCCAGACGCATCGGCCCGATGTCGTGGTGATGTCGGCGGCCGCGGCCGATGACGCCCGCGACTTCCTGCGTTTTGCGCCGGGAGCCGATGGCCGTGATGGCCGCCCCGTCGTCATCTTCTATGCCGACAAGCCCGACGTCGAGACCATGGGCGAGGCGATCCGCGAAGGCGCTGCCGAATTCCTCCTCAAACCCTTCGACCGCGATCTCCTGAAGTTCAAGCTGCGCCAGTCCGGCGTCATCACGGGCATGCGCGCCAACTGACGACAATTCCTACCCAATTCCTAACGGGCATAGTGAACCGATTGTTAAGCGTTGCACCGTAGCCTTCTCCCATTAGTTTGCATGGGTCTGGGAATGCAGGTCGAGTCAGTCACGGGTTTGGATGTCACGGTTCTGGAGGCGGTCATCGATACGGGTGGCGTCATGGCCCGCGTTGCGCTGGCCCGCCAGCTATGCACGCTGATTGCAGCAGACGACACGCCACAGCACGAACGGGACTCCGTTCTCCCTGTCATGTTGAAACTGGCGCTGGATGAAGAACGCGCCGTGCGCGCCGTCCTCGCCGAAGAACTGTCCTCCATCGCCACCGTTCCCGCCGATCTCCTGTTCTGCGTCATTGCAGGAGAGGATGATATTGCGCTGCCGTTTCTCAAGATCACGCCGGCGCTTGATCCGTGGCACATGCTGGCGGTGTTGCGCGTCGGCGACGAAGCGCGCCAATGCACGGTCGCCTCGCGCCACGACATCACGGCGGAGGCCGCAGCCTACATCATCAAGTCTTCGCCCGTGCCGGTCGTGCTCGCGCTGATGGACAACGAACTGGTGAAGCTCGAACTCGCGGACATGCACGCGCTCTATGCGCGGCTGGGCCAGTCCGGCGATCTCGTCGACAGGCTTCTGGCAATGCCCAATCTGCCGCTCGACATTCGCATCACGCAGGCCAAGCGCGCTGCCACGCGCATGCGCCAGATGATGGCCGAGAAGTCCTGGCTTCCGGCCAATGATGCCTCCGAACTCGTTTCCGATGCGGAAGACAGCGCCATCCTGCAGGTTCTTGCCACGGCGCCGGTTGAAGAACTTTTGCGCGGCATTGATTTCCTCGCGGCCAAGCACATGCTGACACCCGCACTCATCATCCGCGCGGCCTGCCTCGGTGAAATGCGCGTGGTCGAAGCCTCGCTCGCCCATCTCGGTGGTTCTTCACCCCAGCGTACGGCGGGGCTGATGTATGGCCGGGGGGCCATGAAGTCGCTCGTTTCGAAGTGCGGGCTTCCCGCATCCTGCGCCGGTGTCTTGCAGGCCTATGCCGATGTGGTGATGGAAGCGCGCGCCGAAGGGCTCAACCTCGGGCGCGAAAGTTTCGGACGCCGGCTGCTCGAGGCGCTCATGACGCGCTACGAATTGCTGGCACCCCATGACCGCGCCAAGCAGATTGAATTCGTAGGCCGCTTCGCCGAGGACCGCGTCCGCAAGATCGCCCGGCAACTGAAGGCCGACATCCAGCGCGCTGCGTAAGCGGCCATCCGCCTCAATACTTGAATTGTTCGTTCAACACCCGCTCGGCCAGGCTGTGGCCGGGGTCGAAGAGCATTTTCACCGAGCGCTTCTTGTCTTCGGCGATCTTGACGGTCTGGACGTGCCGCACTTCCAGATGATCGGCCACGGCAGCGACCGGGCGCTTTTCCGATTCCAGGATTGTGAACGTCACTTCCGCGGTTTGCGGCAGGATGGCGCCGCGCCAGCGCCGGGGGCGGAAAGCGCTGATCGGCGTGAGCGCCAGGAGCGGCGATCCCACCGGGAGGATGGGCCCATGGGCCGAGAGGTTGTAGGCCGTGCTGCCCACGGGCGTTGACAGCAGGATGCCATCGCAGGCCAGTTCCTCAAGCCGCACCTGACCATCGACCGAAACCCGGATCTTGGCGGCCTGGTGGCGCTGGCGGAGGAGCGAGACTTCATTGAAGGCGATGGCCGTCTGCGTGTCGCCGCCTTCGGAGGTCGCCTCCATGCGCAGCGGGTGGATGACGGTGAGTTCGGCGGCCTGCAGGCGGTCCGCCAGGTCCTTCTCGCCATAGTCGTTCATCAGGAACCCGACCGTGCCACGGTTCATGCCGTAGATGGGCAGGCCGGTGGAAACGAAGCGGTGCATGGTCTGGAGCATGTGGCCATCGCCGCCCAGCGCCACGATGACGTCGGCGCCATCGGGATCGCGCACCCCATGCGCTTTCTGCAGCTTGGTCAGCGCCCGCTTGGCTGCGGGAGAATCGGACGCCACGAAGGCGATGCGGTTGAGTTTCATGCGGGGGGCGGGTTGACGGGAGGGGCTGGGCGTTCCATGGATTGCCCGCAACCCTAACCTGCTTCCAAGCCATTGCATAGGCCACCCTTTTTCCCATGCGCGCGATTGTCATCTGCAACACCTGCAAACACGCCGACGGGCGCAAGCTCGACGATGATGGCCGCAGTGCCGGCAGCTATCTCATTGACGCCATGACAGACCTGCTGGCGGAGAAGGGCCGCGCCGATGTGACGGTGCAGACGCAAAGCTGCCTGTGGAACTGCACGCGGCCCTGCAGCGTGGTGATCCGCGACGACCAGCGCTTCTCCTATGTGACTGGCGGCAACGCGCCGACGCGCGAGCAGGCCGAGGCCATTCTCGCATGGTTCGATCTGCATGGGGCGACCGAGACCGGCGAGGTGCCTTTCCGCCAGTGGCCTGATTTGATGCGCGGCCATTTCATTGCGCGCATGCCGCCGCTGAAGTCCAGAAGCGATGTGCCATGACAGTCACCCTCGTGCTCGGTGGTGCCCGCTCGGGCAAGTCGCGCCATGCCGAGAGCCTGTGCGCGGGCGACCGCCACTACGTCGCGACGGCGCAACCCTTCGACGACGAGATGCGCACCCGCATCGGCAAGCATCGCCTTGATCGCGGCGATCAGTGGGTGACGCATGAGGCGCCGCATAATCTCATCGACACACTGCGCGTCATTGACGCGCCGAACCGGACCATCCTCGTCGATTGCCTGACGCTCTGGCTCAGCAACATCATGCTCGCGGACGATGACTGGCGGGGATTGGCGGAGATGCTGGCGGCATTGCTGCCCGCCATGCAGGCGGATGTGGTGCTGGTCTCCAATGAAGTCGGCATGGGGATCGTTCCCGAGACAGCCCTCGGTCGCGCCTTCCGCGACGCTCAGGGCGTCCTCAACCAGCGCATCGCGCAAGCGGCGGACAAGGTGGTGTTCGTCGCCGCGGGCCTCCCCCTGGTGCTGAAAGGGTAGCGAGGCGGAGGAGAGTCACGCCAGCAGGGCGAACAGCAGTGTGAGTGCGAACAGCACCAGCATGGCGCGGTCGAAGAGTTTCAGTCCGGTCTCGATGTCCTGGCGGAGGAAGTGGTCGCGGCCCTCCCCCATATAGGGCAGTTTCACGAATTCGCCGCCGTAGGTGCGGGGGCCGCCAAACTTCATGTTGAGGGCACCGGCCATGGCGGCTTCCGGCCAGCCGGCGTTGGGTGAGCGGTGGCGGCGGGCGTCGCGCCATGTCACCCGAGCCGATTTCAGTGCCTGCGCCTTGCCGCTGAAAGCCGCCGCAACGATGAACAGCAGTGCCGTGAGGCGCGAGGCGGGAAGGTTCACCAGATCATCGATCCGTGCCGCGGCCCAGCCGAAATGCAGGTACTGGGGCGTCTTGTGGCCGATCATGGAGTCGGCGGTGTTGATTGCCTTGTACAGCGCCACCGCCGGAAGCCCGCCAATCGTGAGGCAGCCGACGCAGTACCAGAACACGGGTGCCACCACGCCATCGGCGGTATTTTCGGCGAGGCTTTCCAGCGCGGCCTTGACCACATCCGAAACATCAAGCCCCCGCGTGTCGCGCCCGACGATCTGCGCCACCGCGGCGCGGCCCGCACTCAGCGATGAACTGAGCGCGCGGTTCACATCGCGGACATGATCGCGCAGCGACTTCTGGGCAATGAGGGTTGAGCCAAGCAGGGCGCTGATGATGAAACCATAAGGTACCGCCGCGCAGAGAGCCTCGATCACCGTGGCAATGAGCCAGACGGTCGTGCAGAGCAGCAGCATGGCGAGTACGCCGTTCAGCCGCGACAGCGACTTCACATGGGCCATCGTGTTCATGTGCTCATCCATGTAGTCGATGAGCCTTCCCATCCACGACACGGGATGGCCGATCACGCGGTAGAGCCAATTGGGATAGCCCACGACCCGCTCCACCACGAGCGACAGCGCAGGCTGAAGGCCTGTGTCGAGAAGTGCCATGAGAAATGGGGGAGGAGTCATCTGCCGGTCTTCGGTGCCATCGCCAGGTCCCATAGCAGCGAAAGGTTTACGTGGGATTCCAGATGACCGGCGAGGGCGTCGAGCGTGCTCTCCACAAGATGCCCGTAGGAGACCGCGCTGGCCGGGCCACCTGCCTCTGCCAGGAAGGCGTGGCGGAAGGCGTCGCTGGCAAAGCAGCCGTGCAGGTATGTCCCCATGGTGAGGCGGTCAACGCTGATCGCACCATCGGCGCCCCGGCCCGTGGTGGCAAAGGGGCGGGCGCAATCAGGACCTGCCGTGCTGCCGAGGTGGATCTCATAGGCACGAATGGCGGTCTGGGTGGGCACATGGGTGCCGCTGGTCTCACTTACGGTCTTGTCGGGGAGCAGGGTGGTCTCGACGGCGAGGAGGCCGAGGCCATCGATGCTCTGAGCCGGGCCTTCCAACCCTTGCGGATCATGGATGCGGCGGCCCAGCATCTGATAACCGCCGCACAATCCGAGTATGCGGCCGCCGCGCCGGTGGTGTGCCGCGAGGTCAATGTCCCAGCCGTTGCCGCGGAGGGCAGCAAGGTCGGCGATGGTGGACTTGCTGCCGGGTATGATCACGAGGCGGGTATCGCCCGGCAGGGCCTCGCCCTCGTTCACGAACCGGACCGACACGCCGGGTTCGGCGCGGAGCGGATCGAGGTCATCGAAGTTGGCGATGCGCGGCAGGCGGAGCACCGCCACCTTGTAACCGTCCGGCATGACAGGGGTGTCGTGCTCCAGCGCCACGGCGTCCTCGGCGGGGAGGTGGCGGGCGCCGGCAAAATGCGGAACCACGCCCAGGCAGGTTAGCCCGGTGCGGGTTTCGATGTCGCGCCGTCCTTCATCAAACAGGGAAGCATCGCCGTGGAACTTGTTGATGAGAAAGCCTTTCAGGAGTGTCCGGTCCGCTTCGTCCAGCACCGCTTGGGTGCCGACGATGGAGGCGATCACGCCGCCCCGGTGGATGTCGCCCACCAGCACGGCGGGGATGCCTGCGGCGGTGGCGAAGCCAAAATTGGCGAGGTCGCCATCGCGAAGGTTGGTTTCTGCGGGGCTTCCGGCGCCCTCCACCAGTACAAGGTCGTGGGTTTCACACAGGCGCGCAAAGCTGTCGGTGATGGAGGGCAGGAATTCCATGCGCCGCCTGAAGTAGTCCCGCGCTTTCAGGGTGTCGCGGCGCTGGCCCTGCACGATCACCTGCGCGCCCGTTTCGCTCTCGGGTTTGAGCAGCACCGGATTCATGTGGTGGGAGGGCCGCACGCCTGCCGCCAGCGCCTGCAAATGCTGGGCCCGGCCGATCTCGCCGCCGTCCACCGCCACGGCGGCATTGTTGGACATGTTCTGCGGTTTGAAGGGTGCCACCTTCAGGCCCCGGCGGGCGAAGGCGCGGCACAGGCCTGCCACGATCAGGGACTTCCCCACATCGCTGCCGGTACCCATGAACATGATGGCGCGCGCCGTCATGGAGCCTCCGCGATGATGTGGGCGTATGAGCCCATCACATTGCCCAGGCGCTGCCCCATGGCACCGAGGTCGTTGCCCGCAGCATCGCGGGCATGGAACAGGGGTGTGGCTCCGGTTTTCACGGTTGCGGTGGAGTAATGGAATTCATGGCCGCGCAGGTTCGCCGGAAAAGGACCGCCGGCGCAGGCCAGTTGCCGGTAGCCGAGATGGAGCTTGCGGGTGGCGAAACTTGTCTCCAGCGGCAACAGGCCCGCCATGGTGTGACGGTGGCCGTCCACGTCCGTCAGACCGTCCCCCAAGACCATGTAGCCGCCGCACTCGCCGTAAACGGTTCCCCCAAAGCGGCGGACCCCATCGAGGAAGCGGCTGTTTGCGGCGATGCGCGGGGCGTGGAGTTCCGGGTAGCCGCCGGGCAGGAACAGCGCGTCGGCGGTTTTGTCCGGGGCTTCGTCGTTGAGCGGTGAGAACGGAATGACGGTCGCACCGGCCCTTGTCCAACCTTCCTGCATGTGCGCGTAGGCGAATCCGAAAGCCTGGTCCCGCGCCACGGCGATGCGCTGGCCCAGTGGCTTCAGGCCGGTGGCGGGGGCGTGATTCGTGACGGGCGCACCAATTTGAAACAGGTTGTCAAGAATTGTTTCACGTGTGACTCCTGCGGCCGCACTTTCGATCAACGCTTCAAGCTGCTGATTCTCTTGCGCTTGCACCAATCCAAGGTGCCGCGACGGCATGTGGACAGAGTCACTCTGACGCAGTGTGCCGAGCAGAGGAGGCACTGCCCCAAGCGCCTCTCGCAGCAGCGCTGCATGTCGGTCGGACTTCACCCGGTTGAGGAAGAGGCCCGCGACCTTCACGTCCTTCCGGAAGTGCGTAAAGCCATGGACGAGGGCCGCCACGGATTGCGCCTGGTGGGCGCAGTCGATCACCAGCAGCACGGGAAGGCCCAGGGCCGCGGCAAGGTCCGCGGTCGAACCGGGTGCGCCCTGCGGTCCGTCAAACAGGCCCATCACACCTTCGACAATCACGAGGTCGGCGCCGCGGGCCTGCTGGGCGAGGAGGGCGCGGCAGTCATTCGTCCCCATGGCCCAGAGATCAAGGTTGAGGCAGGGCGCGCCACTGGCGGCGGCGTGGAAACCGGGGTCGATGTAATCGGGGCCTGCCTTGGCCGAGCGGACTGTGAGGCCGGCCTTGCGAAAGGCGCGGAGCAGCCCCAGCGTGACCAAGGTCTTGCCACTGCCCGACGAGGGCGCGGCAATGACGAAGCCCCGGCCCAGACGGACTTCAGCCAATGCCATTTTCCCGCTGCTCGGAACCGTACCAGTCGAGCACGCTGCGCCAGTCGCTGGCGTGGCCGACGACCACGATGGCGGGCGTGGGGGGATCATTCTCGGCCACGTAGCGGCCGGCATCCGCCAGCGTCGTGGACGCCACCTGCTGTTGCGGAAGGGAGGCGTTCGAGACGATGGTGACGGGATGGTCGGAGGGGCGGCCATGCTGCATCAGCACGGCGGCGATCTCGCCCAGGTTCTTGACCGCCATGTACATGACGATCACAGGCGCCGCCGTCGCAATGGCTGACCAGTTGACGTTGGCGGGCATTTTTCCGGTGGCGTCATGGCCCGTCAGGAAGATGACGGCGTGATTGGTGTCACGGTGCGTGGCCGGAATGCCGGCATAGGCCAAGCCGCCCACGCCCGCCGTGATGCCGGGCACGATGCGGAAGGGCACGCCGGCCTTGGCAAGCGTCTGGCTTTCCTCGCCGCCGCGCCCGAACATGAAGGGATCGCCGCCCTTGAGGCGAAGCACGCGCTTGCCGGCCTGCGCCAGTTCAATCAGCCGCTCTGAAATGTCGCGCTGGATGGGCGAGGGCTTGCCGCCGCGCTTGCCCGCATATTCCAGTTCCGCGCCGACGCGGACCCAGCGCAGGATATCCGGGTTCACCAGCGCATCGTAGACCACCACATCGCAGTTCTGCATGGCGTGATAACAGAGGAGCGACATGAGGCCGGGCGCACCGGGCCCGGCACCCACCAGCCAGACCCAGCCTGCGGCAAAGTCCGGGAAGGCTTCCTGGTCGAGACGGGCAAAGCCGGGGGCGTGTGTTTCGCCTTCCCAGGGCTTTGCGCTTTTCGTTGGCGTGTGGCTCATGGCCCCTTATACCCACGGCCCATGGTCCGGGAAAAGCCACAACAGACATTGCGTCGCGGTTGGACGACAGGTGCCTGTGCCACGGCGGCCACAAAGGCGGCCCTGACGGCCCTGGTGACAGGACGATTCCCCGATCCGGTCGAAATTACATTGCCCAAGGGTGAGCGGGTGGCTTTCGCTCTGGCGCGGGAAGAGATGGGCGACGGCTGGGCCCGGGCCGGAATCATCAAGGATGCGGGCGATGATCCGGATGTGACCCACGGCGCGCTTGTGGTCGCCACTGTGCGGCGGCTGCCCGCGGGTGTTGTCTTCAGGGCAGGCGAGGGCGTCGGGACGGTGACGAAGCCCGGCCTTCCCATTGCTGTCGGTGAAGCCGCCATCAACCCCGTGCCACGCCAGATGATGCAGCAGGTGGCGGCAGACTTCGGCGGCGGGGCGGAGATCGAGATTTCGATTCCGGGCGGCGAAGCGCTGGCGGAGAAAACCTGGAACCCCCGTCTCGGCATCGTCGGAGGTTTGTCGATCCTCGGCACCACGGGCATTGTGAATCCGTTTTCCTGCGCGGCGTGGATTGCCTCCATCCATCGTGGCATCGACGTGGCCCGTGCCGTTGGGCTCACCCATGTGGCGGGCTGCACAGGTTCGACGTCAGAAGATGCGGTGCGGGGCCATTACGGTCTGCCGCTGGAGGCGATGCTCGACATGGGGGATTTCGCGGGCGGCGTTCTCAAGTATCTGCGCCTGCATCCGGTTGCGCGTGTGACGATCGGCGGCGGCTTCGGCAAGATCACCAAGCTGGCGCAAGGGGCGATGGATCTGCATTCGGGGCGAAGCCAGGTGGACTTCGCATGGTTGGCGGATCGTGTTCCCGCCGAGATGCGCCCTGCGGTCTTGTCGGCGAACACGGCACAGCATGTGCTGGAGATTGCGGGCGAAGCCCTGGCACAGCGGGTTGCCGCCGATGCACTGATGGAGACGCGGGAGGTGCTGGGTGATGCGCCGGTTGCTGCCGACATCATCATTGTGGATCGCGCGGGGAAGATCATCGCCCATGCCCGGTGAACGCATCCTCATTCTCGCGGGCACCACTGAGGCGCGGGCGCTCGCCAACGGGCTGGTGGCGCTGGGCATTGATGTGATCTCATCGTTTGCTGGCGTGACGCAGGATCCGGTGCTGCCCGCAGGCCGCATTCATCGCGGCGGATTTGGCGGCGTGCCTGGATTGGCTGACTTCCTGCGGGCGGAGGGCATCAGCCGCGTTGTGGACGCCACGCACCCCTTTGCGGCGCAGATGTCGGCTCACGCCCATGCGGCTTGCGTGCAACTTGGCCTTCCGCTGGTGCGGCTTGAAAGGCCGGCGTGGGTCGCCGGACCTGGTGATCGCTGGATCGATGCCGCTTCGCTCGAAGAAGCAGTGGAGCGCATTCCGCCAGGGGCGCGGGTCCTCGTCACCACAGGACGGAAGGGGTTGCAGGGTCTGATCGCGCGGCCTGATCTCAGCGGCATCATCCGCACCATCGAGCCGCCGGATGAAGCCCTGCCGGAGGGATGGTCCGTGCTGCTCGACCGTCCACCCCATGATTTCACCTCGGAACACGCTTTGATGGAGCGGGAGCGCATCGGTTGTCTTCTCACCAAGAACGCCGGCGGAGACTCCACGTCAGCAAAACTGGCGGCGGCGCGGGCGCTTGGCATCCCCGTCGTCATGGTGTCCCGCCCTTCCAAGCCGACCTGCGCCACCGCTGCTTCCGTGTCGGAGGCCTTGCTTGGAATCACCGGGAAGGCGGGTTAGAGTTCCGGTTTCAACCAGAAGAGGATGTGTGATGCTGCGCAAAGTGCTGGGGGCCTTGGCTGCAACGGTCGTGTTCGCGGGTATTGCATCCGCTTCGACGCTGGAGGACGTGAAGGCGCGAGGCAAGCTCCTTTGCGGCGTCAATGCGGGCCTGCAGGGTTTTGCCGAGAAGCAGGCCGATGGCTCGTGGGCGGGCTTCGATGTGGATTACTGCAAGGCGCTGGCCGCCGCGACGCTGGGTGATGCGGCAAAGGTCGAGTTCGTGGGGCTTTCTGCGCAGGACCGCTTCGACAAGCTGAAGTCAGGTGCCGTCGATGTGCTGGCGCGCAACACGACATGGACGATGGAACGCGAGACCAAGTACCCGTTCCGTTTCGCCGGCATCAGCTATCACGACGGGCAGGGCTTCATGGTGGCGAAGCTCTCGGGCGTCACCTCCGTCTTCAACATGAGCCAGGCTTCCATCTGCACTGTCAGCGGCACAACGACCCAGGCCAACGTCGATGACTTCTTCCGCGAGAAGGAAATGGCCTACACCGCGCAGGCCTTTGGCACGATTGCCGAGGCTGTGGCCGCCTACGAAGCGGGCAAGTGCGATGCCTACACCACCGACCAGTCGCAGCTCTATGCCGTGCGGCTGAAGCTCGCGAAGCCGGAGGAGCACATCATTCTTCCGGAAGTGATTTCCAAGGAACCTCTTGGCCCGGCCGTGCGCGTGGGTGACGAGCAGTGGTTCAACATCGCGCGCTGGACCCTGTTTGCGCTCATCAACGCCGAGGAACTGGAAGTGCGCGGTCCCGGCGTGGCGGAGGCGAAGGAAAAGTCCAGGAAGCCGAATATTCGCCGCCTGCTGGGCGTCGAAGGCTCGTTCGGTGCGGATCTGGGACTTGATGCGGACTGGGCTGCGCGCGCCATTTCCGCCGTCGGCAACTACGGCGAAATCTTCGACCGCAATCTTGGCGCAGGATCGAAGCTGCAAATCGAACGCGGCCTCAATGCCCTGTGGGACAAGGGCGGCATCCTCTATGCGCCGCCGGTGCGGTAGGTCAGACCCTCACAAGTCTTTTCAGTTCAACCCGTCACCACCGGCTGCTCACTCGCGCCCCATTCGGTCCATGAGCCGTCGTAAAGGGCGTGGTCACGGGTACCGAGTTCGGTGAGGGCGAGGCTCAGGATGGCGGCGGTGACGCCGGATCCGCAGCTTGTGACCACTGGCTTTTCCAAGTCAACTCCGTTGCTTGCGAAGGTCTTCGCAAGCTCCGCCTGAGGTTTCAGCGTGCCGTCTGGGGCGAGGAGCGAGGCATAGTGCACGTTCCTGGCGCCCGGCATGTGGCCGGGGCGCACGCCGGCGCGGGGTTCAGCCTCCTCGCCACGGAAGCGCGTGCCGGAACGGGCATCCGCCACCTGCATCTGGCCTGACTGCAAGCCCTTCGCCACGTCGCCAATCCCGCGCACCATGCTGGCGCGGAAGCGGGGCGTGAAGTGGCGTTCCTGCGGTGCTGCCGGTTCGCCATCTTCCACGGGAAGGTTTTCGCGCAGCCACTTGGGCAGGCCGCCATCCAGCACTGCCACGTCGTCATGGCCGAAGACCTTGAACATCCACCAGCAACGCGCGGCGGAGAACAGGCCGGCGCTGTCATAGCAGATCACCTTCTTGCCATCGCCGACGCCGAGTTTCTTCACGCCGCTGGAGAACTGCGCGGGCGGCGGAAGCATGTGGGGCAGGGAAGAAGCGCGGTCCGACAGCGCATCGATGTCGAAAAAGCGCGCGCCCGGAATATGGCTGGCGCGGAATTCTGCCTTCGCGTCGCGCTTGGCTGCGGGCATGTGCCATGAGGCATCGAGGATGACGATGTCCGGGGCATGGAGATGCTGGGCGAGCCAGCCGGTGGAGACGAGGTTGGTCATGAGGATTTCAGTGTCGAATTTCAGGGGTTGGCCAGCACGAGGCGGATGCGGCGGTTGATCTTGCCCTTGTTCTGGATCTTGTCGACGGCGATGGGGCCGATCTCGCCAGTGGATTTCACATGGGTGCCGCCGCAGGGCTGAAGATCGAGCTTTCCACCGTCGCCGATCAGCACCAGCCGCACCTTGCCCGTGCCGCGCGGCGGCTTCACGAACATGGTGCGCACGAGTTCAGGATTGGCATCCAGTTCCTCGTCGGTGATCCAGCGTGTCGTCACGAGATGGTCCTCGGCAATCCAGGCGTTGATCTTGGCAGCGAGTTCTGTCCGGTCCGGTATCTGGCCTTCGGGAATGTCAAAGTCGATGCGCCCGCCATCTTCCGTGATGGCAGAACCCGTGACCGCAAAAGGCACCGCCGCGCAGAGCAAGTGCATCATGGTGTGGCAGCGCATGATGCGATGGCGGTTTTCCCAGTTCAGGTCGAGGGTGCCCGTGTCACCAACTGCGGGCGGTTGCTGGCCTTCGCTGGGCACATGCACCACCGCCTTGTTCTCATCGTAGACGGTTGTGGCAATGGCAATGTCGCGGCCATGGAGACGGAGCGTGGCCTTGTCGCCGGGCTGTCCGCCCGCCGTCGCGTAACAGATGGTCTGGTCGAGGATAATGCCGCCGCGCTCATTCACGCCGAGCACCTTCACGGCACAGGACTTCGCATAGGCATCGTCGCGGAAGAGGAGGGCGGTCATGCCGGCACCTCTTCAAACACTTTCGGCGCTGTTGATTCTGCTTCCAGCCAGCGCGGCACTGGCAGGTTCTTGGAGCGCAGGAACGCCGGGTTGAAGATCTTGGAGGCGTAGCGCGTGCCGTAGTCACAGAGCACGGTCACGATGGTGTGGCCGGGGCCCATCTGTTTGGCGAGGCGGATGGCGCCGGCCACGTTGATGCCGGTGGAGCCGCCCATGCACAGTCCCTCGTGTTCCAGCAGATCAAACGCCACCGTCAGCGCTTCCGCATCCGGAATCTGGAAGGCGTCATCCACAACCACTCCTTCGAGGTTCTTGGTGATGCGCCCCTGACCGATTCCCTCGGTGATGGACGATCCTTCGGACTTCAATTCGCCCGTCTTGTAATAACTGAAAAGGGCGGCACCCATGGGATCGGCAAGGGCAATGCGCACGGCCTTGTTGCGCTCCTTCAGCGCAAGACTTACCCCGCCCAGCGTGCCGCCTGACCCGACGGCTGCCACGAAGCCATCGATCTTGCCGTCCGTCTGCGCCCAGATCTCCGGCGCGGTGGTTTCGATGTGGGCCTGACGGTTGGCCACGTTATCGAACTGATTGGCCCAGACTCCGCCCATGGCTTTGGCGAGGCGGCCGGAATACTTCACGTAGTTGTTGGGGTTCTTGTAGGGAACGGCAGGCACCTCCACCAGTTCCGCGCCAAGCTGGCGCAGGGCGTCCTTCTTCTCCTGGGATTGCGTGTCGGGGATGACGATCACGCTGCGGATGCCGAGCGCGTTCGCAACCACCGTAAGGCCGATTCCCGTGTTGCCGGCAGTGCCCTCCACAATCGTGCCGCCCGGTTTCAACTCGCCGCGGGTCATTGCGTCGCGGATGATGAAGAGGGCAGCGCGGTCCTTCACGGACTGGCCCGGATTCATGAATTCCGCCTTGCCCAGAATGGTGCAGCCGGTGAGCTCAGACGCCTTGCGCAGCTTGATCAGCGGCGTGTTGCCGATCGCGGCCGTCACATCGTTTCGAATGGTCATGAAGTGTTCCTTTGGCGGATACAATGGCGTGTGCTTGCAGTGCCGTCAAATCCGCGCGGCGCAAATGAAAAACGCCGGCCACGTGGACCGGCGTTCTCGAAACTGGCTCCCCGAGCTGGACTCGAACCAGCGACCATTCGATTAACAGTCGAATGCTCTACCAACTGAGCTATCGGGGAATGTCGCCGGGGCTTTAGCAGAGCGGAATTGTCTGTAAAAGTCTTTTTTCACAACCTGCCGCTCAGGCCCCGCCGCGGGATGAAACTTCACAAATCATCCCTATATTCCGGCGTTGGAAAAGGAGATTGGGTTTGAAGTCGGTGCAATTTCTCGGAAAGCGCGTTCCGGTGCCTGGACACCCGGTCTTGCGGGCGCTGCTGGGCGTGGTGTTCGTGATCGGCGGCCTGCTGGGCTTTCTGCCGGTGCTCGGCTTCTGGATGATTCCACTCGGCCTCCTGATTCTGTCGATCGACTTTCCGCCCGTTCGTCGCTTCCGCCGTCACCTGACGGTGCGTATCAGCACGTGGCTGCACCGCCGCTGGCCGGGACTCTCGGGAAAACTCGGCATGGGCACCCGCCGTGCCAGCCGCCGGTTCTGAGGTCTTTTGCGTGAGGGAGGGGCTGCTGCGCCCGGTTTTGGAGGCCTCGGAGGGAATCGAACCCCCGTACAAGGATTTGCAGTCCTCTGCGTAGCCACTCCGCCACGAGGCCCCAAACTGGTGTCACCCGACTAACAGCGCCGGGTTAACAATCCGGTGGCGCCTATAGACGATGGTCTTGCGCTGCACAACATTCCTGTGGCCGCACTGCAAACCATGCGCAAGGATTGTGCCAGACCTGCACAGATGATTAACAGCGGCTTTGCACAGGCGTACGAAATCACTTGAAACTGAGGGCCAGCTATATTCTAAAGCATATATCAATTTGATATGGTGGACGCTCGTTCCGGGCGTTCAAGGTGTGGGCTCAATCATGGTGAAACTGTTGCAAGGCCGCTTGTTGCGGCGCGTTGCACTCATTGGCATCGCAACCGCGGCCTTGGGCCTCGGTGCGGCGGCGCATGCCGAATCATTCAAGCAGGCACTGGTGAGTGCCTACCGCAGCAACCCCATCCTTCAGGGCGAGCGCGCGCGCCAGCGCGGCACGGACGAACTGGTTCCCACTGCCAAGTCTGGCTGGCGGCCGGTGATCAACGCGCAGGGCGACGTGACTTATGGCTGGAGCGATACCGACGTCACCACCGACAAGGACTCGACTTCAAAGTCCGTGAACATCCAGTTGGCCCAGCCGCTGTTCCGCGGCTTCAAGACCGTCGAAGGCGTGGCACAGGCGAAGGAAACCGTGCGCGCGGGACGCCAGCAATTGCTCGCGACCGAGCAGGACGTGCTGCTCAGTGCGGCGACGGCCTACATGAATGTCATCCGTGATCGCCGCATTCTGGCGCTGCGCGAGCAGAACGTGGTCAACCTGCAACGGCAGGCCAGCGCCGCACGGGCGCGCTTTGATGCGGGCGAAGTCACGCGCACCGACGTGTCGCAGGCGCGGGCCCGCGTCAGCGGCGCACGGGCGCAGGTCGCCTCGGCACGCGCCACGCTGGCCGAAAGTTCGGCGCGCTACGTGGCGGTGATCGGCCACAAGCCGGACAAGCTGGCCTCGCCGGGCTTTGCCAAGAACCCGAAGACACTGGATGGAGCACTCGACATCGCGCGCTCCGTCAATCCCAATATTCTTGTCGCCACGCATGTGCAGCTTGCGCAGGAGCATGCCGTTGAAGTCACCAAGGGTGACTTGCTGCCGGAAGCGCGGCTGGAAGCTGCCGCCGGCGTGACCGCCGATCCGCAGGATGGGGTGGACCGTCAGGACTTCGCGCAGATTTCCGGCGTGGTGGATGTGCCGCTCTATGAAGCAGGGCGGGTCTATTCCGCCGTCCGCCAGGCCAAGCAGCTTGAAAGCCAGCGCCGCATCGAGATCGTCCAGGCGGGCCGCTCGGTCACCCAGGGCGTCACGACGCAGTGGAATTTCTTCACGGCATCGTTTGAAGCCATCGTGTCGGCGCGGGCACAGGTGTCGGCGGCCGCCGAGGCGCTGAACGGCATTCGCCAGGAATATCTCGTGGGCTCGCGCTCAACGATCGATGTGCTGAACGCCGAGCAGGAGGTGATCAATGCGCGGATCAACCTCGTCATTGCCGAGCACGATCAGGTGCTGGCCTCGTATGAACTCAAGGCGGCCATCGGCAAGCTGACGGCCCGCAATCTCGACCTGCCCGGTCCCTATTACGACGCCGAGGAAAACTATCGGCGCGTGAAGAACAAGTGGATCGGCACCGACGTCGAGACCGTGGAGTGACGGCCAAAGGTTAACGCCTCGGCGCGTGACAAAGCCGCACAAGTTGCTAAAGGTAGTGTGACGGTGATCGGGGCTGCAGGATTCGTGACTGCCGCTTGCTAAGGGGCTTGAGTTGTCGATCGAACCAAAAATGGAAGACCTGCTGGCCTCCATCCGCAAGGCTATCGACAGTGATGAGGACGGGCAGGGCACTTCGACCGCCGGAGAAGCGCGTGGCACGCTGATGCGTGGAGCGTTGCGCGAATTGCGCGTCAACCTCAACGAAACCAAGACCCGCAACAAGGAAGCGCGCGAAGAGATCGCCGAACTGCGTGGCCGCATCCTGCGCAACACAACGGAAGTGCCGCCCATTCCTGCGCCGCCACGGCGCTCGGCACGGCCCATGATCGAGCCGCAACGGGTGCCGCCGCCGCCCCGCAATGACTTCAAGACCATCATGTCCGGGCCGGTCCGCGCCCATCCGCAGCACACCGCCGCGCCGCAGGGACGCCCGGAACCGGTGCAGCAGAATCGCCGGCTGATTTCGCCGCGTGCCTTGCCCCCGCCGGAGATGCCGCCGCCCGCCATGCGCGCCCGCACGCTGCAGGATGAATTCGACGACATCACCTACGGTGAAGAGGCGCAGCATGGAGAGGCACAGGGCTATGAAGCGCCCTATGGCGAAGACCATGTGCATGGCGCCCATGGCTACGAGGCGCATGTGACACCACGCTACGAGGATCCGCGCGGCTACTACCAGCCTCAGGCGGATCAGGCGGCGATGCTCTCGCATCACGCGGAAGCCACGACCCAGGCGGCCTTCCGCCATCTTTCGGAATCGCTGTTCACGCAAGGCATGGGCGGACGTTCGCTGGAAGACGTGACGCGTGAGCTGCTGCGGGGCATGCTGAAGCAATGGCTGGACGACAATCTGCCGCCATTGGTGGAGCGCCTGGTGCGCGAGGAAATCGCCCGCGTCGCCCGCAACCAGGCTAATCCACAGTCCCGTTAAGGCTAAGGCCGTCATGTTCAATGCACCCTCTCTCGACTCCGCATCCTTCGCGTTGCGCCACCCCGCCCGCCCGCAAGGTCTGGATCGGGACCGATGAACTGGGTGCGGCCTTCACCTGAAGACCTGCCTGATCTGTTGATCGGGGCGGGGTGGGCCTCTATACGCTGGCGCGAAACAACAGTGATTTTGCGCCATCATGCTCGACAAGACCTTCGTTCCCGCCGACATCGAAACCCGCCTGTATGAGGGCTGGGAGAAGGCCGGTTCCTTCAAGCCGGGCCGCAAGCCCAAGGCCGAACCCTATACCATCGTGATCCCGCCGCCCAACGTCACGGGTTCGCTGCACATGGGGCATGCGCTCAACAACACGATCCAGGACATCCTCGTGCGCTTCGAGCGCATGCGCGGCCGCGACGTGCTCTGGCAGCCGGGCACCGACCATGCCGGCATCGCCACGCAGATGGTGGTGGAGCGCCTGCTGGCGAAGGAGAACAACACCGACCGCCGCAGCATGGGCCGCGAGGCGTTCCTCAAGCGCGTGTGGGAGTGGAAGGCCGAGAGCGGCGGCATCATCACCCAGCAGCTGCGCCGCCTCGGGGCGTCGTGCGATTGGTCGCGCGAGCGCTTCACCATGGATGAAGGCCTGTCGGCCGCCGTGCGCAAGGTCTTCGTGCAGCTCTACAAGGATGGCCTCATCTACAAGGACAAGCGCCTTGTGAACTGGGACCCGAAGCTCCTCACCGCCATCTCCGATCTCGAAGTGGTGCAGAAGGAAATCAAGGGCAGTCTCTGGCACATCAAGTATCCGGTGATCGATGGTGCCCCCGGCGAGGAAATCATCGTCGCCACCACGCGGCCCGAGACGATGCTGGGTGATAGCGGCATTGCCGTCCATCCCGAGAATGAAAAGCTGAAGCACCTCATCGGCAAGCACGCGCGCTTGCCGCTGGTGGGCCGCATCATCCCCATCGTTGGAGATGATTATGCCGATCCGGAAAAAGGCACAGGCGCCGTCAAGATCACACCGGCGCATGACTTCAACGACTTTGAAGTGGGCAAGCGCCACAATCTGGCGCAGATCAACATGCTCGACCAGTTCGGCAAGATCGAAGTCGGGCCGCGCGCGGATTTCTGGGAAAACACGGATTTTGTAAAGGCCTATTCGTCAGCCGAAGACATGGTCAAGGCGCTGGGCGGCTGGATTGCCGAAGATGGCGGCCATGCGTGAAAGGGAAAGCCCGAACTTGCGGCGCGCAGCCCTTAGGACATCGCTTGGCGCGCGCGTGGTGGTGGCAAAACTTGAAGAGCTGGGTCTTCTCGACAAGATCGAGCCGCATACCCATCAGGTGCCGCATGGCGACCGTTCGGATGTGGTGATCGAGCCGTGGCTCACCGAGCAATGGTATGTGAACGCTGCCGAACTCGCCAAGCCGTGCATTGCGGCGGTGGAGAAGGGCGACACCATCTTCGTGCCGAAGAATTGGGAGAAGACCTACTTCGAGTGGATGCGCAACATTCAACCGTGGTGCGTGTCGCGCCAGCTCTGGTGGGGTCACCAGATTCCGGCGTGGTATGGGCCGGGAGACAAGATTTTTGTGGCCGAGAACCAGAAAGATGCGTTGGCGCAGGCCGCGGCCTTCTACGGATGCCCCGCTGAGGAAATCAAATGGGATGATGGTACCGGAAACCTGGTTCCCTCGATGCAGGAGGTGAATTACCGCGCCGGAAAGACGCTGGATAAGGTTTTCCTGCGTCGTGACTCTGATGTCCTCGACACCTGGTTCTCCTCCGCGCTGTGGCCGTTCTCCACGCTGGGCTGGCCGGAGCAGACGCCGGAACTGGCGCGGCACTACAAGACAGATGTGCTCGTCACCGGCTTCGACATCATCTTCTTCTGGGTGGCGCGCATGATGATGATGGGCCTGCACTTCATGAAGGAAGTGCCGTTCCACACGGTCTACATCCACGCCCTGGTCCGTGACGAGAAGGGCCAGAAGATGTCCAAGTCCAAGGGCAACGTCATGGACCCCCTGGAACTGGTGGACCAGTATGGCGCCGATGCGCTGCGCTTCACACTGGCCGCCATGGCCGCGCAGGGCCGCGACATCAAGCTCTCGACCACGCGCGTCGAAGGTTATCGCAATTTTGCAACGAAGCTGTGGAACGCCACGCGCTTTGCCGAGATGAACGGCGTTGCCCATGTGGCGGGCTTTGATCCGGTGGCGGCGCGCGTCACCGTCAACCGCTGGATCGCGGGCGAGGTGTCCCGTGCCCATGCCGCCATCACCAAAGCGATCGAGGACTACAAGTTCAACGAGGCCGCCGCTGCCGCCTATCAGTTCGTGTGGAACGTGTTCTGCGACTGGTACGTGGAACTGATCAAGCCGCTCCTCACGGGCAGCGACGAAGCCGGGAAGGCCGAGACGCAAGCGACCTGCGCCTGGGTGCTGGACCAGATCTTCCTCATGCTGCACCCCTTCATGCCTTTCATCACGGAAGAACTGTGGCAGAAGACGGCGGCGCGCGACGGCATGCTCATCGACGCGGCCTGGGCCAGCTATGCGGGCCTCGGTGATGCCGCGGCGGATGCCGAGATGGATTGGGTCATTCGCCTCATTTCGGAAGTGCGTTCGGTGCGCGCTGAAATGAACGTCAACGCGGGCGCGAAGATTCCGCTGGTGCTGGTGGGGGCAGGGCAGGACGCCCGCCGCCGCGCCGCCACCTGGGAAGCCGAGATCATGCGTCTCGCCCGCCTCTCGGCCATCTCCTTCGAAGATCAGGTGCCCAAGGCAAGCGCCCAGATGGTGCTGGACGAAGCGACGATCGCACTGCCGCTGGAGGGCGTCATCGATTTCGCCGCCGAGCGCGCCCGCCTCAGCAAGGAACTGGAGAAGATCGCCAAGGACATGGGCGTGATCGACGGCCGCCTGAACAACGCCGCCTTCGTGGCAAAAGCCCCCGCCGAAGTGCTGGAAGAATCCCGTGAACTGCGCGCCGGCCTGGTCGATCGCAAGGCCAAGGTGGACGAGGCGCTGAAGCGGTTGGGGTGACACGGGGCAGGTCCCAGCCCTTGCACGCATGCATGGGCCGGGACCTCATCGATGTGAGACGGAGATGGTAGGGAGAGGGGTGGTTACCCCTGCCGTCAACCCGGACCTCACGTCGAAGCTCTTGTCGCGTCCGTCGTAATTCTGTGAAATCTACCAGAACGCGCATTCCTGTCATTGATGCACGTCAACGTCGATTGACGGGTAGGGCTCGTAAAATAGGGGGTTTTGGGCATTGCCAAACCCTTTGCACTTGCCGGCCGTGATACAGACCTTGAGCAGGGATCGCTATTGACTTTATTCCTGTTCTGTGATTTATAACTTGCGATGGGTTTGGCAAGGAGGGATCAGTGTCGCGAGCTTATCTGCACTGCCTCACCCATGAGCAGCGCCCGCGCTCTGTCAGCAAAGCACTGACAGCTCCCGGGAGCCGGAGGTCCGCCCCTTGGACACTAAGGTCCAAGCGCGGTTTACCGCAGTTCACCCACACCCCGCGTTCCTCTTTGGAGGAATGCGCAACGGGGCCGGGCTCAGTCCGTAAGTGCCCTGGTTGTGTGGATTGGCGAGTGCGGGCCTTGCGGGCCAAAACCGCTGCGTTTCAAGGTTGGGCTTATCGCCGAATCCAATACCCTCTTTTCACCACCGCATGCAGGCGACAGGCCCGTACGGGAACAGTCCCTCCATTTTTCCCTCGACACCCCATGCCACCGTGAACGCCCAACCACTCCCCCATTTCTGTCCTTCCGAACGCGCGCCTTGATCGCGTCACCGGCGCGATGACGCACGCGATCCGGACTCCCGTTTCCGCGAGGGGCAGGCTCGCGGCCGGGGCAGGGCCTTGAACCAGAAGCACCATGTTGCATCCGTCACCCCATCCGCCGATACTCGCGCCATGCACTGCTTCCAGACAGACCGCATAGCCACGCCCATCGGCGACATGGTGCTGCTCGCGCGCGATGGGGTGTTGCTGCTGCTGGAGTTCGACGACGCGACGGACCGGGTGGCGCGCGAGATGAGGGTGCGCTTCGGCCATGCCGATCTTCAGCCCACGGACAATCCCTTTGGCATCACCTCGCGTGTGCGCGAATATTTCGCCGGGGATCTGCATGCCCTTGATGATGTGCTGTGTGACGGCGGGGGCACGGAGTTCGAACGCAAGGTGTGGGCGGCGTTGCGGCGCATCCCGGTGGGCACGACCACAAGCTATGGCGCCATCGCGCGGCAGCTTGGCGATGCCAACCTCTCGCGCGCGGTCGGACTGGCCAATGGGCGTAACCCCATCGCCATCGTGGTGCCCTGTCACCGCGTCATCGGCGCCGATGGATCAATGACGGGTTACGGCGGGGGATTGCAGCGCAAGGAATGGCTGCTCCGTCATGAAGGGGCGCTGCTGCTTTGACGGCGAGAGCCTTCAGCAATCCTCGTGGCTGCCGCCGAATGTCTGGTCGGCGAAGTGATAGCCAAAGCTGCAGGTGTAGGTGCCGTCATCATATTTGAAACACGCGAGGCCGGACTTGCTGAGCTTCTCCATGCCACCGGTGCATTCTTCGCGCTCGGCCTTGTCGGGCATGCCGTCAAACAGCGTCTTCGCCGCCTTGCCATGGATGAAGAACGAGAGAATGCAGTCGGGCGTATTCAAACCCTTGGCGCAGACCTCGTCGTCCTTGTAGGCCGAACCATCAAGCTTGTCGGCGGCATCCTGGGCAAAGACAGGACTCGTTGCGACGATGAGGGCGAAACAGGCGCATGCAAACTGGCGCATGAGGTGATCTCCGGAAACCGATTGGCGTTGCCGGAGACAACGTAAACTTGCGCGCGCTGCAATCAAGCTATTTCCGGGCGATGAGCAAGTATCCGCGGGTCTGGTTATTGTTGTCCGAGTCCTGGGTATTCATGGCGCCATAAAGATCAGCCGTCTTCACCCACACGGGAGGATATTTGTAACGGGCCACATCAAGGATGAGAAAGCGGTCTTCATCGGCATCATAGGCCGCAAGAGGGGAAATATGCCCGCCTTTCTCCTGGCCGATCGCCTTGCGCAGGTAATTGATGATCACAAAATTTCCAGGCGTATTCAGCGCCGCACTGGCCTCCTTGCGGAATGAATCGGCGCTTGAATCAGCGGCATGGCGCACATTCACGGTGAGAGGATAGGTTGAAAGCATGCCACCCAGCTGGTCCAGGGTAATGCCCATCTTCTTGATCGTATCAACGGGCAAAACGGATTCCGTCGCGGGCGTCAGGACATTGTCCTGCGTGAACGTGCGATAGGGATCAAATTCCGGCACTGCGGGCGCGGGGAGGCCGCTTGCGTTGAGCACCATGGTCATGGAGGCCACGCCACAGAACGCCTGGTTCAGTTGGGTCACAAAATGGTCGGCGAGCGGGAAATAGGCTTTGCGGGATTCCGCTCCGATCAGCAGCGACTGCCCCTGATCGGATGCTGAACTGACCAGCGCGGGTGGCAGTGGAAGGGTGTCGGCGCGCAGGTACGAAGGGGAAAAGGACAGCCAGGCAAGAGCAACGGCCAACAGGAGGGGCTTGCGGTTCATGGCAGAGTCTCCGAGCGAACGCCCCCACAAGATCGATAGCAAGATTTCCGGCAGACTTCAGCAAAAAACCCCGGCGTCTCCGCCGGGGTTTGTTGTTCGTGCCGCGGCTGACCTCAGCAGCTGTAGTACATGTCGTATTCGACCGGATGCGGGGTCATGCGGTAGCGGTCCTGTTCCTCCTGCTTCAGTTCCAGATACGAGTCGATCTGGTCCTTGGAGAACACGCCGCCCTTGAGCAGGAAGTCGTGGTCGGCCTGGAGGCTGTCGATGGCTTCCTGGAGGGAGCCACAAACCGTCGGAACCTGGGCGAGTTCTGCCGGCGGCAGGTCGTACAGATTCTTGTCCATCGCCGGACCAGGGTGGATCTTGTTCATGATGCCATCAAGGCCCGCCATGATGATCGACGAGAAGCAGAGGTAGGGGTTCGCCGTCGGATCGGGGAAGCGGACTTCGACGCGCTTGGCCTTCGGATTGCTGGTGAAGGGAATGCGGCAGGAAGCCGAGCGGTTGCGGCTGGAGTAGGCCAGCAGCACCGGCGCTTCATAGCCCGGCACGAGACGCTTGTAGGAGTTCGTGGACGGGTTGGTGAAGGCGTTCAGCGCCTTGGCATGCTTGATCACGCCGCCGATGAAGTAGAGGCAGGTTTCGGAGAGGTCGGCATACTGGTTGCCGGCCATCTGCGGCTTGCCATCCTTCCAGATGGAGAAGTGGCAGTGCATGCCCGATCCGTTGTCGCCGAACACCGGCTTCGGCATGAAGGTCGCCGTCTTGCCGTAGGAATGGGCGACGTTGTGGATCACATACTTGTAGATCTGCATGTGGTCGGCGGCCATCACGAGCGGCTGGTAGCGGGTGCCGAGTTCGTGCTGGGCCGAGGCCACTTCGTGGTGGTGCTTCTCAACAACGAGGCCCATCTCCTGCATGACCGACAGCATCTCGCCGCGCATATCCTGGGCCGAGTCCATGGGGTTCACGGGGAAGTAGCCGCCCTTGATCCGCATGCGGTGGCCCATGTTGCCGGTTTCATAGTTGCGGTCCGAGTTGGTGGGGAGTTCGATGCCGTCAACTTCAAAGCCCACCTTGTAAGGCGAGGTGGAGAACTTCACGTCGTCGAACACGAAGAACTCGGCTTCCGGACCGACGAACACCGTGTCGCCGATCTTGGTGGACTTGAGATAGGCTTCCGTGCGGCGCGCAATCGAGCGCGGATCGCGGTTGTAGCCCTCGCCGGTGCCCGGATCAGCAATGTCGCAAAACACGGCCATGGTTGTCTGGGCGTAGAAGGGATCAAGGTGGGCCGAGGCTGCGTCCGGACGCAGGATCATGTCGGACTCGTTGATGGCCTTCCAGCCGGCGATCGACGAACCGTCGAACATCAGGCCCTCTTCCCAGGCCTCTTCGTGCATCTGCGACACGTCCATCGTCAGATGCTGCATCTTGCCGCGCGGATCGGTGAAGCGAAGGTCGACGAACTTCACATCCTTGTCCTTGATCATCTTCAAGGCATTTTCAACCGGGTTGTCCTTGGCCATGTTTGTCCTCTCGTATCTGGCTAAAGTGAAATGTGGTGGGGGAAACGCTTACAGGGCTTCCGTGCCGGACTCGCCGGTGCGGATGCGGATGGCTTGCTCGATGGTGGAAATGAAAATCTTGCCATCACCGATGCGGCCCGTGCGGGCGGCATTCTGAATTGCTTCGACGGCCTTCTCGACGAGGTCGTCGGCGATGACCACTTCGATCTTGACTTTAGGAAGAAAATCCACTACGTACTCGGCTCCACGGTAGAGTTCCGTGTGGCCTTTCTGGCGGCCGAAACCCTTGGCTTCGGTTACGGTGATACCTTGGAGCCCCACTTCCTGGAGGGCCTCCTTCACCTCATCAAGCTTGAAGGGCTTGATGATCGCTTCGATCTTTTTCATGAATGGACCACGCCTCGTTGTTCTACACGCGGGGTTGCAGGCGGCGTGCCAGATTCAACATCTCGATATTTCAACGCGTTAGGAGAATTCGAGGGGTTTCCCCAAGGATGTGGTGCGTGATTATTGGGCGGTTTGCCTAATTATCGGGCGGCGAAACAAAACACCCCGGCACAGTGGCCGGGGTGTCGCAATCATTCGAAGTGCCGGAATCTCAAGCTTCGGACGGCTTGGGTGCATTGCGCTCGGCCATGAAGCGATCGAACTCATCCTGATCCTTGGCCTTGCGGAGCTTCACGAGGTGGTCCGCAAAGGCCCGCTGCTCTTCGTCAAGTTTGCGCCGTTCGGCCTCAAGGCGAGCGAGTTGTTCAGCCTTGTAGGCATCGAATGCGGCATTGCCCGTTGCGGTGGGGCCAGTCCAGGTGCGGCCGGTGGCGCTGAACGGCGTGGAAAAGGATGAGCCCGGATTGCGGTCGCGCCATGCCTTATAGGCGGTCCAGGGCGACGTGGACTCCGCAGCCCCCGGCCACATTTCCCCGCGGATCAGCTTCAGGGCCAAGGCCACAAGGCCGATGGGCCAGAAAACCACGAAGCCGCCAATCATGACGGCGAGTTCAACCGCCGACCATTTGCGCTTGTGGGATTTGCCGCAGCAACTGGCATGAGTTTCGCCGCCATCTGCCGTAGCCGTGGAAGACATGTTCATGGGTGACCTCCGGTTTGTGAACGGGACTTACGTGGCCCCGCGTGCCGGGAATTCAAGTAAATTGCGACAGAGACACTTGGCTTCAGTCATTTCTCTGGAGATGCCGTAGGAGTTCCGCGAGATCCTTGTTGCGCATCTCGTCCAGCTTTTCGTGCAAGGCCATGATTTCGATTTCCGCCTTGAGGTTCACTTCATAATCGTGGGTCGCTTCAATGCGGTCACGGGCCGCGTGGCGGTTCTGCGACATCATGATGATGGGAGCCTGCACGGACGCCAGCATTGAGAGAAAAAGATTGAGCAGGATGTAGGGGTAGGGATCGAAGCCGGTCACAAGCAGCACGGTGTTGAGTATCACCCAGCCCGCCAGTGCGAAGGCAAAGAGACCGAGGAACGTCCAGGAGCCGCCGAAGGCCGCCACCTTGTCCGCGACCCTTTCACCGAAGGAGAGGCTGGCCACATGTTCAGTATCCGTGTGGCGGCTGACCACCAACCGCTTTGCCACGCGTTCGATGATGCGCCGTTCACGCTCGGGAATGTGCTCGTACTCCGTATTCAGGAGCCTTTGGGCGAGCAACTTGACCGGATCTGCAGGCACATGTGGAGAAACGTGCGACATTAATGCCTCCGTGGCGTTCTGCAGACCAACATGCGCCCGCTTCACTGGAAATTGCAATGTGAACGGCGTAGGAAGGCGAAATCCAACCTTCCACCAGACGGAGTCGAATCGTGGCCCAGCCCAAGCACAAGATCGCATTGTTGACCGCCGGCGGCCTGGCGCCGTGCCTTTCGGCCTCGGTGGGTTTCCTGATCGACATGTATACGAAGAAGTTGCCGAAGGCCGAAATCATTGGCTACCGCAACGGCTACATGGGCCTGCTGAAGGGCTGGTCGTTGCCCGTGACCAAGGCGGTGCGCACGAATGCCCTGGCGCTCACCCAGCATGGCGGCAGCCCCATCGGCAACTCCCGCGTCAAACTCACTAACGTGAAGGATTGCGTAAAGCGCGGCCTGGTGAAGGAAGGCCAGAACCCGTTGCACGTGGCGGCGGAACAACTGGTGAAGGACGGGATCACGATCCTTCACACCATCGGCGGCGATGACACCAATACGACAGCCGCAGATCTCGCGGCCTATCTTGCGGACAACAACTACAAGCTCACCGTGGTCGGCCTGCCGAAGACAATCGACAATGACGTCATTCCCATTGCACAGACGCTGGGAGCCGTGACGGCGGCGGAGCAGGGGGCGATTTTCTGGGAAAATTCTGTGAACGAACAGAGCACCAACCCGCGCATGTTGCTCATCCATGAAGTGATGGGCCGCAACTGCGGCTGGCTGACGGCGGCCACGGCGGAAACCTATCGCAAGCGGCTGAAAAAGCAGAAGTTCGTGCCGGGCTTCGGACTTCCCATGGCCTACAAGGATATTGACGCCGTCTACGTGCCGGAAATTGCCATCGATCTCGAGGCGGAAGCCAAGCGGCTTCGCAAGGTCATGGACGAAGAAGACTGCGTGACCATCTTCCTGTCGGAGGGTGCGGGTGTTGACGACATCGTGGCCGAGATGCAGGCGCGGGGCGAGGAGCCGGAACGCGACGCCTTCGGCCATGTGAAGATTGACAAGATCAATCCAGGCGCCTGGTTCGCGAAGCGCTTTGCCGACATGGTGGGAGCGGAAAAGACGCTGGTGCAGAAATCAGGCTATTTCGCCCGCTCCGCCAAGGCCAACAAGGAAGATCTCGCTCTGATCAAGATGATGTGCACCGAGGCCGTGAAGAGTGCGCTCAAGGGCGTGCCAGGCGTTATCGGGCATGATGAGGAAAGGCGCGGCAAGCCGCTGCGTGCCATCGAGTTCCCGCGCATCAAGGGCGGAAAGTCGTTTGACGTGACACAGAAGTGGTTCTCGGCGCTGCTGAAGGACGTCGGTCAGCCGATGGGCAAGCGGATAGAGAGGAGCGGGCACTAGCCGGAGCAGAGCCAATCGTGCTCACCGGGGATTGACGCCGGTTGAGACCAAGTGTTCGCGCAAAGCAGGCCTGATGCTTTGGGCGTGGCGTGTGGGCGGGATCGTGGGCTAAAGGCACGTCCTTTCCACAGGACGCTTCCATGCCCCCAGGCGAGAATCGAGATACCAAGCAAGGCTTCATCTATGCGGGGGCAGCCTACTTCTTGTGGGGGTTCCTGCCGCTCTACATGAAGGCCATGGCACATATTCCGGCGCTGGAAATCGTGCCGCACCGGATTCTGTGGTCGCTGCCCGTCGCGGGATTGATCGTGTGGTGGCAGGGATTGCTGCCCGCCTTGGGCCGCGCCCTGCGCAATCCGCGCATTATGGCCATGGCGCTGCTCACCGCGAGCCTCATCACCGTGAATTGGCTGACCTATGTCTGGGCTATCGGTGCGGGACGAGCGCTGGAGACGGCGCTGGGGTATTACATCAATCCTCTGTTCTCCATCTTTCTCGCGGCGGTGCTGATTGGCGAACGGCTGCGTCCGGCGCAACTCGTGGCCATCGGTCTTGCTGTCATCGGCGTCGCGATCATGACGTGGGAGGTGGGTGGCCTGCCGTGGGTCTCGATCTCCCTCATGGTGACGTGGGGCTTTTACGCCTATTTTAAACGGACGCTGCCGGTCGGCGCGTCGGAAGGATTCCTCCTCGAAGTTGTCATCCTTGCAATTCCTGCGGCAGCGCTCTGGCTGTGGTTCGCGCAGCAGGGAACATCACATTTCGGACCGACGGGCTGGGGAGATATTGGGTTGCTAGCCGGAACCGGCGTCGTCACCGCGGTGCCGCTTGTGCTGTATGCCAACGGCGCAAAGGGACTGCGCCTTTCAACTATTGCCCTCATGCAATATTCCGCACCGACCCTCATATTTCTGACCGCGATCTTCATTTTCCACGAACCGTTCAGCAGCGAGAGGCTGATCGCGTTTGGCTTCATCTGGGCAGCGCTCGCTGTCTACACTTGGTCCTTGTTGCGCGGACGGAAGGACAGCGCGGCAAAATAACGAAACGGCCGATGAGACCGCTCCATTGAACAGCGGCGAAGTCCGGCGCACACTGCAACGATGGATCATGCCCTGCTGACGCCTGCCGAAATGTATCGCGCCGATGCGCTCGCCCTTGCGGCAGGCTTGACGGAAGGCGTACTGATCGCACGCGCGGGACGGGCCGTTGCGGAAGAGATTGTGCGCCGCTACGGAGCGCGGCGCACGGTGGTGCTGGCGGGGCCGGGGAACAACGGCAAGGACGGACTGGTCACCGCTCAGTGCTTGCAGGCATGGGGGTGGCCCGTGATGGTGAGCAACGATATCTCGGAAGCCGAGTTAATCGTTGATGCCCTCTACGGTGCGGGCTTGAACCGAACATTTCCAAACGAGATTGCAGAGCGGGTCAAAGCTGCCGGTGTCCCCGTCGTGAGCATTGATGTGCCTTCTGGCCTTGATGGCCTCACCGGTCAGCCGCGCGGTGCTGCCATTAAGGCAAATCTCACAGTCACCTTTTTCCGCAAGAAGCCCGCACATCTCCTGTACCCGGGCCGGGATCTTTGCGGTGAAGTCGTGGTCGCCGATATCGGAATTCCCTTTGCCTTGCTTGCTGAGATCAAGCCGCAGTTATGGGAGAATGCAAAGCCCGCGTTGCCCGAAGCGCAGCCGACAGTCCACAAATTCTTGCGTGGACATGCCGTCATCTGGAGCGGTGGAACTTTGCATACAGGAGCGGCGCGGCTTGCTGCCATGGCGGCCGCGCGCAGTGGTGCTGGCGTCGTCTCCATCGCTGGACCCCCGGAAGCCCTCGCGATGCATGCTGCTCAGGTCTCGTCCATCATGTTGAAACCCGTCAGCACCATGGATGCCTTGCGCGATCTCCTTGAGGATACACGCATCAGATCATTCTGCATCGGACCTGCGGCCGGACTGGGTGTCAGCACGCGGAAGGCCGTGATGCGGGTGTTGCGGTCGCAGGCACCTGCGGTGCTGGATGCTGATGCCCTCAGCGTGTTTGAAGATGATCCACAATCGCTGTTCTCGGCCATCAGCAAGCGCAATGCCCCAACGGTGCTGACGCCGCATGAGGGCGAGTTCCAGCGGTTGTTCGGATCAATCGGGCTGAAGGCTGATAACAAGGTTGAGCGCGCGAGGGCTGCCGCACGGGCCTCTGGAGCCATCTTGCTCTACAAGGGGCCGGATACGGTCATTGCCCATCCCGGGGGACGGGCGGTTATCAACGGCAATGGCAGTCCCAGGCTTGCAGTTGCAGGCTCCGGCGATGCGCTTGCGGGGGTCATTACAGGGCTGTTGGCACAGGGTATGGATGGTTTTGCGGCGGCGTGTGCCGGGGCGTGGCTTCATGCCGAGGCTGGCAACCGCTGTGTCCGTCCGGTCGCCGAAGACCTTGTCGAGGCCTTATAGACCAAATGCATCTGCCGCCTTGGCGTCGACCACAGCCACACAACCCGCGATCACGGGACTGATGGGCAATTCACGGTAGGCCCCCAATGCGCCTTCGTTCATCAGTTTGCCAGCTTCGCCGTTGACCACCCAGATGAAGCCATAAGTGGTTTCGCGAATGGGTCTCGCGCCTGCGCGGGTGATCGCTGCAAAAGCGACGTCTTGCGGCGTGCCCGGATCGAACACGACCAGCATGTTGCCCGTCGCCTCCCGAGGCAAGGCGGCGTCGCGCATCACAACCAACATCACGCCCAGCCAAATGACTATGACGGCAGCGAAAAAACCAAGGGCGAAGCGGTGACCTGGGAATGCCAAGATTACGCTGCGGCGAACGTGGTTGCGCGTTTTTCGATGATGGGCAGATGCACGATTGCTGCAAACAAGCCGAGGACAACGCCCATCCACCAGACGATGTCGTAGTTGCCATAGATGTCATAGAGCTTGCCCCCCAGCCATACGCCAAGGAACGAACCGACCTGATGGCTGAGGAAGACGAAGCCATAGAGCGTTGCCATGTAGCGTGTGCCGAACATGACAGTGACCAGTCCCATGGTTAGGGGCACGGTGGACAACCACAAGAAACCCATGCTGGCGGTGAAGATCAGCGTTGTCACCGGCGTGATCGGCATGGTGATGAATGCGACCACGGCCACGGAGCGGGCAACGTAGATCAGGCTCAGAGGGACGCGCTTTTCGCCGCGGCCACCGATGATGCCCGAAAGATAAGATCCTGCGACATTGAAGAGACCGATCAGGCCCATGGCGAGGCCCGCCAATTCCTTGCTGATGCCATGTTCGGCCAGATAGGGCGGCAGGTGAACAGTAACGAAAGCGAGCTGGAAACCGCAGACGAAGAAGCCGGAGACGAGCAGTACATAGGAACGTTCGCCGAATGCCTTGCTGATTGCCGTCCCCATGGAGAGGTCCGTCTCACCGGCTACCGCCGCGCTGCCCTTGGTGTTCTGTACCATGAGCGGCGCTGCAAACAGGATGATCAGGAGAGCTGAAGCAGCCAGGACGATCAACGCATTTTGCCAGCCGTAGGCAGAAAGGAGAGAGGCCGCGAAGGGCGCGAAAATGAACTGTCCGAGCGAGCCGGACGCCGTCGCGAGGCCGAAAGCCCATGAGCGCTTCTCCGGCGGCACAATGCGGCCGAGTGCTGCCATGACTATACTGAACGATGACAGCGCAATGCCGACGCCGAGCAGCAGACCGCCGCCAAGGTGAAAAACCAGGGCGTTCTGGGAGACTGCCATGACCACCACGCCGATTGCATAGATGACTGCTCCTGCCATGATGACACGGGCCGATCCGTAGCGGTCTGCCAGCATGCCGGCGATGGGCGTGAAAATGCCCCAGGCCAGGTTCTGGATGGCGACGGCGAGCGAGAAGATTTCACGGGGCCATTGGTGGGCCTCCGAAATCGGCACAGTGAACAAGCCAAACGTGGAGCGCACACCGAAATTGATGATGGCGACGACACAGCCCGCCACGAGCACCGTCATCGGCAGGAAGTACCAGGGGGTAGAACGTGAATCGGCTGATGCGTTGGTCATGCGGGGCCTCTTAGCCTCCCGGGACGAGGAGCGTAAGCCTCCCGCTCGGCTGGCTGCTCTTCGTTCCGCGCGGGGCGAAGTTGGCTTACCGCAACGCCACCGAGAATGAGGGCGCCGCCTGCCATCAGCCAAACCGACAGTTCCTCGCCCAGCAGCAGAATTCCCCCCACCGCTGCGACCACGGGCTGTACGTAGAGGAACATCCCCGCCCGGGAACTCGACATGTGCCCCAGGGCCACATTCCAGGCCCCCGTGGCCAGAACGGTTGCGAAAATACTGAGAAATGCCACCGTTCCCCATTGCCCCAACGTGAGGGTGGCGATTTCGCCGACGACCTTGGGGGAGACGACCAAGACCGTCGGCATGGCCGATACGGCCAGTGCCAGACAGGCGGTGGGAAAGGCACCGTAGGTCTGCGAAACCGGGCGGATCAGGATCGTGTAGACGGCCCAGCCCATGGTGCTGATGGTAACCAGAATCACGCCGAGCACGCTGACATTTCGGGCACTCCCGGCCGCGCCACCCAGAACCAGGACCGCCGTTCCCGCGAGTGCCAGGACCAGTCCCACGGCAAAGGCGGTGCTGATCCGCTCCGATGCAAACAGCGATGCACCAAGCGCGATGAAGACAGGTTCCAACCCAAACAGCATTCCGGTCCAACTGGCGGGGATCAATTGGATGCCCACCGCCGCCAGCGCCTGATATCCCATATTGCCGATCAGGGCTGCTGCGAGCAGCCTGATCCATGCACTTCGCGACAAGCGCCGCATGGGCAGGAACGCAACGATTGTCGCGGCCAGCACCCCAGCCGGAAAGATGCGGAGGAGCAAGGCCGTCTGGGGCGAAACGTCAAGCAGCAGGAAGCGCATTCCCACCGGCACCATGCCCCACATCGTGACGGCATAGAGGATGAGGGACAGGCCGAAGACTCCTTCCGCCCGCATGCTGAACTGCGAGATGGCCACGCCCGCCAGAATGACAGCCGCAGCGGCCAGGATACGGAATGTAATCACTTCATCCAACATGGTCCAACCGGCCACCACGGCAAGAACGGGTATGACGTACAGGGCCGCGCCCAGCATGGTCGGCCGCAGAAGGGCCGCAGCATAGTTCCAGGTAATGACGCTGAGGGTGGCGCCCAGTGTGGAAAGGAATGCCAGTGAGGCCAGGGCCCTCGCATCAAGTGACATAAGCTTGGCGACCGGGTGTGCTCCCGCCTGCGGTATCAAGAGAAGGATCAATATGGGCGGAACGATCAGAATGTTCGACAGCCCCGTGATCTTGACTGCACCATAGGTCTGGATGAGTGAGCGACTGAACACCACGAAGATGGCCCAGGCAATGCCTGCCAGAAAAATCATTACGCAGCCCATCGTCACCTGTGCCGTTGTCGATGTCGTGGTGGCGAGGTCGTTGCCCCATACCAGCAGGACGGATCCCGCGAATGACACGAGCAATCCGATGATCGTCGCCAGGGTCATGCGCTCCGTGCCTGCAAAGCGCGCGAAAATCGCGATCAACAGCGGCTGCGTGGACATGATCAGTGTGCCGATGCCCGCTGGCGCGTGGACAAAGCCGAAGACGGAAAATGCAAAGTAACCGAGAACGCCGGCAAGCGAGACGAACAGGAGGCGTGGCCAATCCGCCCGGGCGATGGAAAAGCCGACGGTGAAGAAGAGATAGACGGCAAAGATCAACCCGACGATCACAGTTCGGATCAACAACGCATCGACAGGACCTGCGGCAACCGAGAAGGCTCGCACGAACACTGGTGTCACGCCCCACACAAGTGTCGTGAAAAGCAGCGCCAGGTAGGCCTTCCCGTTGGATTCGCCGTGTTCGTGGTCGCTTGCCGTCATGGTGAATGGGTGCCCGGTTTCAGTACAAGCGTCAATTCGCCAGAGACACTTGCCTGCCATGCCAGCGCTGGCTAGCATCCGGCTCATGCACAAGTTCTTTCATATCTTTTCGTTCATCCTGTTTGCACTCTTGGCCATTCCAGCCGGAGCGGCCCCGGCCGATGATGCCGTCACCCGCGGGCGTGAAGCGCTGAAGACCATGGATATGGCTGGCGCCATGTCGGCCTTCGATGCTGCCCTCAAGATCGATCCCGCTCATGCCGAGGCGGCCTATGAACGCGGGCTGCTTTTCATGCGGATGGGCAAGCCCAATGAGGCCATTGCCGACTTCACCACGGCGGTGGTGAGCAATCCGACCCATGGTCGTGCCTTTGCGCACAGGGGGGAGGTCAAGATCACGGTCAACAACTGGGGCAGCGCGTTTGAGGATTTCGACAAGGCTGTTGAGGTCGCGCCCAAGGATTACCAGGTCCTCGTGATCCGCGCGTCCTATCTCCTTGCGAAGGACAAAGCGAAAGCCCGGGCCGACATGGACGCGGCTATCGCAGTTGCGGATCCTCATGCGGCTGAGGTGCTGACGCGCATGCGCAAGGAAATGGGACTGGAGCAATAATCCCGGGATGAAGCCGTTCAGGGACCATCCGCTTCTCCTGTTATTGACGACGGGACTACTGCTCGGGTTCTATTTTCCCGTAGGGCGGCTGTCGGCGGACGCCGGTATTGATCCGCTCTTGTGGGCCCTGCTGATCTCGCTGGGGCCGGGTTTACTGCTTTCCATTGCAAGCCTGGCATCCGACCGTTCCATGTTGCGGGTGGGTCACTTGGCCTTTGCACTTGTCTCCGGTTTGCTTGCCTATGTTGTGCCCAACGCCTTGACCTTTGGTGCCCTGCCGCATGTCGGCAGTGGATACATGTCTTTGATGTTTGCCTTCTCTCCCGTGGTGACGGCGGCGCTGTCGATGCTGGTGGGAGTTCGCCCGCCGAATGGCCGGCTTCTGGCTGGTGTGGGGCTTGGGTTTGCGGGAGCTGTTTTCATAGCGCTGTCGCGGTTCGGCCTTCCGGCGGATGCAAATGGTCAATGGCACTGGCTTGCATTCCTTGTGCCGCTGTCGCTGGGCATCGGCAATGTCTTCCGGACGGCCTTCTGGCCGGCAGGCATGGCACCTCTGCGCATGGCGGCGGTCACAAACCTTGTCGCTTCTTTGCCGCTCATCGTGTTGTTGATCCTGTGGGGCAGGGACGGTGCGGTGGCGACCGCGCTTCACTCCCCGTTGATTTTGCTTCTGCAGGTGGCGATCTCCGCTGCGATGTTCACCGTGTTCTTCCGTCTGCAATGGGTCGGAGGCCCGACCTACCTGAGCCAGATCGGCTATGTAGCGGCGGCTGTGGGCCTTTTGTGCGGAGTCGTGTTCTTGCAGGAGCTCTATCCGCCACTCGTCTGGGCTGGTGCGGCGACCATTGCTGCCGGTGTGGTGGTTTCGAATTGGCCCAGCAGGCGCCGCAATTCGGGTTTCTGATCCGTAACCTCAGTTTCCCAGGGCACGCGGAGGGGCATCATGGATGCAATAGCACAGACGGCTTACTATTGTTGTGGCGTTCGGGCCCGTGATGCAGCGTCGGCCCAGCCCATTTGCGGTGACCGACTGGCTCAGCGCTTCATGACACCTGAGGCGGAGTTGGCCTTTGCCCACTTCAAGGCACTCGCACGGCCCAATTTGTCCAATGCTGTTCGGGCCCGCATCATAGATGACATGCTGAGGGAGAAGATCGCGGCCGAACCCGGCCAGATTGTCTTTCTGGTTGGCGCAGGCTTCGACACCCGCGCCTATCGCCTGGGTGGTGGTGCCTGGGTCGAAATGGACCAGGCGGATCTGTTGGCGCGAAAGAATGAACTCTTGCACCTCGCGGAATGCCCCACGCCGCTGATGCGGATCAGTATCGACTTCGTCAGCGAGTCGCTCGCCGACAAACTTCTTCCCTGGGCGGGCACGCGCGATGCTGTCGTGGTGTTGGAAGGAGTGTGCATGTACCTCACGCAAGCACAACAGAAACAATTGTTCGCCACGCTTCGCGCGGAGCTTCCCGGACACACCTTGATCTGCGACCTGATGACCAGACGTTTCTCCGAGCGCATCGCAAGGCCTTTCCGGGATTTGCTGAAACAACTCGGCACCGATTTTGCACCTCAGATCGATACGCCTGAACGGACGGTGGTCGAAGAGGGCTACAACATCGTCTCCCGTACCTCTATTGTCGCACGGGCACGGGAACTGGGTGCTTTCGCCATACCGGGGTTCCTTCTCAACACCATCCTCCGTTCCTTGCGGGATGGTTTCGGTGTCTATGTCTTCAAGGCTGACGAGTTGCACTTGAGTTCCCGGAGCAAAGGTGGGGAGTAGGCTTTGAGTATAGATTTATGATCCCGCAGTCTCTCGATTTGCCCTGCTTAGACTGCGCCAGACAGTTTGGCAAGCAAAAAAATCCTATTAAAGGATTTATTGGGCCGGGCTAACGTGTTAGACGTCCATCCCTCGCGCCATTTCCTGCTGGCACGGTCTGAAACGCTCTGCTATAGGCGCGCCGACCTAATCGCCCCTTGGCTTTCGGGCCGCTGGCATCTCGCGGGCGTGGTGAAATTGGCAGACACGCAGGATTTAGGTTCCTGTGGGGAAACCCGTGGGGGTTCAAGTCCCTCCGCCCGCACCAGACCCGCTTGCCCAGCAGCCGCACGATGAGGGGCCGCGAACGAAAGATGAGACCAATGAACGTGACCGAGACCGCAAGCCAAGGCCTGAAGCGTGAATTCAAGGTGGTGGTGAACGCCGCCGAACTGGCCAAGCAGGCTGAGGCCCGCCTTTCTGAGATGGCGCCCAAGGCCCAGATCAAGGGCTTCCGCCCGGGCAAGGTGCCGGTTGCGCATCTCAAGCGCCTGTATGGCAAGTCGGTGATGGCCGAAGTCGTGCAGAAAGCGATTGACGATGGTGCTCGTTCCGTCTTCGCCGACCGCAATCTCAAACCCGCCTACCAGCCCGAAGTGAAGCTGCCGGAAGCCTCTGACGAGGTGGAGCAGATCATGGACGGCAAGAAGGATCTGTCTTTCGACGTTTCGGGTGAGGTGATCCCCGAATTCCAGATCAAGGACCACGCCGGCCTTGCCCTGACCAAGCATGTGGTTGCCGTCACCGACGCGCACCTCGATGAAGCCGTGAACCGCCTCGCGTCCGGCTCCAAGTCCTGGGAAGCAAAGGCCGAGGGCGCCAAGTCCGAGAATGGCGACCGTGTGACGATCTCCTTCGTCGGCAAGATCGACGGCAAGCCGTTTGACGGCGGCGCAGGCGAGAACATCCCGCTGGAAATCGGATCCAACCAGTTCATCCCCGGCTTCGAGGAACAGCTCACGGGCAAAAAGGCCGGTGATGACGTCCTCGTCAAGGTGACGTTCCCCGAAACCTACGGGGTTGCAGACCTTGCCGGCAAGGCCGCCGAGTTCGATACACGCATCGCTTCCATCGAATCTCCGAAGGCTGCCGTTGTTGATGACGAGTTCGCCAAGCGCATGGGCTTCGAGTCGGTCACGGCGCTCCGCGACATGCTCAAGTCTGGCATTGAACGCGAGTTCGGCCGCATGACGGCGATGAAGCTGAAGCGCGACGTGCTTGACGCGCTGGACAAGGAATACACCTTCGAACTGCCCGAGCGCCTGGTGGAAGCCGAATTCAACGGCATCTGGAATGCGCTGCAGAACGAGATGAAGCGGGCCAACAAGTCCTTCGCCGACGAGAACACGACGGAAGAGGAAGCGCGCAAGGAATACCGGGCCATTGCCGAGCGCCGCGTGCGCCTTGGCCTTGTGCTCGGGACGCTGGGCGAAAAGGAACAGATCCAGGTGAACGAGCAGGAATTGCAGCAGGCGCTGATCGCCCGCGTGCGCCAGTTCCCCGGCCAGGAAAAGCAGGTCTATGACTACTATCGCAAGAATCCCTCGGCGCTGATCGAACTGCGCGGGCCGATCTTCGAGCAGAAGGTGGTGGACCTGATTGTGGGCAAGGCGACGGTGACCGACAAGGATACCAGCCGCGAGGACCTGCAGAAGATGGTCGAGGACGACATGGACGGCGAGGAATAAGCCCACAGGGCCCATTCCCAGACATTTGGACCCTCTTCCGGCGACGGAGGAGGGTTTTTTGTTGTCGTCTGCCGGGTGGATGGGCGGTTGCACAATTATTGGGCTATTTCCAACCACCCGAATCGGGGGCATCATTCCGGGGTGGCCGCATGGCCACGGGGAAATGTGGGAACCGACCAAATGAAAATCAGCAATCCGTCACCCTCGTTATATAACGAGGATCTGGCGCCTGCGACCGAGAGGAAGTGGGGCGCGTTCAGCATCTTCAACGTATGGACGTCCGACGTTCACAGCCTGTGGGGTTATTACCTCGCGGCGAGCCTTTTCCTGCTGTGCGGGAATTTCATCAATTTCGTGCTGGCGATCGGACTGGGGTCGCTGGTGATCTATTTCCTGATGTCGCTCGTCGGCACCGCCGGTGTGCGCACGGGCGTGCCTTATCCGGTTCTGGCGCGCGCCTCCTTCGGCACGGTGGGTGCGAACCTGCCGGCGCTGGTGCGGGCCATCGTTGCCTGCTTCTGGTACGGGGCGCAGACCTCGGCGGCTTCGGGGGCGATCGTGGCGCTTCTGGTGCGCAACGAAGGCATGCTGGCCTTCCACCAGAACAATCACATGCTCGGGCACTCCACGCTGGAGGTGATCTGCTACGTGATCGTGTGGGCCTTGCAGCTGCTCATCATCCAGCGCGGCATGGAGACGGTGCGCAAGTTCCAGGATTGGGCCGGACCTGCGGTGTGGATCATGATGCTGCTGCTGGCGGTCTACCTCGTGGTCAAGTCGGGCACCTTCTCGTTCGGCAGTGAAATTCCGCAGGATGTGCTGCTGAAGGCAACGGCTGATGCCGGCGTGCCGGGTGCGCCGGGCTCGATGGCCGCGCTGTTTGCGGTGGCGGCGACATGGATCACCTACTTCGCGGCGCTCTACCTGAACTTCTGCGACTTCTCGCGCTATGCGACGAGCGAGGCGGAATTGCGCAAGGGCAACCTGTGGGGCCTGCCGATCAACCTTCTGGCCTTCTGCCTTGTGGCGGGTGTGACGACGACGGCGGCCTTCACGGTCTACAATGAAGTGCTGCTGCACCCCGACCAGATCTCGGCCAAGTTCGACTCGTGGTTCCTGGCGGCGCTGGCGGCGCTCACCTTCGCGGTGGCAACGCTCGGCATCAACGTCGTGGCGAACTTCGTGTCGCCGGCGTTCGACTTCGCCAACATCTATCCCAGCAAGATCAACTTCAAGCGGGGTGGTTATATTGCCGCCGCGATTGCGCTGATCCTCTATCCCTGGGCGCCGTGGCAAACGGGTGCGGCGCACTTCGTCAACTTCATCGGCTCCACCATGGGCCCGATCTTCGGCATCATGATGGTGGACTACTATCTCCTGCGGAAGGGCAAGCTCGATGTGGCGGCGCTGTACCAGGAGAACGGCGAGTTCCGCTTCCAGAGCGGCTGGCACGTGAAGGCGCTGATCGCGCTCGCCGTGGGCGCGCTGTTCTCATCGGTGCTGCCGACCTTCACGACCATCCTGCCCGTGTGGTGGGGAACCTACGGCTGGTTCTTCGGTGTCGCCATCGGCGGCGGGGTGTATTACCTGCTGCGGATGGGATCGAAGTAACTCCCGGCCTTTTTCAAGCGACAGCCGCCCTTCGGGGCGGCTGTTCTGTTTGTGGGGGAACGTGGAGCCGCTCCGCATCACTTCGCCAGCGCCACCAGCGTGGCGGCGAGTTCCATGGTGTCCTTGCCGGAAGCCTTGCCGATCTCGACGAGGGACTGTTCCGCACCCGTCACCGTAAAGCCCTTGGCCTTGAGGCCCGCCAGCAGATCCTCCGCCGTCACGTTGAGAACGGGGGCGACCTCGGCCACGGGGGCCTTCATCACGGCGTTGGAGAGGGCGAAGGGCGGCGGTCCACCGGCCCCTCCGGCGGCAGTGCCGGTGAGGGCGGGCCAGGCGAAGGCGATGGCCGCTGCAAGCGATACGGCGGAGCCGATCCAGAAGGGCGCGCGGCGGAAATAATTCAGCAACGGCCGCCAGTTTTTCCAGACGTGCAGGCCGAAGGGCAGGATCAGCACCAGCGAGAGGATTTCGTGCATCTCGCGGAAGGCCGCGGTGCCCACATGGAAGAACAGGGCGACGCCCGAGACGAGCGAGATGAGGAAGAAGCCCGTGACGAAGGGCGTGGCGTAGCGGTTCAGAAGGTCCGGCATGATGGTGTCCCGTTGTTGGTCTTGCCGATGAGACGGGCGAGGGCGCCGGGTTCCGTCGCTGCATCGCAACATTATTTTGGGCTTGGCCCTCATCCCCACATCGGGGAGGGGGACGGCAACGCCCTTCGCCCTCTCCCGCCTGCGGGAGAGGGTTGAGGCCCGGGCCACAGGCGTCGGGAGCGAGGGTCACGGCGGCATGGGGGGCCTGGGAAGGAATCGGGGAAGGAATCGGGGAAGGAAAGGAGGAGGGACGGTTTCCGTCCGGGCTCTGCACCTGCATGCATGGAGTGGGAAAGGGGGAAGTGGGCGCAAAGCCCGGCCACGCCGGCGCCCGTCACCCGAGGGTGAAGGGCGGGCCGTCATGGCACCAGGAAACGCAGCGATTTTGGCCCGCAAGCCCCGCACTCGCCACGTCCACGCGCTGCGGCACGCCAGGGCACTGAAGCCAGGCCGCGCGCCATCCGTTCCACCCGGGGTCTGAGCCCGGGCGAGGTGAAGGGGTGGCGGATTTGCGTGGGTGTACTGCGGTAAACCGCGCTTGGACCATAGTATCCAAGGGGCGGAACTCCGGCTCCCGGGTGGCGGCGTGGTGTCGGCACATCCGCCCCGCAGGCGCTGCACACGGTTCTGGCAATGTAGAGACACAACCGACATTGGCCCTCCTTTCCAGAACCGTCAGGAGGGTATATAATCCTATTATGGGAAAAAGTAAAGATGTGGAAGGAGGAAAAATGTTCTTGAGACGTCTGGAGAACAGATGTATCTGCATCGGTTCACTACCTAATGTTGAATATTGTATCGTAAGTTAGGTTTTTGTTGGCATGAGTGATTTGGTTCATTTGCGAAAAGAATTTGCAGGGACGCAAGCTCGGGAAAGTGTTCTCAGTGCACTCCTTGAATCTAGGCTGGCGTGTCAGGACAAGAAAGCTGCAGCTTGGTTGTTTGATAATGGCCGAGTGCAAATCTTTGAACGCGGATCAATGTTAATAAAGCAGGGCGAAAGAGACTCCGCCGTCTACATCGTTCTCAGCGGACGCATCCAAATACACACTAATGGCAATTGGCACGGATTACGTGGCAACGGTGAGCACGTCGGAGAAATGGCTGCACTCGATCGAATGCCGAGGAGTGCAACTTGCATAGCTGATTTGTCCACAGCGGTGCTCGTCTTAAGTCGAGCCGCTTTCACAGTTTTTTTGACTAGTTTTCCGCTGGCCGCATTAGAGGTGGCAAAGAGTTTGTCGGCCAGGCTGAGAGATCGTGACAAGTACTTCAGAGTAGTGAATGCCAAGCCGAAACTATTCATTATATGCGCAAAGGAGAGCAAGAAGCTCGCGACGAAATTGAAAGGGAAATTAAAAGCAGCTAACATTGAAGTGAAAGTGTGGTGGGCAGACACGATTAAGCCGGGCGACTACACGTTGCCGAATTTAGTTGAAGAGCTAAATTCGTGCGACTTTGCGGTTGCGCTAGCTGAACCTCTTGACGAAGTCAGTTCTAGGGATCGGAGCCAGTATTGATGGCCAGAGACAATGTGCTTTTAGAGTATGGCCTAGCCGTTAGTGCCCCTGATTTTGAGACGCTCATTTCTTGTGGCTTCGTCAACTGGGAAGAAAAGGCTCAAGGACGGCCGAACCGTGAAATTCGAGCAGGTTAGTTCTAAGAGAACGACCGATTTGGATGGTGTGACTTACATTCCATATCCCTATCACAAACCCGCTATCATTGATTCCAGATGTTGCTAAATTGGCAAAGTAATCTTGCGGTCTGTTCGTGAGCTTGACGTTTTTGAAACGGTTAAACCCATCAACTCAATCAAGGGCTAACATGGCTTGGGATAGAAATCGATCAATTGGTAGAATAGAGCGGTATCTTGCTGGGGCGCCAGAACTCGACAATGGAATTTCGTTGGCTAGTCAGAGACCGAATTCCAGTCTGGTCATCAAGAGTTCCCTCGAAGAGTACTCGCCACGCAAGGCGTTTGTGGTTGAGGGAGCTCATCTCTATGGTCATTTGATAGACTATGATAGGTTGGTTTTTGACTCCTCTGGCCGAGAGACCGAGCAAACTCATGAAGCCTTGTTGCGCTTCTTGGATGCTCAATATCGGCTGTGGGATGCTGTCGTTGAGTATGGAGACGCTGAACGAGTTGACTACCATGGAACACGTCTCCATGCGGTTGTGTCAGATTCCGAAGGGAGTCCTGAAGGGCAAATTCAAAAGGCAGTCGCGCTTGCTCAGGTGTTGTCTGAAGCCACAAGAAGCATTGCGCAGACTCTCGGTGTCCCAGGCAGGGTGCGTTTTGGAGTTGACCAAGGCAAGTGTTTGGCCCTGACCACGGGTCGAAATCATGATCGGGATATCCTTTTTCTCGGTAAACCAGCAAACTATGCTGCTAAGCTTGCTGCTGCAGCGCAGACGGAAGGCGTGTTCATTTCTCCCCGCGCTTCGTCAAACATGCGAAGGCCAGCAACGTTTGACAGAAAACTGGAACTTGACGAAATTCGATCAGCCTCGAACATCTATCGCTTCGATAGTTTGTCCAAGTCGGCCTTGGCCATTGCAAGGGAACAGCAATTTCCAAAGCGCTTTCAGTTCTTTGAGCCGACTTTACCGCTAGCTGACATGAAGTTTGAAGAAGTATTCCCAAGCCATACAGCAAGACTGCGTGCATGTTCAATTTTTGCCGATGTCGATAAATTCACAGCGTTCGTTGATGCTGCGATAGAGAAGGGTAGTAATGCAATCAGGGAAGCGGCGATAGGCATACATGTCATTCGAGAGGAGTTAAACTCGGTTCTCAAGACTGATTTTTCGGGTAAGCGAATTCGGTTTATTGGTGATTGCATTCATGGTGTATTGGCTAAAGGAGATGGTGAGTCTCGGACGGCCAGCACTTTACATCATGCCGCCATGTGCGCCTCTGCAATGCAATCGTCCTTCGATCTTTGTAAGACTCTAGTTCCCGGAGTGTCGAGCCTCGGTTTAGCTATCGGTATCGAGTTTGGGCAGGTTCCAATCACACGATTTTGAAGACGATGAACCAGCTTAATAAAACGATCGTCGATCTCGCCGTGTCGCTGCGAGGCCGAAAGTTTCAGACAGTGTTGGCTGATCCACCGTGGCGTTTCATCAACCGGACCGGAAAGATCGCGCCAGAACATCGCCGCCTCACCCGGTATGATACTATGAAAACGGCGGATATCTGCACGCTGCCTGTTGCCGAAGTAGTGAATCAACCGGCACATTCGTTATATGTGGGACCAATGCGTTGCTCGCCTGATTGATTTGAGGGAGCAATTGCCGGGTTTCGACTACAAGAGTAATATCGTCTGGCATAAGATCAGAAAGGACGGCGGCTCCGATGGACGAGGCGTTGGATTCTACTTTCGTAATGTCACTGAAATACTGTTATTCGGCATACGCGGCAAGAATGCTCGCACATTGGCACCTGGACGACGGCAAGTGAATATGATCGAAACCCGAAAGCGCGAACACTCACGCAAACCTGACGAGCAGTATGAATTAATCGAAAGCTGCTCAAGGGGACCGTTTCTCGAGTTGTTTGCCAGGGGGACAAGGCCTGGCTGGACCTATTGGGGAAACCAAGCAAATGACGAGTATGCGCCGACTTGGAATACATATGCCAACCACTCGCAAGCAAGTCGAATTGCCGCGGAATAACTCTGTCGAGCGCTAAGGTGTCTTTGAGAACCTAGGTGGTTCCTTTGACTTTAGGCTAGGAGCACTTCCGACCGTTTTGGAACCAAATATTTTTTTACATCCACCAAACAAGCGGCGACAATGAAGACAAAGCCGCCGCGATCTTGGTGTTTGAATATCTCATCGTACAGCTGCAATTGATGGGCAATTTTGGCTGGGACGCGCTTTTTTCTTCTAGTTACTCATCCCCTTTGGTCACCATTTCCACGCGCGAAGTGTAGAAAATGGTCGGTTGGAGTTGTGGTTTTTGCATAGCGCTCGCCTCTTTCTTTTGACGTCTTGTCGGTGTTAAAGCGCCTTTGAATTTAAGCCCGGTGGAACTACCATTTTGGATTCCTGCTTTCGCAGGTATGATAGTTGGGAGGGAAGATGGGCGAGTGACAGTTTTAGAGGACACCCTCCCATGCCCCACTACCGTTCCCGCACCTCCACCCATGGCCGCAACATGGCGGGCGCGCGTGGGCTTTGGCGCGCCACGGGCATGAAGGACAATGACTTCGGCAAGCCCATCATCGCCGTGGTCAATTCCTTCACCCAGTTCGTGCCGGGCCACGTGCACCTGAAGGACCTCGGCCAGCTGGTGGCGCGCGGAGATCGAGGCAGCCGGTGGCGTGGCCAAGGAGTTCAACACCATCGCCGTCGACGACGGCATCGCCATGGGCCACGACGGGATGCTCTACTCGCTGCCGTCCCGCGAGATCATTGCCGACAGCGTGGAATACATGGTCAACGCCCATTGCGCCGATGCCATGGTGTGCATCTCCAACTGCGACAAGATCACCCCCGGCATGCTGATGGCGGCCATGCGGCTGAACATCCCGCCGTGTTCGTCTCGGGCGGGCCGATGGAGGCCGGCAAGGTGCTGCTCGGCGGCAAGATGCAGGCGCTTGACCTGGTGGACGCCATGGTGGCGGCGGCCGACGACAAGTATTCCGACGCCGAGGTGGCGACCATCGAACGCTCGGCGTGCCCCACCTGCGGCTCGTGCTCCGGCATGTTCACGGCCAATTCCATGAACTGCCTGACCGAGGCGCTGGGCCTCTCGCTCCCGGGCAATGGCTCGACACTCGCCACCCACGCCGACCGCAAGCGGCTGTTCCTGGAGGCGGGGCATCTGATCGTCGATCTCGCCAAGCGCTATTACGAGCAGAACGACGAGAGCGTGCTGCCGCGCAAGATTGCGACGAAGCAGGCGTTCGAGAATGCCATGACGCTCGACATCGCCATGGGCGGCTCCACCAACACGGTGCTTCACATCCTCGCCGCCGCCCATGAGGGGGGCGTCGATTTCACCATGGACGATATCGACCGCCTGTCGCGCCGCGTGCCGGTGCTGTGCAAGGTGGCGCCCGCCAAGTCCGACGTGCACATGGAAGACGTGCACCGCGCCGGCGGCATCTTCTCGATCCTCGGCGAACTGGAGCGGGGAGGGCTGCTGCACACGAACCTTCCCACCGTGCATGCCAAGACCATGGGCGAGGCGATCAACCGCTGGGATATCCGCCGCACCAACTCCAAGACGGTGCGCGATTTCTTCCTCGCGGCACCGGGCGGCGTGCCCTCGCAGGTGGCCTTCAGCCAGGATCGGCGCTGGGACGATCTCGACCTCGACCGCACGACGGGCGTGATCCGCTCCGCCGAGACGCCGTTCTCGAAGGATGGCGGGCTGGCCGTGCTCTCCGGCAACATCGCGGCGCAGGGCTGCATCGTGAAGACGGCGGGCGTGGATGAGAGCATCCTCAAGTTCGCCGGTCCCGCCATCGTGTTCGAAAGCCAGGATTCGGCGGTGCTCGGCATCCTCAACGGCGAGGTGAAGGCGGGCGATGTGGTGGTGATCCGCTACGAAGGCCCGATCGGCGGACCCGGCATGCAGGAGATGCTGTATCCGACGAGCTACATCAAGTCGAAGGGCCTGGGGAAGGCCTGCGCGCTGTTGACCGACGGCCGCTTCTCCGGTGGCACGTCAGGATTGTCGATCGGCCATGTCTCGCCGGAAGCGGCCGAGGGTGGCGTGATCGCGCTGGTGCAGACGGGCGACCGCATCGAGATCGACATTCCGGCGCGGACGATCACGCTGGCCGTGGCCGATGACGTGCTGGCGGCGCGGCGCAAGGTGCAGGAAGCCAAGGGTTTCAAGCCCGCCGAGAAGCGCAAGCGCAACGTCACCAACGCGCTCAAGGCCTACGCGGCGCTCACCACATCCGCCGCCAAGGGTGCCGTACGGCGCGTGCTGGACTGACGCTTCCCGCTAAGCGGCTGAGAAGCGGATCGGGTTTCGAAACATTCGGTAAACACGAGACCGAGATTTGCAGCTTTCCGGGAAAGGGATCCTTGGCCCGTTGGTGCCACAATCCTGGCCATGGGGCAGTATCCTTGTGTCGATGCAACCGGTGGCCTTGAACTGGCACGGCAATACAGAACGGCGGCCTTCGCCTTGGCGGGGGCGGCGGCCGTGGGCGTGCTGCCACTGCCGCCCTTCCGGCTGTTGTCCATTCACGCGGTGGAGTTGGCGATGAATGCGGTGCTGCTGCATGGCGGGAACGGACCCGCTGCGGTGAGAGGCCTGCAACACAACCTTGCGGCGAGGCTGGAACCCTGCCGCGCCCTCGGTCTGGTGCTGAAGAAGCGGACGGAAGACCATATCCGGGACCTGAGCGAAAACCGTGACTATCTCATCGCCCGCTATGCCCCGCATGAGGCCATGGGAAACCTCAGCGTCAACCGCATGACCGCGACCGTCGTCGAAGTCTGCAGCAAGGCGGAGAAGCTGATCGCGTCTCCGAAAGCCACCACCTGAACCCCCTTTCTCCGCCAATTTGCGATTTGTTAGGGGGTCACCTATCTATGGTGCCGACGACCCCAATCTGATTCCCCCATCCGGAGTTCCCATGCCCGCATTTGATCCCACTGCCGCCTTCTGGCCTTCCGTCATTCAGCAGGAAGCCCGTGGCGAGCGCGTCTATGACCTGCCGTCGCGCCTGCTGCGCGAGCGCATCATCTTCGTGACGGGGCAGGTGGAAGACACCATGGCGGCCTCGATCTGCATGCAGTTGCTGTTCCTTGAGGCTGAAAACCCCAAGAAGGAAATCGCCATGTACATCAACTCGCCGGGTGGCGTGGTGACGTCGGGCCTTTCCATCTACGACACGATGCAGTTCATCCGGTGCCCGGTTTCCACGATCGTCATGGGGCAGGCGGCGTCCATGGGCTCCGCTGCTCTCGACGGCGGGACAGAAGGGCATGCGTTTTGCCCCTGCCGCACTCCTCCATCATGGTTCACCAGCCCTCGGGCGGCTTCCAGGGCCAGGTGACGGACATTCTCATCCATGCGCGCAACGTGGAAAACCTGCGCAAGCGCCTCAATGAGATCTACGTGAAGCACACGGGCCGCTCGGTAAAGGAAATCGAGGACGCGCTGGAGCGGGACAACTTCATGTCGGCTGACGAGGCGGTGAAGTTCGGCCTGATCGACGAGGTGAAGAGCGTGCGTCAACTCCCGGAAGATGCGAAGTAATCCGCTGATGGCGGAATTTCCCCGGGAATATTTGCGGCCACTCCCGCCGGGGTGGCCCCGGGATTGCATCCACAACCGGGCTTTGTCCGTTTTCCACAAGGTCCAGCCATCGCAATGGTGCATGGCAGGCGGCGGCAAGGATTGGTTAACCTCCGGGGCCTCATGCTGGATTTGAGTCGGGCATTTGGTCTATTGTGAGACACTTTAGGGCCACTTTCTGCGTATCTAGAAAGTGCCGACAGGCGACCGGAGAACCCGGCGCCAAGACAAGGATGAAGACATGAGCAAGGCAGCCTCAGGCGACAACAAGAACACTCTGTACTGTTCTTTCTGCGGAAAGAGCCAGCACGAGGTGCGCAAACTGATCGCCGGGCCCACCGTTTTCATTTGCGACGAATGTGTCGAGCTCTGCATGGACATCATCCGTGAAGAGAACAAGTCGGCGCTGGTGAAGTCGAAGGACGGGGTGCCGACGCCGCAAGAAATCCGCAAGGTGCTGGACGACTACGTGATCGGCCAGGACCACGCGAAGCGCGTGCTCTCTGTTGCCGTGCATAACCACTACAAGCGCCTGAATCATGGCCAGAAGGGCAACGACGTGGAGTTGGCGAAGTCCAACATCCTGCTCGTGGGCCCCACCGGTTCCGGCAAGACGCTGCTGGCTCAAACGCTGGCGCGCATTCTCGACGTGCCCTTCACCATGGCTGACGCCACGACGCTGACGGAAGCGGGCTATGTGGGCGAGGACGTGGAGAACATCATCCTCAAGCTGCTGCAGGCCTCTGACTACAATGTGGAGCGGGCGCAGCGGGGCATCGTCTACATCGACGAGATCGACAAGATCAGCCGCAAGTCTGACAACCCCTCGATCACCCGCGACGTGTCGGGTGAGGGTGTGCAGCAGGCCCTGCTCAAGATCATGGAAGGCACGGTTGCCTCGGTGCCGCCTCAGGGTGGCCGCAAGCATCCGCAACAGGAATTCCTGCAGGTGGATACGACCAACATCCTGTTCATCTGTGGCGGCGCATTCGCCGGACTTGAGCGTATCATCAACCAGCGTTCCAAGGGGACGGGTATCGGCTTTGCCGCGACGGTTCGGGCGCCCGATGACCGCCGCACCGGTGCGGTGCTCCGCGAACTGGAGCCGGAAGACCTTCTGCGCTTCGGCCTCATTCCGGAATTCGTGGGCCGACTGCCGGTGACCGCGACGCTGGAAGACCTGGACGAGGCAGCCCTGGTGCAGATCCTCTCCGAGCCGAAGAACGCACTGATCAAGCAGTACCAGCGCCTGTTCGAGATGGAAGGCGTGAAGCTCACCATTCCGGAGGAAGCACTGCGCGCCATTGCCCGCCGCGCCATCGAGCGCAAGACGGGTGCGCGTGGTCTCCGCTCGATCATGGAAGGCATTCTGCTCGACACCATGTACGACCTGCCGGGCATGACCGGGGTCGAAGAGGTGGTGATCTCGCGTGACGTTGTGGATGGCGATGCCAAGCCGCTGCTGATCTATTCCGACCGCGAGAAGCAGGCGCCACCCAAGGTGGCCAGCGCCTCCGCCTGACGCAGGGACGATGCGGTGGCTCTTGAAGAAGGGCTGCCGCAACGCCACATCCGCTGACGATTGTGAGTGCCACGCGAATGCGTCGCGTGGCCGAGTGAGCAGGTGTCCTGCCTGCAACAGGGAATGAAAATGGCAAAGAAGACCACAGAAAAGACGGTCACCGAAACTCCGGCGGAAGTGCTTCCGGTTCTTCCGCTGCGCGACATCGTCGTGTTTCCGCACATGATCGTGCCGCTGTTCGTGGGCCGCGAGAAATCCATCAAGGCGCTGGAAGAGGTGATGCGTGAAGAAAAGCGCATCGTGCTCGTGGCGCAGCGCAACCCGGCGGATGATGATCCGGCGCAGGATGCGATCTATGAAGTGGGCACGCTGGCCCAAGTGATGCAGCTGCTGAAGTTGCCTGACGGCACCGTGAAGGTGCTGGTGGAAGGCCTTGAGCGCGCGCGCATCCAGAAGTTCACCGACCGCGCCGATTTCTTTGAAGCGGAAGTTTCCGTGATGGAAACGCCTGTTTCGGCCGACAAGGAAACGGAAGGCCTGGCGCGTTCCACCTCGTCGCAGTTCGAGAGCTATGTGAAGTTGAACAAGAAGGTGCCGCAGGAGGTTCTTGCGAACCTTTCCAGCATCACCGACTTCGGCAAGCTGGCCGACACCATTGCCGCACATCTTGCCGTGAAGATTCCCGACAAGCAGGCGCTGCTTGAACTCGACACCGTCGAAGCACGGCTTGAGAAAGCCTATGCGCTGATGGAAGGCGAGATTTCGGTGCTGCAGGTCGAGAAGCGCATCCGCAGCCGCGTGAAGCGGCAGATGGAGAAGACGCAGCGCGAGTACTATCTGAATGAGCAGATGAAGGCCATCCAGAAGGAACTCGGCGACGGCGAAGAAGGCAAGGACGAACTCGGCGAACTCGACAAGCGCATCAAGGAGACGAAGCTCTCCAAGGAAGCGCGTGAGCGGGCCGATGCCGAAATGAAGAAGCTGCGCCAGATGTCTCCGATGTCGGCGGAAGCGACTGTTGTCCGCAATTACCTCGACTGGCTGCTGTCGATCCCGTGGGGCGTGAAGAGCAAGGTGAAGGCAGACCTGGAGTTTGCCCAGAACGTGCTCGACACCGACCACTACGGCCTCGACAAGGTGAAGGAACGCATCGTCGAATACCTCGCGGTGCAGGCGCGCACCAACAAGCTGAAGGGTCCGATCCTGTGTCTCGTCGGCCCGCCCGGCGTGGGCAAGACGTCGCTTGGCAAGTCGATTGCCAAGGCCACGGGCCGCGAGTTCATCCGCATGTCGCTGGGCGGCGTGCGTGATGAAGCCGAGATCCGCGGCCACCGCCGCACCTACATCGGTTCGATGCCCGGCAAGGTCATCCAGTCGATGAAGAAAGCCAAGAAGTCCAACCCGCTCTTCCTGCTCGACGAGATCGACAAGATGGGCATGGATTTCCGCGGCGATCCGTCGGCGGCGTTGCTGGAGGTGCTTGATCCCGAGCAGAACGGCACGTTCATGGACCACTATCTTGAGGTGGAATACGACCTCTCGAACGTGATGTTCGTGACGACCTCGAACACGCTGAACATTCCGCCGGCGTTGCTCGACCGCATGGAGATCATCCGCATCGCCGGTTACACGGAAGATGAGAAGGCCGAAATCGCCCGGCGCCACCTCGTTCCCAAGGCCATGGAACACCACGGCCTCGACAAGAAGGAATTCGAGGTGACGGCAGAGGCGGTGCACGAAATCATCCGCCGCTATACCCGTGAGGCGGGCGTGCGCAACCTTGAGCGCGAGATGAATACGCTCGCCCGCAAGGCGGTGAAGGACCTGATGATCTCCAAGAAGAAGAAGATCAAGGTCACGGCCGAAGTGGTTCACGATTATCTCGGCGTGCCGAAGTTCCGCTTCGGCGAGGCCGAGCGCGAGGACCAGGTGGGTGTTGTCACCGGCCTGGCGTGGACAGAAGTGGGTGGCGAGTTGCTGACCATCGAAGCCCTCATGATGCCCGGCAAGGGCAAGATGACGGTGACGGGCAACCTGCGCGACGTGATGAAGGAGTCGATCTCGGCGGCTTCATCCTACGTGCGCAGCCGCGCGCCTTCGATCGGCGTGAAGCCGCCCGTGTTCGACCGGAAGGACATCCACGTGCACGTGCCGGAAGGCGCGACACCGAAGGACGGTCCGTCGGCGGGCATCGCCATGGCGACGGCCATCGTCTCGGTGCTGACGGGTATCCCCGTGCGCAAGGACGTGGCCATGACCGGCGAAGTGACGCTGCGTGGCCGGGTTCTGCCCATCGGCGGCTTGAAGGAAAAGCTGCTCGCTGCACTGCGCGCCGGCATCACCAAGGTGCTGATCCCGCAGGAGAACGTGAAGGACCTCGCTGAAATCCCGGACAACGTGAAGTCCGGCATGGAGCTGGTACCCGTGTCTCATGTGGACGATGTGCTGAAGCACGCGCTGGTTCGCCAGCCGACGCCCATCGTGTGGGACGAGGAGGCGGAAGAAGCCGCCGCCGCCGCCCGCGCCAAGGGCCCCGCTTCCGCGCCGGACGGCGAGGGTGCGGTGACACACTAAGACGCTTCTCAAGCAATGACGTTCCGAGGGAGTGGCCGCAAGGCCGCTCCCTTTTTGGTTGTGCCGGGGTTTTCCCCGTGCCAGCTTTCTGCCAGGGCAACAGGGAGGGCTGCGATGGGCAAGCTTTGGGGACTGCTGTTGGTTTTGTGTCTGGCGACGCCCGCCAGTGCGGATGGCGTGCCAGAAGATCGGGGCGCGGCGGAGTGGTCGACGATCGGAGGGGCCGGGAACCGCATCTCGATTGCCCGTGTGGGACCGAACGCCGGCGACGCAGCATCGGCACCTGCGGACTACAATGTGTGCAACACCACGCCCATGAACGGGGATGGGACGCAGCAGACCGTAGTTGTTTACGGTGGCCCAGGTTCAAGCGTGCATGTCAGACCCGGCGAGTGCCACTGCGCAAAGCGCCCCAACGGTCTCACGGTCTACAACGGGTATGAGGCCGTCAATCCCCTGCAAGGCCGTTTCCAGAGGTTCAAGTCTGGCTTCAAGTGCCAGTCTCACCGTCTGTCGGCGGGCAAGCTTCAAGAAATCACTCGGCGCCCCTGCACAGCGCTGCCTCCGGTTGTTGGCAAAGGCACATATGCTGCGTGGTCATGCGACATCTTTCAGGGCTTGCCAAAGAAGAAGCGCAACGTGCGCTTTCTGCAGCGAGGGCGATGACAGTGTGGTGAAGAAGGACGGCAATATCCTGAATACGGGAAACTATGTCGTCGCCAGCCGGAAACTGATAACCGAAAGCATTGTGAAATCCGAGGCGGGCATCTGAGGCCAGAGTTCGCGGTGATGGTGAAAGGCTGCATCGACTACTATGGGGTTGAGGAACTGTTCGTGGTGGCAGCCAGTGGCGGCATCCCGTCTGCCAGGATTTTTCTCACCGATGCATCGTGGCAGGCTTTGTCTGACCGCTGAACCGCAACCATCACGCCTTCGGTTTCAATTGCTCATAGGCTTCCAGCGCGTGGGTGGCGTACATGACGGAGGGTCCGGCGCCCATGTAGATGGCCATGCCGAGCGTTTCCATGATCTCCTCGCGGGTGGCGCCGTGGGCGAGGGCGGCCTTGACGTGGAAGCCGATGCAATCGTCGCAGCGGACGGCGACGGAGATGCCGAGTGCGATCAGTTCCTTGACCTTTCCATCCAGCGCCTGGGGCTTGAGGGCCGATTGGGCGAGGGCGGAAAAGCCTTTCATTACGTCCGGGTGCTCGGTCCGCATTTCCCTCATGCGCGCGGAAACGCCCGCCAGATAGCCTGCCCAATCGTCCTGCATATTCGTATCTCCTAATATACGCAGGGTTTGGCCGATGTGCGGGGCAACGTCCTTGATCTAGAGCAAGGCCATTGCCTATTCGACGGCGAGTGCAATTTCAGGCTGGGCCGAGGTGTTGGCGGCGAAGTCCTGGAGAACCTTGCGCGTGCGGTCGAGGCGCACATTGTCCGCCTCGACATCGAAGGTGCAGCCGACGGCGATCAGCCAGTCGTTGTGCCAGTCAAACACCGGAACGGCAATCGACTGGAGATGCGCTTCCAGCTCTCCCACCGTGGTGGAGTAGCGCTGGGTGCGGACGGTGTCGACACGGGCGATGAGCCGGCGGGCATATTCGCCGTCCTTGCCGATGGCGGTGATCTCCTTCTGGATCAGGCGCGCGGTCTTGATCTCCGGAAGGAAGGCCGCAAAAATCTGACCGGAGCTGCTGCGCAACACGGACATGAGTTGGCCCGGCATGGTGTTCACGCCGATCCCGTCATCTGAATAGGACCAGCGCACGACGATTGGCCCGGCTGCTGTCCAGATCGACATGAAGGAATGACAACCGGTGCGCCTGGCGATGTCATCGAGGCCGGCGTTGACGCGCTCGTAGAGATCCACATGACGCATGGCGCGCAGGCCGAGACTTATGCTGCCGCGGCCCAGGCTGTAGCGCCCGGTCTGGCGGCTCTGCTCCACGTAGCCGTGGGAGAGCAGCGTGGCGAGATAGCGATGCAGCTTGCTGGGCGAGACGCGGGCATCGCGCGCGATCTCCGAGAGGGCGGCGGGACCGCGCATCTTTCCCAACGCATCCAGAATGCGCAAGGCGACGACGAGGGACTGGATGGGGACCAACGGCTTCAAGGACTTGTCGTTCATGGCTTCACGACTCGTTCAATCAGGCGCCCCCGTTGTTGCAACCACGCATAACCGCATTCAGTTCCCATGTCCCGCGAACGGGAGTTGGAGCGCGCGGGATTTGCAGCCCTGACGTGAAGAATTTTCCGTATTTTCCGCAACGCGTTTCACAAAACGTGAATCCCGGCGCGAAAAAGAAATCCGTTTCTTCCGTATTTTCCTCTTCCCGCCAAGGCTTGGGTGAGAGGCGGCACCTTACCCTGAGGTCATTGCCGGGATGGCTGTGACCGCGAACGTGACAAACGGGAGCCCACAGCCACCTGGTGCAACACGAAGGAGACCATGTCATGAAAACTTTGTCTTACATTGTTCCGGCGGCATTTGTGATTGCTCTTGCCGCAACCTCCCCAGCGGGTGCCGGCGGGTTGAAAGACACACTGGGTGGCGTGAAGGGGATCGTGGATCACACAGTCTCCGGCGTGACCGGTGCGGTGGGTGGCGTCACGGGTGCCGTGGGCGGCACAGTTGGCGGTACGGTGGGCGGCCTCACCAAGACCGTGTCGACCACAACGACGTCGCTCACCGGCGGGCTCGTCAGCACCAATATCAAGATCGACAAGCTGACGCTCAACAACATCGATGCGCGGCTCTCCGTGCTGAGCGACAAGAAGCTGTTGAAGCTCTGCCTCTCGACCGGCGCCAGCGGCTGTGGTGATGCGTCGCGCGCCAAGCGCATCAGCCTCATCGATGCGCGGCTCAAGCTGCTCTCGGGCAAGAAGTTGCTGGCCCTGTGCGTGTCGATCGGCGGCTCGTGCGGCGGTGGCGGCAAGGGAACCGTGCCCGGCGGCAATCCGCATACGCCCCGCTCCCACACGATTGCGTCCAGCAGCACGGATCGCTGCCGCGTGCATGTGAACTGGGATACGGGCTGCCCCGTGTTCCGGCAGGACTGACCTGACGGACTCCCGGGAGGTGCGCCCACCCAGAGGTGCGCATCTCCCGGGTCATTCGTTGCGGGGGCTCAGCGCCCCTGTGTCATGGCGATCTTGAGGGCGAAGAAGGCAAAGACGCCTGCGAAAGAATAATCGATGCCGCGCAGAACCCTGGGCCGCGCCTTCAGCCACACCACCACCTTTTCCGCTCCCCAGATGAGCAGCGCAGCCAGCGGCGTGTTGATGACGACGAAGTAGAGCCCGAGGAAGAGCAATTTTCCCGCCACGTGGGGATCTGTGGCGGAGACGAACTGCGGCAGGAAGGTGATGAAGAACAGCACGACCTTCGGGTTGGTGAGGTTCACGGTGGTGCCGAGGATGAAGCTGGAGAGGGCGCTTGCTGGTGGCAGCGCATCCGTCTTCACATTGAGGGACGAGCCATTGCGGATGGCATCCACCGCCAGCCACAGCAGGTATAGCGCGCCCACGATCTTGAGGACGGTGAAGGCGGTGACAGAGGCCGCAATCAGCGCCGAGACGCCGAAGGCGGCGAGCAGCGTGTGGACGACGCAGCCCATCTGTGTTCCGGCCATGGCGGCGATCCCCGCCCGGCGGCCCGAGACCACCGTGCGGGAGAGCCAGAGACTCATGTCCGGCCCCGGGGTGATGAAGAGCAGCATGGAGGCCAGGGTGTAGGTGATGAAGGTGGTGAAATCCGGCAGGAATGTCATGGATTTACAGTTGGTTGCAGTTGGTTGTTGAAGGCCTGCGGGAAGGCCACGGAATACTTGCGAATCTCCCGCGTTCCGATTCAAGGTGGGGTACGGCAGGTGTGTTCGCGTTCCCTTTCCTTACCGGAGTGCTGCGCTCATGAACAAGAGCGAACTCATTGCCAAGGTTGCCCATGACACGAAGCTGACGCGCGGCGAGGCTGAGGAGGTCGTGGAGTCGACCATCGAGAACATCATTGAAGCGCTGAAGGGCGGCGACGACGTACGCCTCATGGGGTTCGGCGTCTTTACCGTGACCCGCCGCAAGGGCGGCGAGGCGCGCAACCCGAAGACGGGCAAGGTCATCAAGATGCCGGCCTCCAAAAGGGCCCGGTTCAAACCTGGGAAACTTTTGAAGGAGGCCGTGAACAGCTAGCGCGACGGTCATGGAGTCGGGCGGTCACTTCCGCCGGGGCCAGACATGCGCAGGGGACCAATCGAAGCAACAACTGCACACATACATCAGCCCCGCACGCCCTCAGAAACGTGTGGGGCATTTTGTTGGGCGGAGTGATGATGATGGTCCATCGCGCCCATGCGAAACGTTCGCTGCGCAGGCTGCGCCGGGATGCCGGCACCGGCGTGGTGGGCGATGAGAGACTCGAACTCCCGACATCTTCGGTGTAAACGAAGCGCTCTACCAACTGAGCTAATCGCCCGCCCTGCGCGGTGCTTACTGAGTGTGTTGCCGGAAGGCAAGCGGGCTCAGGTGTACCTCACGCCATAGTCCTCATCTGCCTGTAGGTCGGCGTTGCCGGTGACGGCGGCTTCGAAGGTGCGCAGGCGCTTGTAGATCGAGATCAGGTCGATGATCGATGTCCACGAGTTCACGAGGAACTGGAAGGACGTGCGCACCTGGTCGAAGGCGTTCTGGATCTGGTTGAGCGGACCGAGCGTGATCTTGCCTGCGACGATGGTGGGCAGCATCACCAGATAGGGGAAGATGTTGTCGGTCTGCAGGTACACGATGCGGCCGACGTTGAAATACATGTAGTGGAAATAGAGACGGAAATAATTCTTGCGGACATTCTCGAACAGTCCCGCCAGCGTGGGCGGCTGGGCGCGGTTGGCATCATCCTCGCCGTAGACGAGTTCCTTGCGGTAGGCGGCTTCCACGCGCTGGTTGGCAAAGTTGAGGCCCGGCAGCTTCACCCCGATGAGGGCCAGGAAACCCGTGCCGAAGAGTGACCACAGGATGGAGGCGGTGACCAGCGGATAGGGTATGGCGCCAAGGATCGGCACTTCCGAAACAACGCCCTCCAGCTTGTGCAGCACGGGGAGGAAGGCGATGAGCGTCATGACGGCATCGAGCAGGCTGACGCCGAGGCTCTCCATGGAGGTGGCGAAGCGCATGGTGTCTTCCTGCACGCGCTGCGAAGCGCCTTCCACCTTGCGCAGGCGCTGCCAGTTGTCGGTGTAGAAACCGTTCATGGCCATGCGCCAGCGGAAGACATAGTGGCTGACGAAGAAGCGCGTGAGCACCGACATGATGACGGCGACCAGCGCGATCTGCATGAACACCAGAAGCTGCGCACCGAATTCGCCAACAGTCACGGGCCTCGTCTTGGCAAGGGCCGCCTGCAGGAGATCGTAGAAGGGGCCGTACCAATCGTTGATGGCGACGCTCACTTCCACCTGGAAGTAGGTCACGAAAATGATGAGGGCGCTGCCCAGCACGGACCAGGCAAACCAGGGCTGGGGCGAGAGGGCGCGCCACACGGCGGCGAAGATCGCGACGACAATCGCATAGTAGAGATAGAACCAGATGAACGGCTTGGACCAGAAGACGCTGACGCCAATCACTGCCTGTTCGCCAGGTTGCAGCCCGTAGCCGATGCTGGCGCCGACGCCTTTCCAGACGAAGAACCAGAAGAGGACGGCGGCGAGGCCATAGAGTGCAGCCGACCAAAAGAAGGCCCTCGGGTTGGGGAAGAAGGACGTGAACATCAGGCGAATCTTTCTGTTGCCGGGCAAACGACGCCGGACCATAGGCGGGGGGCGGGGCGAGCGGCAACTGACAAGATTTTTAGCGTGGAGCGAAGCGGAATGCGATTTCCGGGGGAATTGGATGCAGCGGTGGACAGCTGGCTTGAGGGGCGGCGGCAGGGCCTTGGGGCGCGGACTGCCGCACTGAGCGCTACATATCACAAGGGGAAAGGCTCCGGAGGCGTCGACCTTGCGGCTTATCTTACGGCGCGGCTTCCGGCGACCTATGCCGTCAATGCGCGGGTGATGGAGGAGGTGGCGGCGTTGCGGCCGGGCTTTGCGCCCGTCTCTCTTGCGGACATCGGAGCGGGTCCGGGCACGGCGGGGTGGGCGGCGCTGGCGCAATGGCCATCGCTCTCGGCCGTTGAGCAGGTCGAGTCTTCGGCCGCCTTTGCCGACGTGTTGCAGGCGATGAATGCGGCGAGTGGAATGCCGGCGCTGGAAGGGGCGACGGTGCGGCGTGAAAACGTGACGCAGTGGGCGGGGCCTTCGCGCGATGTGGTTCTTGCATCCTATGTGCTTGTGGAATTGCCGGTTGCGGCTGTGCGCGATGTGGTGGTGCGGCTTTGGGCGGCGGCGGGACAGATGCTGGTGCTGATCGAGCCGGGCACGCCGGAGGGCTTCGCGCGCATGCGTGTGGCGCGTGAACTGCTGCTGGGGCAGGGCGGCGTGATCGTGGCACCATGCACACATCACGCGGCCTGCCCGATGACAGGGAGCGACTGGTGCCACTTCAAGGAGCGCGTGCAGCGGAGCCGCGCCCACATGCATGCCAAGGGCGCCACCGTGCCGTTCGAGGATGAGCCGTACAGCTACCTTGTGGTGGCGCGGGAGGCAGAGAGCGCACGCGCGGTTGCCCGGGTGCTGGCGCCGCCGGAGGTGAGCAAGATTGGCGTCGGGATGAAGCTGTGTTCGGCGGAAGGGCTCACGCGTCCCGTCGTGCCGGCGCGGGACAAGGCTGCGTACAAGCGGGCGAAGAAGGTGGCGTGGGGGGATGTTGTGTAGCGCCCTCATGCAGGCCGTCTCCCGCGGATTTCCGTGAGCTGCTCGCTTAAAAACGGGTGACGGAACAGGAGCGGGCGCGTGTGTGCAGAGTGTGCTTGCCCCCTTGGCGAGCAAATGACATGACATCCGCCATGACCATCGACATCATTCAGGCCAAGGCCCTGGCGTGGCTGGCCATCCTGCAGGGGTGGCTCGCGTCGCCGCAGTTCTATGCGCAGGTGATCGCCATCGTGGCGGCGTGGATTGCGGCCAAGATCGTGGCGCGCGCGGTGATACGCCGGGTGGCGCTGTTGCGCGAGGAGCCGACGGAGGGGCGGTTCCTGCGCTACCAGCGGCTCGCCTTCTCGTGCCGCAGCCTGATCGAACCCGCGCTGTTCGTGGTGGTGTTGATGGTGGCGGCATCGGTTGCCGATGCGGCGCTCGGATCATCGTGGCTGATCCGCATCGCGCAGAGCCTGGCGCTCATCCGCCTGCTGCATGCGGTGATCATGCGCTTCCTCACCCATCCGGTGATCAACGCCGCGGCGCGGTGGATCGGGCTTCCGGTCGCGGCGATCTACGCGCTGGGCTACTTCGACCAGTTCACCGCGGCGCTGGATTCGGTGGCCTTCGCGGCTGGCAATATCCGCATCTCGCTGCTGGCGCTCTCGAAGGCCGCGCTGTTCGGCGGCATTCTGTTCTGGCTGGGACGGGCATCGTCCACCGCCGGACAGAAGGTGATCCGCGACCAGCAATCGGTCGACGTGCAGACGCGCGAACTGGCGGCGAAGGCGCTGGAACTGATGGTCTTCGCGATCGTCGGGCTGCTGCTGCTCAACATTCTCGGCCTTGATCTTACGGCCCTTGCGGTGTTCGGCGGTGCGCTTGGCGTGGGGTTGGGCTTCGGCTTGCAGCAGATTGCCGCCGCCTTCATTTCCGGCATCATCCTGCTGCTGGAGCGGTCGCTGAAAATCGGCGATTATATCGAACTGGAGAACGGAAAGCAGGGCACGCTGACGCAGATCAACATGCGGGCGTCGATCCTCTCGACCTTCGACGGCAAGGACATCAACGTCCCCAACGACAAGTTCATCACCACGCAGTTCATCAACTGGACGCATGCGGATACGCGGCAGCGTTATGAGGTGGCCTTTGCGGTGGCCTATGATACCGACCTGCACGAAGTGCCGCCGGTCATCATCAAGGCCGTATCGGCGCATCCGCAGGTGCTGAAGGAGCCCGAGGCGCCGGACGTGGAGTTGCGCGACTTCGGTGCGGCAGGGGTCAATTTCGCCGTGGAGTTCTGGGTGGACGGGATAGATGACGGCAAGAACAAGTTCACCTCGGAAATCCGTTTCATGATCTGGGATGCCCTGAAGAAGGCCGGAATTTCCATGCCGTCCACCGTGCAGGAAGTACGGATGGTGACAGGCGGGACTGGCGCGGGCACACACAAGCGCAAGACGTGACGGCATTCGTGGCCGGCAGCTGCACCCCGGTGCGAGGAATGAATGAAAGTGAGGAACGACACATGACACGCAGATTGATTTCATCCGGATCCAAGTTCGAAGGCGAGATCGGGTATTCGCGAGCGGTGGTGCAGGGAGACTGGTGCTTCGTGTCGGGGACGACGGGTTTCGACTATGGGACCATGACGATTTCCGACGACGTGGCCGAGCAGGCGGAGCAGACGTTCAAGAACATTTCCGCGGCGCTGGCGCAGGCGGGGTTCTCGCTCTCCGAGACGGTGCGGGTGCATTACCTGCTGCCCGACATCGCGGACTTCGAAAAGACATTCCCCGTGCTGAAGAAGTGGCTGGGCGACATTCGCCCTGCCGCCACGGCCTATCAGGCGGCGCTTGCCGACAAGCGGATGAAAATCGAAATCGAAGTGACGCTGTTCAAGGGCTGAGTTAGCAGCAGGCCTTGCCGCCGGGGGCGGGGGTGCAGCAGGCGCTTGTGCGCTTCTGTTCCTCCAGCCAGCGGTCGCGGGGCTTGCAGCTGGCGGGGCGGGGCACGAGCTGGCAGTGAAGGTCTTCGCCCGAACGTTCGGGCGTGCCGGCGAAATACAATTGCATGGGGCGAATGGCATCGCTCACTTCAAAGGTGAGCCGGGCCGTCAGGTCGAGTGCCACATGGTCCGTGACCTTGCGGAGGATGGCGGCAAATTTCGCGGCCTTCATGTGGGCGCGGTCTTCATGGCCATCCAGCAGCTGCACGAAAATTTCCGTCCATGCTTCCGGATTTCCGCCGCAGTCGAGCGCGGCGAACTGACCGCTCTTGACCTCGGTGATGTGGTAGCCGGGACGGATGGCGTTTCCGTCATAGTGGAACACCAGTGGGCATTCGCCGTGGGCCGCGAGTGTGGCCAGCAGGCCGCCGATGGTCATCTCGGCTTGGGCCGGGTGAAGGAGCACTGGCGGGGGATTGGCGTGACACTGTTCATCAACTGGGGTGTCAAGCCGTTCTCCATGGCACTTCTCGGCTGGTACTTCGTGGGCCATCTCTTCCGGCCGCTGCTGCCGGCGGACCAGATCGAATCCTATATCGCCGGATTGATCCTGCTTGCCGCTGCGCCGTGCACGGCCATGGTGTTCGTGTGGAGCAACCTGACGAAAGGCGAGCCGCATTTCACGCTGTCTCAGGTGGCGCTGAACGATACCATCATGGTGTTTGCCTTTGCGCCGATCGTGGCACTTCTGCTGGGGTTGTCGGCCATCACGGTGCCGTGGGCGACGCTGGTTCTTTCCGTGGTGCTCTACATCGTGGTGCCGGTGCTGGTGGCGCAAGCGGCACGGATGGCGCTGCTGGCGCGGGGAGGAATCGTTGCAGCGTCTGCTTGCGCGATTGGCGCCCCTGTCACTGGTGGCGCTCTTGGCGACGCTGGTCCTGCTGTTCGGGTTTCAGGGGCAACAGATCCTGGCGCAGCCATTGGTCATTGCGCTGCTCGCGGTGCCTATTTTCATTCAAGTCCATTTCAATGCCGGGCTTGCCTATGTGCTGACCGGATGGTGGGCGAACAGCATTGCGTGGCGGGGCCATCGGCACTGATCGGGGCCAGCAACTTCTTTGAACTGGCCGTTGCGGCGGCGATCAGCCTGTTCGGTTTCAATTCGGGTGCTGCGCTTGCGACTGTGGTGGGCGTGCTGATTGAAGTGCCGGTGATGCTGAGCGTGGTCGGCATCGTGAACGGCTCGCGCCACTGGTATGAGCGCCGCGCGCTGGCGCGCTGACAAGAAAAAGGGGGCTTTCGCCCCCGTCAGTCCCGTTCTTATGAATTGCGCCTTTGCGACGCTTGTCCGGATTTCACGAAAACCATTCCTGGCTTCCGGCGACCCGCCCTCCCCAGACCTGGGACATGCCATTGGCATGCGGCCCTTTTTTCATTGCATGGCAGACTAGCCATATTTGCGTGGCTCCGCCAAGGGGAATATTTATGCAGGGTGAGCTGAGCTGTCCATCCCCGCCCGGCAGGGCTGTGCTTGAGTTCATGCTGCAATTGCGTAAAAGGGCGCGGAACCAAGATTTTTCAGTGGATTCTCCGACATGCGCCTGTCCCGCTATTTCATGCCAATCCTTCGCGACGACCCGAAGGAAGCCGAAATTGTCTCCCACAAGCTGATGCTCCGGTCCGGAATGATCCGGCAGGAAGCGGCGGGCAGCTATTCGTGGCTGCCGTTGGGATTCCGGGTGCTCAAGAAGATCGAGCAAATCGTCCGCGAGGAACAGAACCGGGCCGGTGCCATCGAGGTGCTGATGCCGACGATCCAGTCCGCCGACCTGTGGCGCAAGTCCGGGCGTTATGACGCCTACGGCAAGGAAATGCTGCGCATCAAGGATCGTGGCGACCGCGAGATGCTGTTCGGCCCCACCAACGAGGAGATGATTACCGACATCTTCCGGCAGGGCGTGCAGAGCTACAAGGACGTGCCGCGTAACCTGTATCACATCCAGTGGAAGTTCCGCGACGAGGTGCGCCCGCGTTTCGGCGTAATGCGCGGGCGTGAATTCCTGATGAAGGATGCCTATTCTTTCGACCTGACGCGGGAAGCCGGCCAGCACAGCTACAACAAGATGTTCGTGAGCTACCTCAAGACCTTCGCGCGCCTGGGGTTGAAGGCCGTGCCGATGCGCGCCGAGACAGGCCCCATCGGCGGCGATGACAGCCACGAGTTCCTGATCCTCGCCGAGACGGGCGAGAGCGAGGTGTTCTTCGACAAGGGCTTCCACGACATGGACTGGGGCGCCTTCGAAATCGACTACGACAATGTGGAATCGGTCTCCAAGGTGGTGGACGAGTTCACCTCGAAGTACGCCGCGACCTCCGAGATGCACGATGCAGCCGACTACGAACAGCGCGTGCCAACCGACCGCCGCGTGACGGGGCGCGGCATCGAGGTGGGTCACATCTTCTTCTTCGGCACCAAGTATTCCGAACCGCTGGGCTGCCAGGTGCAGGGCCCGGACGGCAAGATGGTGGTATTGCAGTCGGGCTCCTATGGCATCGGCGTGTCACGACTGGTGGGCGGCATCATCGAGGCGAGCCACGACAAGGACGGCATCATCTGGCCGGAGAGCGTGGCGCCGTTCGACATCGGCCTCATCAATGTCAAGTCGGGCGACGCCGAAGCGGATGCTGCCTGCGACAAGCTCTATGCGGGGCTTACCGCCAAGGGCAAGGACGTGCTCTACGACGATCGCGGCCAGCCGGGCGGCGCCAAGTTCGCCACCATGGACCTGATCGGCCTGCCCTGGCAGGTGATCGTCGGCCCGCGCGGGCTGAAGGACGGCGTGGCAGAAATCAAGAACCGCAAGACGGGCGCGCGCGAGAGCGTGGCGCTCGACAAGGTGGTGGAGAGGTTGGCGGGGTGACCCAGCCACTGCCCGATACCCGGCCCTTTGCCGCCTTCGAGTGGAAGCTGGCGTTGCGCTATTTGCGGGCGCGGCGGAAGGAGGGGTTCATCAGCGTGATTTCGCTGTTCTCCTTCCTCGGCATCATGCTGGGCGTGGCGACGCTGATTGTCGTCATGTCGATCTTCAACGGCTTCCACAATGAATTGCTGAGCCGCGTGCTGGGTTTCTCTGGGCATGCCTCCATCTACAAGCCGGACCTGACGCCGATCGAGGATTTCGTTGTGGTGCGCGACAACATCGTGGCGCTGCCCTTCGTGAAATCCGTGGTGCCGCTGGTCGAGGGGCAGGTGATGGTGTCGTCGATCAAGACGGCGTCGGGGGCGCTCATCCGTGGCATCAGCGAGGATGACATTGCCCACCTGGCGAGCATCAACAATGACAAGCTCTCGACGGCGCTGGGGCAGGTGGGTGTGCTGGATGCGGTGCCGAGCTGGAAGGGCTTCGACAAATCGGAAGGTATCGCCATCGGACAGCGCATGGCGTGGAAACATCAGGTGGGCCTCGGCGGCACGATCACGCTGATCGCGCCCAACGGACCGGAAACGGTGATCGGATCGACGCCGCGCATCCGCGACTATACGGTTGTGGCGATCTTCAACATGGGCATGTCCGACTATGATGAGGGCGTGGCCTATCTGCCGCTCAACGAGGCGCAGGATTTCTTCTCCACCGACACGGGCGTGACCGGCATCGAAATAAACGTGGACAAGCCCGACAACATCGCGGCGATGGTGGGCGACCTGGCGAAGGCGGCGGGCTCTGGCCTGATAGTGCAGACGTGGCGCGACCGGAACCAGGCGTTCTTCACGGCGCTCACGGTGGAACGCAACATGCTGTTCATGGTGCTGACCATGATCATCCTCGTGGCGGCGCTGAACATCATTTCGGGCCTCATCATGCTGGTGAAAGACAAGGGGCGCGACATCGCCATCCTGCGCACCATGGGTGCGACGGCCGGTGCGATCCAGCGTATCTTCTTCATCACTGGCGCCGCCATTGGCGTGATCGGCACGCTGGCGGGCGTGGTGCTGGGCATGGTGATCTCATACTATGCCGAGCCGATCCGCCGCGGCTTCCAGTGGATCTCGGGCGTCGATCCTTTCAATCCCGAACTCTATTACCTCAGCCGCCTGCCGAGCGAGATTGACGTGAACCAGACCTTCTGGATCGTGCTCATGTCCATCGGCCTGTCGTTCCTGGCGACTCTTTATCCGTCGTGGAAGGCAGCAAGGCTCGATCCTGTCGAGGCGCTGCGTTACGAATGAGCCTGAAACCTGCCCTTGAACTGCGCAACGTGACCCGCACCTTCGGCGTGGGCGAAACAGCGCTGACCATTTTCCGCAACCAGTCGCTGACCATCCGGGCCGGCGAGGTGGTGGCGCTCATCGGGCAATCAGGCTCCGGCAAGTCGTCGCTGCTGCACATGGCGGGCCTGCTGGAACGGCCCACCACGGGTGAGGTCCTGATCGCCGGGCAGAATTGCACGCAGATGAACGATGCGGCCCGCACGCGCGTGCGCCGGATCGGCATCGGCTTTGTCTATCAGTTCCATCACCTGCTGCCGGAATTCTCGGCGCTGGAAAACGTCATCATGCCGCAACTCATCGCAGGCGCGAGCGAGAAGGCGGCGACCTTGCGGGCCAATGATCTGCTGGGGCGATTGGGCCTGAGCAAGCGGGCGACGCACCGGCCTGCGGAAATGTCCGGCGGCGAACAGCAGCGCGTGGCCATTGCGCGGGCACTCGCCAACCGCCCGCTGCTGCTGCTGGCGGACGAGCCCACGGGCAATCTCGATCCCGGCACGGCGGAACTGGTGCATCACGAATTCATGCGGCTCATCCACGATGAAGGACTGGGGGCGCTGATCGCCACCCACAACATCGAGCTTGGCCGGCGCATGACACGCCTCGTCCATCTTGAGGGCGGGCAATTGGTCGAAAGCTGAGATGGCCTGGCGCGTTGCCACCGCCGCCACGCTTCTGGCCGCTCTGCTGGTGGATCAGGCCGCAACCGCCGCCACGCCCAAGCCGAGCCGCGAAGAATTCGCCAAGACGGTTTGCACCGCGGCCGAACAGCGGGCCGGGCAATATGCACTGTCGCCGCAGTTTCTGGTTCGTCTCCTGTGGAAGGAAAGCATGTTCGACCCCAATGCCGTGAGCCCGAAGGGGGCGCAAGGGCTGGCGCAGTTCATGCCGGCCACCGCCGACCGCCGGGGATTGGCCGACCCGTTTGATCCGATTGCCGCCGTGGGAGCGTCGGCCAGTTATCTGGCGGACCTCAAAAAGAATTTGGAAACCTCGGCTTAGCGGCAGCTGCTTACAATGCGGGTGAAGAGCGGGTGCGGCGCTGGAAGGCGGGCACCGGGGGCATGCCGCTGGAGACACAGGATTATGTGGCCTTCATCACCGGCAAGGACGTGGACGCCTGGAAGGAGGCTTCCGCCGCCCATGCCATTCCCGCCGTGGGCGAGGGCAAGGACGTGGTGGATGACTGCGTGAAGCTGGCGCTGCGCCTCAAGACACCCAATGGCAGCGGCGTTCGCCTTGCCAAGCGGCGGCCCTGGGGCGTGCTGCTGGCCCAGCATTTCAACCAGGGACAGGCTCTGGCCATGTACAGCCGCCTGAAGGTGCGGGCACCGCAGGTGCTTTCGGCCACGGAACCCATGGTGATCCGCAAACGCAACCTGTCACGCGGCAGCCGGGCCATGGCGCTGGTGATGGTGGGGGCCGATAGCCGGGGTGCCGCCGACGGCATCTGCAGCCGCCTGGGGTCGCTGGGCGTGCCATGCCGGGTGATGAAAACCCGTTGATAGCGGGGTGAGGGGGAGGTGGCCCTTTCCGCGCTGTGCTAGACTGGCGGCCTGTTGAACCCGGACTCAATTCCACGCCATGCCCGCGCCCCGCTTCATCCATCTTCGTGCCCATTCGGCCTATTCGCTTTCGGAAGGCGCGTTGCCGATCAAGCAGATGGCGGCGCTGGCGGTGCGGAACCACATGCCGGCGCTGGCCATTGCCGACACGGGCAACCTGTTCGGGGCGCTGGAATTCTCCGAGGCATTGGCCGAGAAGGGCGTGCAGCCCATCATCGGCATCACGCTGAAGGTTGATTTCGGCGGAGCAGAGCCGAACCGGGCGGGCCTCAAGAGCCATCCCTCCATCGTGCTGCTGGTGAAGGACGAGGCGGGCTATACCAACCTGATGCGCCTCGCCAGCCGCTACTACCTCGATGTGGCGGCGACGGATGAGCCGCATGTGACGTGGGCGCTGCTGGAACAATCAGCGGACGGCCTGATCTGCCTGTCGGGCGGGCCACAGGGTCCGCTGAACCAGGAACTGGTGCAAGGGCAGATGCACCACGCGGAAGACATCGCGGCGCGGCTCAAGGGGCTGTTCGGCGACCGCTTCTACATCGAACTGCAGCGCCACAGCCTGCCTGAGGAGCGCGCCGCGGAGACGGGGCTGATCGAGATCGCATATGCGGAGGGTATTCCGCTGGTGGCGACGAACCAGCCTTACTTCGCCACGCCTGATGACTTCGCGGCGCATGATGCGCTGATCTGCATTTCCGAGGGCGAAGTGATTGCGACGGAAGACCGCCGCCGCCTGACGCCCGAGCATTACTTCAAATCGCAGGACGAAATGGCGGCGCTGTTTGCCGACATTCCGGAGGCGGTCGAGAATACCGTGGAGGTGGCCCAGCGCTGTGCCTACCGCGTGAAGGGTCGCAAGCCCATCCTGCCGCGCTTCGGGGATGGTGACGAGCCCGAGGAATTGCGCCGGCAGGCCTTTGCAGGGCTTGAGGTGCGGCTGGAGACGGGCGGCCTTGCGCCCGGCATGACGCGGACGGACTACCAGCAGCGGCTGGAATTCGAACTCGGCGTCATCATCAAGATGCAATACGCCGGTTACTTCCTGATCGTGGCCGATTTCATCAAGTGGGCAAAGGCACAATCGATTCCGGTGGGACCGGGCCGCGGCTCGGGTGCAGGTTCGCTCGTCGCCTATTGCCTCACCATCACCGACCTTGATCCGCTGCGCTTCAACCTTCTGTTCGAGCGCTTCCTCAACCCGGACCGCGTGTCCATGCCCGACTTCGACGTGGACTTCTGCCAGGACCGCCGCGACGAAGTGATCACCTACGTGCAGAAGCGTTACGGCACGGAAAACGTGGCGCAGATCATCACCTTCGGCAAATTGCAGGCGCGCATGGTGACGCGCGACGTGGGACGCGTGTTGCAGATGCCGTATGGCCAGGTGGACCGCCTGTCCAAGATGATTCCGAACAACCCGGCCAATCCCATCCCGCTGGGCAAGGCGATCGAGAGCGAGCCGCGGCTTCAGGAGGAGCGCGACAAGGACCCGCTGGTGGCGCAGCTCTTCGGCATCGCGCTGAAGCTGGAAGGGCTCTACCGCAACGCCTCCACCCATGCCGCCGGTGTGGTGATCGGCGACAGGCCGCTGGAACAGCTTGTGGCGCTCTACCGCGATCCGCGTTCGGGGTTGCCGGCGACGCAGTTCAACATGAAGTATGTCGAGAAGGCCGGACTGGTGAAGTTCGACTTCCTCGGCCTCAAGACACTGACGGTCATCGACAAGGCACAGAAGCTCATCCGCCACCGGCTGCCGGATTTCGACGTGGGCAAAATCCCGCTCGACGACAAGGCGACCTTCGACATGCTGGCGCAGGGCGAGACGGTGGGCGTGTTCCAGCTGGAAAGTGCGGGCATGCGCGACGCCGTGCGGGCCATGCGTGCGGACCGCTTCGAAGACCTGATCGCGCTGGTGGCGCTCTACCGGCCGGGCCCCATGGCGAACATCCCCACCTATTGCGCGCGCAAACTGGGCAAGGAACCGGTGGAATACATGCACCCCGTGCTGGAGCCGATCCTGAAGGAGACCTTCGGCATCATCACCTACCAGGAACAGGTGCAGCAGACGGCGCGCGACATGGCGGGCTACAGCCTGGCGCAGGCCGACCTCCTGCGCCGCGCCATGGGCAAGAAGATCAAGTCGGAGATGGACGCGCAACGCGCCGTCTTCATCCAGGGTGCAACGGAGCGCGGGCATTCCGAGGAGCTGGCGAACGCGGTGTTCGATGCCTGCGCGAAGTTCGCCGAATACGGCTTCAACAAGTCGCACTCCGCGCCTTACGCCTACATCAGCTATCAGACGGCCTACTTGAAAGCGAACCATCCAGTCGAGTTCATCGCGGCATCGATGACGCTCGACATGGGCAACACCGACAAGCTGATGATCTTCCGCGAGGAGGCGATCCGCAACGGCATCCGCGTGATGTCGCCGTCGGTCAACGACAGCGGCGTGGATTTCGCGGTCAGGGGACGGGATATCCTCTATTCCCTGTCGGCATTGAAGAACGTGGGCGCGGGCGCCATCGAGCAGCTTGTGGCGGTGCGGCGCGAGGGTGGGCCGTTCCGCTCGCTCAGCGATTTTGCCAAGCGGCTGGATTCGAAAGTGCTGAACAAGCGGGCGCTGGAAAGCCTTGTGAAGGCGGGGGCGCTAGATTGCATCAACCCGCACCGGGCGCAGGTTTTCAACGCCATCGACGGCATCATCTCGCTCTCCAACCGCTCGGCCACGGAACAGGCGGCGGGGCAGAATGATCTCTTTGGCGGCGGTGCCGCGAAGGGCGCGGAAGAACTGATCCTGCCCGCGCGCGACGGCTGGCTGCCCATGGAGCGGCTGGCACAGGAATTCGAAGCGGTCGGCTTCTATCTGTCGGGGCATCCTCTGGACGAATATGCCAAGGTACTGAACCGCATGGGCGTGGAAAGCTACGCGAGCTTCGTGGAGAAGGTGCAGACTCGCGGTACGTCCGCGGCCAAGCTCGCGGGCACGATCACCCACAAGCAGGAGCGCCGCTCCAAGGCGGGAAACCGCTTTGCCTTCATCGGCTTCTCCGATCCCACGGGACAGTTCGAGGCAATCTGCTTCTCCGATACGCTGCAGGCGGCGCGTGACCTGCTTGAACCCGGCACCTCCGTCATTGCCCGCATCGAAGCGGACGTGGATGGCGAGGAGATCAAGCTCCGGCTGCAAAGTGTGGAAAACCTGGAAAAGGCGGCGGCTTCAGCCGTGTCCGGCATCCAGATCTTCATCCGCGATGAGAAGCCCGTGGAGTCCATCGCCAAGCGTTTGCAGCCCGGCGGCAAGGCGCCGGTCCGCATTACGCTCATTGGCGACACGGGCCGTGAGATCAATATCTCGCTCGGCAACAAATTCGTGGTCACGCCACAGGTGCGCGGGGCGTTGAAGGCCGTGCAGGGCGTGATTGACGTGCAGGAGCTCTAAGGGCTCAGGCGACCGAACTGGCGATGTCGTTGCGGTCGAGCTGCTTGATGAATTCGATGGCCACGCCCGTATCGAGATAGCGGACGACGCGGCCCTTCATCTTGCCCAGCATGACATAGGTGCCGATCGAGGGCAGCACATCGGTCTTGATGGCAGCACCGGAAATCGAGATGTCGATGACTTCGCAATTGTAGACGCGGCCATCCGGCAGGGTGATGGAGGAGTGCTTGTCCTTGGGCTCGAAGCGTGGATGGCGGCGGGCCTCGACGGCACCGTCGTTCTTCTGCTTCAGCCATTCGATGCGCTGCTGCAGGCGCTCAAGGCGCGAGCCTGTTGCGGCGTAGCGGACCTTGAAGCCGCCGGCGACCTGTTCACCGGCAATGACTTCGACGCGGCCCAGCTCTTCGAGATAGGCCACGATGCTGGAATTGGGCGCCGGCACGGTGGCCGTGATGAAGACAGCGCCATGGGCGGTCACATCAAGGACCTGGCAGGCATGTTCCGTCATGTCAGGCAGCATGAAGCGCCCGAAAATGATGTTGGAGCCGGACTTGTTGGTTATGTGGTCGACGTTCGTTTCGATGGCCAGAGCACTCACGATAGTTACCTCAACTCCTGTTGCCGTCCGCGACTCTTCCCACAGGCGTACCCGTTGCCAGAAGCAGCGGGTCTGTGGACGTTAAGGACGTGACGGTAAAAGGCGGGTTAACGGGTGGCGTGGTGTGCGGGCCGTGATTAACCGAAAGCTAAGCCGACAGGCCGCCGGCGATGACCTTGAAGCGGCGATCCGGCGAGGCTGCGGCCGGACGCCCGGCCATGACGTTCTGGTACTCGGTCCAGACGGAGCGGATGGCCAACAGTTCCCGCCCGGTGATGGCGGTGTGGCAGATGCCGTGGGGCGGGCGGAAGGAAAAATACCCGCCGATCAGCTGGACGCGTTCCGAGCCGCGCATGCGGATCGGAAGGGCGATGAATTCTGCCGCGACCTGCTGGCGGATATCGGTGGAGAGGCGCGTGCGGAACAGGGTGGGCTGGTAGTTGCTGATCGACTGGATGAGGTGCTTGTTGATCACGTCGGCTTCGAAGCTGTCCCAGCCGGCGAGCACGTCGCAGCCCGTGAGGTTGGCCTTGAACAGTTCACACACATTGGTACCGGCGAGACGGAAGCGGAAGCTCTTGCGGATGTGATCCCGTTCCAGAACAAACATGTCCGGCATGTACATGCGGATGTCCGAAAGCGAGAATTCCTCGCGGGTGGGGCAGGGGCGTTCGGCGCGCAGCGCTTCCCAGTAGCAGAAGAGCTTGCGGCTGCCGGGATGAAGAATCTGGCTTCCGGAACTGTCGTTTCCGGTGAATTCGGCGATACCCATCATGGCGGCTCCTGCAATCGTTAATGCAGGAGAGACAAAGCCTTGTCCCAATCCTGCACGAATTGGTGTAGAAGCTGCATCCACCGTGCCAGATACAGTCCAAAATCGCGAAACTCCCCGCAATCCACAGGCGGATGCAACCCCGGTTCCTCCCATGTTCAACGCGCCGATTCTGGTGCTTGTGCTGGCGGGGCTTCTCATCGCCATTTACGCGGCCATCGCCTGGGAGGGCGAAGACGTTCAGATCTGGACGCTCTATGCCTTCTCGTTCATTCCGCAGCGTCTGGCGGGCGAAGGCGTGGCGACGCCGCAAGGGGCGCAGGTGTGGAGCTTCCTCACCTATGCCTTCCTCCATGGGAGCTGGATGCATGTGCTGGCGAACTCCGTGTGGCTGGTGGTGTTTGCAACGCCCGTGGTGCGGGTTCTCGGCAATGTGCGGAGCCTGGTGCTGATGGCCGTTGCCGCAATTGCTGGTGCCACCGCCATGCTGGCTCTGCACTGGGGTCAGTTCATCATCATGGTCGGTGCCTCGGCGGCGGTTTCCGGCGTCATGGCGGCTGCAATGCCCATCATGTACGCGCCGGGATTTTCGCGGGTGGCGAATGGTGGCCCCCCAGTGGCGCCGCTCACTTTCCAGGCCCTGTTGCACAGCCGCAATGCGCTGATCTTCGCGGCGCTGTTCTTTGTCCTGCAACTTGTCACTGGCGCCAGCGAAGCGACAACGGGAACGGCATTGCTGGATGAGGGCGTGGTTGCCTGGGAAGCCCATCTCGGCGGCTTCGTTGCAGGCCTCGTGATGTTTTACCTGCTGCTGCGCAAGGACGCTTCACAAGCCGCGCAGATGTGATAGCCTCAAGCTGTTGTCAGCGCAGGGAGGTGACGCATGACTGTCTCCCACATTCTCAAGGCCAAGGGGCGTGACGTGATCACGGCCGCCGCGACTGCCAAGGTTTCCGATATCGCCCGTACGCTCTCCGAGAAGCGCATCGGTGCCGTCGTGATCACCGGAGCCGGCGGAAAGATCGAGGGAATTGTGTCCGAGCGTGACGTGGTGCGCCATATCGGCCGCGACGGCGCCAAGGCGCTGGACCTCGAAGTCTCCGCCATCATGACGCGCAACGTGCGCACGGCGCGCGAGAACGACAGCGAATCAGAATTGATGGCGCTGATGACGGAACATCGCATCCGCCATCTTCCTGTCGTGCATGAGGGCAAGCTCTCAGGCATGGTCTCGATCGGCGACGTGGTGAAGAACCGCATCGAAGCGATCGAACGCGAGGCCGAGGACATGAAGGCCTATATCGCGACGGCGGGATGAGGCTCAGACTGGCGTGAATGCCAGTTGCCCGTCTTTTTCCACGGTGCGGTAGAAACAACTGCGGCGGCCCGTGTGGCAGGCGTTGCCTTTGCCCTGCGGGGTGACGCGGATGAGCAGGCAGTCCTGGTCGCAATCGATACGCAGGTTGACCACCTTGAAGGTCTCGCCCGAGGTTTCGCCCTTCAGCCAAAGTTTCTTGCGCGAGCGGCTCCAGAAATGGATGAGACCTGTCTTGCGGGTGAGGTCCAGCGCGTCAGCGTTCATGTGGGCGAACATCAGCACGGTGCCATCCGTGGCATCCTGCACGATGGCGCCGATGAGGCCGTGATCATCGAATTTGGGCGTAAAAGCAGTGGTTTCGTCGAGGGCGTGGGACATGGAACCCTTCTCCCACCATTGGCAGGAGAAGGCAATCGGCTCAGCCCTTTACCTGCTGCATGAAGCGGGCTTGCAGGACGGGGTTTGACTTGAACTCGCCCGCGAACTGCGTGGTGACGGTGGTCACATCAGGCTTGCCGACGCCGCGTGACGACATGCAGGTGTGCACGGCCTCAATCATGACGGCGACACCGCGGGCGGCGAGGTGTTCATGCACGGCCTTGGTGATCTGGGCCGTCATGGTTTCCTGCGTCTGCAGGCGGCGGGCATAGACTTCCACCACGCGGGCGAGCTTGGAAATACCCACGACGCCACCGTTGGGCAGGTAGGCGATATGCACATGGCCGTGGAAGGGCGCGATGTGGTGTTCGCAGTGGGACGTGAAGGGAATGCCGCGCAGCATGACCATGTCGTCGTAACCGGCCACGTCCTCGAAGACGCGGTTGAGGATGTCTGCCGGGTCTTGCTCATAGCCCGAGAAATACTCGCGATAGGCCTTGGCGACGCGGCGTGGCGTATCCTGCAGGCCTTCACGGTTGGGATTGTCGCCGGCCCAGGCAAGGAGCGTGCGAACAGCGGCTTCCGCCTCCTCCTGGGTGGGGCGGGTGACGGGCTTGGCGATGGGCTTCTGGAGAACCTTGACGTCCATGGTGCGGGAATTCCTTGCGTGTATTGTTTCCGGAATATCCACACTACGGCTTCGCGCCGCCCGTGGATCAGGGGGGCCTGTTTCAGAAAGCATTCTCGCTTCCCATATCATGGTCTAAGGTGACGGTTTAAGGACCATGAGGGCAGGCTGCCCGCGTGGGGTGATATGCGCATGATCAATGACGTTTACAACAAAAAGATTCTGGGATTGGCGGCTGATATTCCACTGCTGCGGCGCCTGCCGGACGCAGACGCAACCGCCGTTGCACACTCCAAATTGTGTGGTTCCAAGGTGACGGTGGACCTGAAGATGCAGGACGGGGTCGTTACCGATTTCGGCCATGACGTGAAGGCGTGCGCGCTGGGGCAGGCGTCTTCGTCCATCATGGCGCGGCATGTGGTGGGATCGCGTGCGGATGATCTCAAGGCCTTGCGCGACACCATGCACAAGATGCTGAAAGAGGAGGGGCCTCCGCCCACCGGGCGCTGGGCAGATTGCGAAGCGCTGCTGCCGGTGCGCGACTTCAAGGCGCGCCATGCCTCCACGCTGCTGACGTTTGATGCGGTTGTGGATGCCGTGAACCAGATCGAGGCGAAGGAAAAGGAGCCTGCATGACGAAAACGCCATCCACCGCCGTCGCCATGTCGGGGGAACCGCGGCGGGGGTCGCGTTATCCGGCGCCGCACAATGCGCCGTGCATCGGACGGGCCAAGTATGTGCTGGGGGACCAGTTCGGCCTGGACCAGTTTGGCGTGAACCTGGCGGTGATCGAGCCTGGCTCATGGTCGGCGCAACGGCACTGGCACGAGCAGGAAGACGAGTTCGTCTACGTGCTGGAAGGGGAACTGGTTCTGGTGGATGATTCCGGCGAACACGTGCTCACGCCCGGCATGTGCGCGGGCTTCAAGGCCGGAAACGGCAACGGTCATTGCCTGCAGAACCGCACGTCGAAACGGGCGCTGTATCTTGAGGTGGGATCGCGGAAAGAGGGTGAAATCGCCCACTACAGCGACATCGACATGAAGGCCCTGCCGGACGGCGGAAAATACAAGTTCGTCAAAAAGGACGGTTCATCGTTCTAATTTTCGGAACCCGCTTGACAGGGTGGGGATGCCCCTCTATTCGGCGCCCACCCAAGCGGGTGTAGCTCAGTTGGTTAGAGCGTCGGCCTGTCACGCCGAAGGTCGCGGGTTCGAGCCCCGTCACTCGCGCCATTTACTGGTTGCAATCAAGAGGCTGCCTTCGGGCAGCCTTTTGCTTTTCCGGACCGTGCAGGACGGGCGCAGGGTTCTGATACAGTTGCATTTTGCCGCGCACAAAACGGCCATAAAACCTTGCAGGCACCTGTGCGCTGCGCTACCAACGCGGCAGATTGGGGGCGAGTCCAACGACCCCCGGTGCCGAGGGGTCATGCCGGAACTTCTGCAATCTTATCTGCCCATTGCGATCTTCATGGGAATCGCAACATTCATCGCGCTGGCGCTGATGATCGCGCCCATGCTGATTGCCTATCGCAAGCCCGATCCCGAGAAACTCTCGGCCTATGAATGCGGGTTCAATGCCTTCGACGATGCGCGCATGAAGTTCGACGTGCGCTTCTATCTCGTCTCCATCCTCTTCATCATCTTCGACCTGGAAGTGGCCTTCCTGTTCCCGTGGGCGGTGAGCCTCGGCAAGATCGGCGTGTTCGGCTTCTGGTCGATGATGATCTTCCTCGCCGTGCTGACCATCGGCTTCATCTATGAATGGCGGAAAGGTGCGCTCGAATGGGATTGATCGAAACCGCAACACCCGAGCAGCGTGAGTATTTTACCGAGATCAACGCGGAGCTCGCCGACAAGGGGTTCCTCGTCACGACGTCGGATGACCTGATCAACTGGGCCCGCACGGGTTCACTGATGTGGATGACCTTCGGCCTCGCCTGCTGCGCGGTTGAAATGATGCACACCTCCATGCCGCGTTATGACGTGGAACGCTTCGGCTTCGCGCCGCGCGCATCGCCCCGCCAGTCGGACGTGATGATCGTCGCCGGCACGCTGACCAACAAGATGGCCCCGGCGCTGCGCAAGGTCTACGACCAGATGCCGGAGCCGCGCTATGTGATCTCCATGGGTTCCTGTGCCAATGGTGGCGGCTACTATCACTATTCGTATTCGGTGGTGCGCGGCTGCGACCGCATCGTGCCGGTCGATATCTACATTCCGGGCTGCCCGCCCACGGCCGAGGCGCTGCTCTACGGCGTGCTGATGCTGCAGAAGAAGATCCGCCGCACCGGAACGATCGAGCGCTGACATGTCTGAAAAACTCTCCGCCCTCTCAGATCATGCCAAGGCCCGGTTGGGCGATGCCCTCGTCTCCGGCACCATCGCCTATGGCGAGTTGACGCTCATTGCCGAGCGGAGCCGCATTCTCGATGTGCTGACCTTCCTTCGCGACGATGCGGAGTGCCTCTTCGTGAGTTTCATCGACATCACGGCGGCGGATTATCCTGAGCGCGAGAAGCGCTTCGACGTCGTCTATCACCTGCTCAGCCCCTACAAGAACCTGCGCGTACGGGTGAAGGTGGAAGCAGGCGAGGCCGACGACGTGCCGTCGGCAGTTTCGATTTTCCCGGGTGCCAACTGGTTCGAGCGCGAGGCCTACGACATGTACGGCATTGTGTTCGCGGGCCACCCGGATTTGCGCCGCATGCTCACCGACTACGGGTTTCAGGGTCATCCGCTGCGAAAGGATTTCCCGACCACAGGCTATGTCGAGGTGCGTTACGACGACGAACAGAAGCGCGTTGTCTACGAGCCCGTGAAGCTGGTGCAGGAGTTCCGGCAGTTTGACTATCTCTCGCCCTGGGAAGGCACGACCTATGTGCTGCCGGGCGATGAAAAGGCGAAGTGATGAGCGAAGTTTCCACCCGCAGTTTCTCGATCAACTTCGGCCCGCAGCATCCCGCGGCGCACGGCGTGTTGCGCATGGTGCTGGACCTTGATGGCGAGGTGGTCACCCGCGTTGATCCGCATATCGGCCTCTTGCATCGCGGCACGGAAAAGCTGATCGAGCAGAAGACGTATTTGCAGGCGGTGCCGTATTTCGACCGGCTGGATTATTGCGCACCGATGAACCAGGAGCATGCCTTCGCCTTGGCGACGGAGAAATTGCTTGGTATTTCAGTGCCCAAGCGGGGGCAGTTGATCCGGGTTCTTTACTCCGAAATCGGCCGGTTGCTGTCACATCTCCTCAACGTCACCACGCAGGCCATGGACGTCGGCGCCCTCACGCCGCCGTTGTGGGGCTTTGAAGAGCGCGAAAAGCTGATGGTGTTCTATGAGCGCGCGAGCGGCAGCCGCATGCATGCGGCCTATGTGCGCCCCGGCGGCGTGCACCAGGACCTGCCGCAGAAGCTGATCGACGACATCGGCCATTTCTGTGACACGCATCCCAAGGTGCTGGACGATATCGAAAGCCTGCTGACAGGCAACCGCATCTTCAAACAGCGCAACGTCGACATCGGCGTTGTCTCGCTGGAGGAAGCCTTCGCCTGGGGCTTCTCTGGCGTGATGGTGCGCGGCAGCGGTGCCGCCTGGGACCTGCGCAAGTCGCAGCCCTACGAGTGCTATTCGGAACTCGATTTCGACATTCCCATTGGCAAGAACGGCGACAACTTCGACCGTTACCTGATCCGCGTGCAGGAAATGCGCGAGTCGGTGAAGATCATGAAGCAGTGCGTGAACAAGCTGTCGTCCGCCGAGGGGCAGGGCGCGGTGTCATCCACGGACGGCAAGGTGGTGCCACCCAAGCGTGGCGAGATGAAGCGTTCGATGGAAGCGCTGATCCATCACTTCAAGCTCTACACCGAAGGCTACAAGGTTCCGGCAGGCGAAGTCTATGCCGCCGTCGAAGCGCCCAAGGGCGAGTTCGGCGTCTATCTGGTGAGCGACGGCACGAACAAGCCGTACCGCTGCCGTTTGCGCGCCCCGGGCTTTGCCCATTTGCAGGCCATGGACCATCTTTGCCGGGGGCACATGCTCGCCGACATTTCCGCCGTACTTGGCTCCCTTGATATTGTTTTTGGTGAGGTGGACCGGTGAGCGTCCGTCGTCTCGATCCCATTCAACCCGACAGCTTTGCGTTCTCGCCGGACAATCTGGCCTGGGCGAAGCAGACCATTTCCAAATACCCCGCAGGCAAACAGGCCTCCGCCGTGATCCCGTTGTTGTGGCGGGCACAGGAGCAGGAAGGCTGGACCACGCGCGCGGCCATCGAATACGTGGCCGACATGCTGGGCATGGCCTATATCCGCGTGCTGGAGGTGGCGACCTTCTACACGATGTTCCAGCTTTCTCCCGTCGGACGGCGCGCCCATGTGCAGGTGTGCGGCACGATTGCCTGCCAGTTGCGCGGTGCGGAAGAGCTCATCAAGGTCTGCAAGAACAAGATCCATTCCGAGCCGCATCACGTCACGGCGGACGGCAATCTGTCGTGGGAAGAGGTGGAATGCCTCGGCTCCTGCGTGAATGCACCGATGGTGCAGGTGTTCAAGGACACCTACGAAGACCTGACGCCGGATTCTCTTGCGCAGCTGATCGACGACCTGTCGGCAGGCAAGAAGGTGAAATCGGGCACGCAGATCGACCGGCAGCATTCGGCGCCTGAAGGTGGTGCGATCGCGCTGACCGACACGGCGCTCTACAAGGGGCAACGCACGTTCAAGCGCGTGGAAGCTCCACCGCCTCCGCCTCCGGCAGCGCCACCGCCTGCCGCCGCTCCGGCTGCACCTGCGGCTCCGGCTGCACCTGCACCTGCGGCGGTTGCTCCTGCCTCCGTGACGCCCGTTGCTGCTCCGGCACCGCAGACGAAGATTCCCATGCCGGCGCCTGCCGAGGCCAAGCCGCTCAAGGAAGACATCCGTCCCGTGACGCTTGCCGCCAAGGTGACGGAAGCGCAGCGCGAGGAAACCGTGCAGCGCGAGATCAAGTCCGCCGCCCCTGGCACGGTGACGACGGAAAAGGCCCAGGCCGAAACGGGCATCGTTCGCACCACCAACGACAAAGTGGTGAAGGCGGCGACCAGGGCTCCGAAGGACGAGCAGCCCGCCAGGGGCGTGATCAAGTCCGCCGCCAAGGACATCGAAGGCCGCCCCGAGTTGCTCTCAAAGGCGCGTGGCAAGGCGGACGATCTCAAGATCATCTGGGGCGTTGGCCCGGCACTGGAAAAGCTGCTCAACAAGATGGGCATCTGGCATTTCGAGCAGATCGCCTCGTGGTCGGCCAAGGAGCTGGCCTGGGTGGACGAACGCCTGGAAGGTTTCAAGGGCCGCGCCAAGCGCGACGAATGGATCAAGCAAGCCAAGAAGCTGGCGAAGGGCTGGCGGCCGGATTCGGCTGTCGGCGAGAAGCCGGGGAAGAAGTAAGCCATGCTCGCTGACAAGGACCGCATCTTCACGAACCTCTACGGCCTCCATGACTGGGGCCTGGAAGGGGCCAAGCAGCGCGGCTGCTGGGTGGACACCAAGTCGTTCATCGACAAGGGCCGCGACTGGATCGTCAACGAGGTGAAGGCGAGCGGCCTGCGTGGCCGTGGCGGCGCCGGCTTCCCCACGGGCCTCAAATGGTCGTTCATGCCGAAGGTGGTGGGCGAGCGCCCGCACTACCTTGTGGTCAACGCCGATGAATCCGAGCCCGGCACCTGCAAGGACCGCGAGATCATGCGCCATGATCCGCATCTCCTCGTGGAAGGATGCCTGCTGGCCGGCATGGCGATGGCCTGCAACACGGCCTACATCTATGTGCGCGGCGAATACATCCGCGAGCGCGAGCGCCTGCAGGCGGCGGTGGACCAGGCCTATGAAGCCCGCCTGATCGGCAAGAACAACATCCATGGCTGGGACATGGACATCGTGGTGCATCACGGTGCGGGCGCCTATATCTGCGGCGAAGAAACGGCGATGCTCGAAAGCCTGGAAGGCAAGAAGGGCCAGCCGCGCATGAAGCCGCCGTTCCCGGCAAACGTCGGACTTTACGGCGCGCCGACGACGGTGAACAACGTCGAGTCGATTGCCGTTGCGGGCACGATCCTGCGGCGCGGCGCGACGTGGTTCAATTCCATCGGAAATCCGAACAACGTGGGCACCAAGCTGTTCTGCATCTCGGGGCATGTGAACAAGCCTTGCAACGTGGAAGAGGCCATGGGCATTCCCTTCCGCGAACTGATCGACAAGTATTGCGGCGGTGTGCGCGGCGGCTGGGACAATCTCCTTGCCGTCATCCCCGGTGGCTCTTCGGTGCGCATGGTGCCGGCGGCGCAGATCATCGACACGCCGATGGATTTTGACTCGCTGATGAAGCTGAAGTCGGGCCTCGGCACGGCGGCGGTGATCGTCATGGACAAGTCCACCGACCTCATCCGCACGATTGCGCGGCTCTCCTATTTCTACAAGCACGAGTCCTGCGGGCAGTGCACGCCCTGCCGCGAAGGCACGGGCTGGATGTGGCGCGTCCTCACCCGCATGAGCGAAGGCCGCGCCGAAAAGCGCGAGATCGACATGCTGTTCGACGTGACCAAGCAGATCGAAGGTCACACCATCTGCGCGCTCGGCGATGCCGCGGCGTGGCCGGTGCAGGGCCTGATCAATCATTTCCGCCCGGTCATCGAACAGCGGCTGGAAGCCTATACCTACCGATCCGACAAGGATGGCGCGGTGCGCCATGCTGCAGAGTAAGACAGATGCCAAAGATCAAGATTGACGGCGTAGAAGGCGATTTCGAGAACGGCACCACGCTGCTGCAGGCCTGTGAGCAGCTGGGCAAGGAAGTGCCGCGCTTCTGCTATCACGAGCGCCTCTCGGTGGCGGGCAACTGCCGCATGTGCCTTGTGGAAGTGAAGGGCGGTCCGCCCAAGCCGCAGGCCTCCTGTGCCATGTCGGTGAATGACCTGCGCCCCGGCCCCAATGGCGAGCCGCCGGAAGTGTTCACCAACACGCCGATGGTGAAGAAGGCCCGCGAGGGCGTGATGGAATTCCTGCTCATCAACCACCCGCTGGATTGCCCCATCTGCGACCAGGGCGGCGAGTGCGACCTGCAGGACCAGGCCGTGGCCTATGGCATTTCCAAGAACCGCTTCGTGGAAAACAAGCGCGCAGTGGAAGACAAGGACTTCGGCCCGCTGGTAAAGACTCAGATGAACCGCTGCATCCAGTGCACGCGCTGTGTGCGCTTCACCACGGAAGTGGCCGGCATCAATGACATGGGTCTCATCGGCCGCGGCGAAGACGTGGAAATCACCACCTATCTCGACCAGATCATCACATCGGAACTGCAGGGCAATATCATCGACCTGTGCCCGGTCGGCGCGTTGACGTCGAAACCCTATGAATTCAAGGCGCGTCCGTGGGAGTTGCGCAAGACCGAAACCATCGACGTGATGGATGCGGTCGGCTCCAACATCCGCGTGGATGTGCGCGGGCGCGAAGTGATGCGCATCCTGCCGCGCACCCATGAAGACGTGAACGAGGAATGGATTTCCGACAAGACGCGCTTCGTGTGGGACGGCCTGAAGACGCAGCGCCTGGACCAACCTTATGTGCGCGAGATGGGCAAGTTGCGCCCGGCCTCGTGGACGGAAGCCCTGGCGCGCGTGGCGCAGAAGATGAAAGCCGCAGGGCCTGCCCGGACGGGTATTCTGCTGGGCGATCTCGTGTCGGCGGAAGAGGCGTTCTCGCTCAAGGAACTGGCGATGAAGCTCGGTGTTGCCAACATCGATTGCCGCCAGGACGGTTCGCCGCTGGGCGAGCATGGGGGGCGCGCCGGCTACCTGTTCAACTCGACCATCGCCGGCATTGAAGAGGCCGACGCCATTCTTCTCATCGGCTGCAACCCGCGCCTTGAGGCGCCGGTGCTCAATGCCCGCATCCGCAAGCGCGCGGGGCGTGGCGGCTGCATCATCGGCGTGATCGGCGAACAGGCTGATCTCACCTACAAGTATCACTACATGGGTGCCGGACCCGAGACGCTGGCGACGCTCGCCGATCATCCCATGGCGAAGGCGCAGAAGCCGATGTTCATCATCGGGCAGGGCGCATTGGCGCGGGCCGATGGTGCTGCCGTGCTTGCACTGGCTGCCAAGGCCGCTGCCGCCATTGGCGTCGTTCGCGGCGACTGGAACGGCTTCAACGTTCTGCACACGGCGGCAGGCCGCGTGGGCGCGCTTGATGTGTGCGCGCTGCCGGGTGAGGGCGGACTTTCCGCCCGCAAGATGATCGCCGGGGCGGGCAAGGGCGACCTCGATGTGATGTTCCTGGCCGGGGCTGACGAATTCGACATGAACGGCCTTGGCTCGGCCTTTGTCGTCTACCTTGGCACGCACGGCGATGCCGGCGCACACCGCGCCGACGTGATTTTGCCGGGCGCCGCCTACACCGAAAAGACAGCAACCTACGTCAACACCGAGGGGCGGCCGCAGCTTGCCTTGCGCGCGGCTTTCCCGCCCGGGGATGCCCGTGAGGACTGGGCCATCATCAAGGCGCTGTCGGATGAACTGGGCGCCAGCCTGCCGTGGGTGACGATCGGTGCACTGCGCGCGGCCATGTACAAGATCGCGCCGCAACTGGCTTCCATCAACACGGTTGCGAAGGCGGACGCCGACGCGCTCTCCGAACTTTCCGCAGGGGAGGGGGCGACCGACAGGAGCGGCTTTGCCTCGTCTGTCACCGACTTCTATCTCACCAATCCGATTGCCCGCGCCTCTCGCATCATGGGCGACTGTTCGGCCCTGAAATCGGGCCGCAGGCTGCAGGCGGCGGAGTAAGACCATGACCGAGATCGTCATCCTCCTTGCCATCATCGCGCTGCAAAGTGTCGCCCTTCTGGTGGGCCTGCTCATTGCCGTGTCGTTCCTCATCTACTTCGACCGCAAGGTGTGGGCTGCCGTGCAGATGCGCCGCGGCCCCAACGTGGTGGGCCCGTGGGGCGTGCTGCAATCCTTCGCCGACCTTCTGAAATTCGTGTTCAAGGAAGCCATCATTCCCGACGGCGCGAACAAGGGTGTTTATCTGATCGCGCCTATCGTGACGTCGGTGCTGGCGCTGGCGGCCTGGGCGGTGATCCCGCTCAACGAAGGCTGGGCAGTGGCCGATATCAACGTGGGCGTGCTCTACCTCTTCGCGCTGTCCTCGCTTGGCGTCTATGGCGTGATCATGGGCGGCTGGGCCTCCAACTCGAAATATCCGTTCCTCGCCGCGCTCCGCTCCGCCGCGCAGATGGTGTCGTATGAAGTGTCAATCGGCTTCGTCATCGTCACGGTGCTGCTGTGCGCGGGATCGCTCAATCTCTCCGAGATCGTGCTGTCGCAGAAGACCGGCCTCGGCACGATGCTTGGCCTGCCGAACTCGTTCCTCGACTGGTACTGGCTGCCGCTCTTCCCGATGTTCGTGATCTTCTTCATCTCGGCGCTGGCGGAAACGAACCGCCCGCCCTTCGATCTCGTGGAAGCGGAATCGGAGCTCGTTGCCGGACACATGGTGGAATATTCCTCGACGCCGTACCTGCTGTTCATGCTGGGTGAATACGTGGCGATCACGCTGATGTGCGCCATGACGGCGATCCTTTTCCTCGGGGGATGGCTGCCGATCATCGACGTGGCCGTGCTGAACTGGGTGCCGGGCATCGTCTGGTTCCTGATCAAGCTGGTGTTCGTGTTCTTCATGTTCGCCATGGTGAAGGCGATCGTGCCGCGCTATCGCTATGACCAGTTGATGCGCCTCGGCTGGAAGGTGTTCCTGCCGATCTCGCTCGCCTGGGTGGCGATCACAGCAGGCGTTCTGGTGATGATGGGGTGGCTGCCATCATGACGCTTTCCCTTCCCGGTATTGCCTTTGCCATCCTGTTCCTGGGCCTCGGGCTTGCGGAACTCTATGTATTCATGCGCGCCGTCTATCCCGTGCTGAGCCTTCGCCACGAGACGGCAAAGGTGACGTACAGCCATGGCCGCAGCCCGGCCCTCATCACCACTCTCATCCGTCTGCAATGCCTCGTCGCCATGCCGCTTTTCGGCTACGCCGTGGGCGTGCAGTTCTTCACTCCGGGAGCCCACTGACATGCGCCTGGCCGCTGCCGCCCGCTCGCTGTTCCTCAAGGAATTCGCCTCCGCCACCTGGCTTGCCCTCAAGTACATGGTGTCACCCAAGGCGACGCTGAACTATCCGCACGAAAAGGGCATCCTCAGCCCTCGCTTCCGTGGCGAACATGCGTTGCGCCGCTATCCGAATGGCGAAGAACGCTGCATTGCCTGCAAGCTGTGCGAGGCGATCTGCCCGGCGCAGGCCATCACCATCGAGGCAGGCCCGCGCCGCAACGACGGTACGCGCCGCACGACGCGCTATGACATCGACATGGTGAAGTGCATCTACTGCGGCTTCTGCCAGGAAGCCTGCCCGGTGGACGCCATCGTGGAAGGACCGAACTTCGAATTTTCGACGGAGACCCGTGAGGAGCTGCTGTTCAACAAGCAGAAGCTGCTCGACAACGGCGACCGCTGGGAACGCGAGATTGCCCGCAACATCTCGCTCGACGCGCCATACCGCTGAGGATTGACCCATGGCCGCAACGCTTTTCTTCTATCTCTTCGCCGCCCTCGCGGTTGCTTCCGCCGTGATGGTGATCACGGCGCGGAACCCGGTGCATTCCGTGCTGTTCCTCATCCTGTGTTTCTTCAATGCCGCGGGACTGTTCATCCTGATGGGGGCCGAGTTCCTGGCGATGATTCTCGTGGTCGTCTACGTGGGCGCTGTCGCCGTGCTGTTCCTCTTCGTCGTCATGATGCTCGACGTGGACTTCGTGAAGTTGCGTGAAGGCATGGCAAGTTACCTGCCTGTGGGCGCGGTGATCGGGCTCATCGTGCTTGTTGAACTGGCGCTGCTGTTCGGCACCTGGACCATTGCTCCGGAAGCGCTGAAGAGCGCGGCGGCACCGGCACCCGCCGGTGGCATTTCCAACACCGCGGCACTGGGTGAAATCCTCTACACGAAATACGTCTACTGGTTCCAGGCTTCGGGCCTTGTGCTGCTCGTTGCCATGGTGGGCGCCATCGTGCTGACGCTCCGCCACAAGGAAGGCGTGAAGCGCCAGAGCATTGCCGCGCAGGTGGCGCGCACGCCGGCCACCGCCGTTGAAATCCGCAAAGTCGAACCGGGGCAGGGACTGTAAGATGATCGGCCTTTCACATTATCTCACGGTTGCCGCGATCATCTTCACGATCGGCATCTTCGGCATCTTCCTCAACCGGAAGAACGTCATCATCATCATGATGTCGGTGGAACTCATCCTGCTGGCGGTGAACATCAATCTGGTGGCATTCTCGACCGCGCTCAATGACCTGGTGGGCCAGGTCTTCGCGCTGCTGGTGCTGACAGTCGCTGCCGCCGAGGCCGCCATCGGCCTTGCCATCCTTGTCACCTACTATCGCAACCGCGGCACCATCGCGGTTGACGACATCACACTCATGAAGGGCTGACGAGTAGCATCATGTATCAGGCAATCGTCTTCCTTCCACTCCTGGGCGCGATCATCGCGGGCCTTTTCGGAACGTCGCTGTTCCGCAACATGGGCTCCGACAGCGCCGTCTATGGCGGCCATGGCCATGACACTCACGGCCACGACGACCATGGCCATGTCCACGACGACCACGGCGGACATTATCACGGGCCGATGTGGCCCATGTACCTGACGACGGGACTGCTGTTCGTCTCGGCCATTCTCTCCTGGGTGAACTTCTGGGGCTTCCTGCACGAAGGGCACGACACGAAGGTTGAAGTGCTGCGCTGGATCACCTCCGGCACGCTGCAATCCTCCTGGGCGCTCCGCATCGACGCGCTGACCTCGGTGATGCTGGTTGTGGTCAACACGGTGTCGGCGCTGGTCCATCTCTATTCGCTTGGCTACATGAGCCACGACGAGCACCAGCCGCGCTTCTTCGCCTATCTCTCGCTCTTCACCTTCGCCATGCTGATGCTGGTGACGAGCGACAACCTGCTGCAGATGTTCTTCGGCTGGGAAGGCGTGGGCCTCGCGTCCTACCTGCTCATCGGCTTCTGGTACACGCGGCCCGCGGCCAATGCGGCCGCGATCAAGGCCTTCGTCGTCAACCGCGTGGGTGACTTCGGCTTCGCGCTTGGCATCTTCGGCGTGTTCATGGTCTACGGTTCGATCGAGTTCGACACCGTGTTTGCCGCGGCACCCAACGCTGTCGGCAAGACCATGCATTTCCTTTCCTGGGAGTGGGATACGCTGACGGTGCTGTGCCTGCTCTTGTTCATGGGCGCCATGGGCAAGTCCGCGCAGTTCCTGCTGCACACCTGGCTGCCGGATGCCATGGAAGGCCCGACGCCGGTTTCCGCCCTCATCCACGCCGCCACCATGGTGACGGCGGGCGTGTTTCTGGTGGCGCGTCTTTCGCCGCTGTTTGAACTCGCTCCCGTGGCCCGCGACGTCGTGATCATCGTCGGTGCCGTCACGGCGTTCTTCGCGGCGACGGTCGGTCTCGTCCAGAACGACATCAAGCGCGTCATTGCCTATTCCACCTGTTCGCAGCTTGGCTACATGTTCGTGGCGATGGGTGTTGGCGCCTATGGCATCGGCATGTTCCACCTGTTTACGCATGCGTTCTTCAAGGCGCTGTTGTTCCTTGGCGCAGGTTCGGTGATCCATGCCATGTCGGGCGAGCAGGACATGCGGAACATGGGTGGCCTTGCGCCGCACATCCGCATTACCTGGGCGATGATGCTGATCGGCACCTTCGCGCTGACGGGTGTGGGCATTCCCGGTCTCTTCGGCTTTGCCGGATTCCATTCCAAGGATGCCATCATCGAAAGCGCCTTCATGTCGGAAGCCGCACCTCACATGCTGGCTTTCGGCCTCCTGGTGATCGCGGCCTTCTGCACCTCGTTCTATTCCTGGCGTCTGGCCTTCATGACCTTCAACGGTGCGCCGCGCGCCGACAAGGAGACGATGGACCACGTGCATGAGAGCAGCAACGTGATGCTGATCCCGCTCTATGTGCTGGCGCTTGGCGCCATCGTCGCGGGCTTTGCCTTCGAGCACTATTTCATGGGCCATGAAGAGGCGGTGTTCTGGGGCAAGTCGATCTTCCGTGCGACCGACAACGAGATCGTGCACAAGATCCACGAAGCGCCGGTGCTGGTGAAGTGGTCGGCGACCATCGCCATGCTGTCGGGCTTCCTGCTGGCCTTCCTGTTCTACATCCGCAACACGGAACTGCCGAAGCGTCTGGCGGCCATGCACCAACCGATCTACCAGTTCCTGCTCAACAAGTGGTACTTCGACGAACTCTACGACTTCCTGTTCGTGCGCCCGGCCATGTGGCTTGGCCGCTTCCTGTGGAAGAAGGGTGATGGCGAGGTGATCGATGGCCTCGGTCCCGACGGCGTGTCGGCGCGTGTCATTGACGTCACCGACAAGGTCGTCCGCCTGCAGACGGGTTATGTCTACCACTACGCCTTTGCCATGCTGATCGGCGTGGCGGCACTTGTTTCCTGGTTCTCGTTTGGGGGCACACACTGATGAACTGGCCCTTGCTTTCGGTCGTCACTTTCCTGCCGCTTGTGGGCGCGCTGACGCTGGTCTTCACCGGCGGCGATGAAGCCGCAACAGCCAAGCGCGCGCGCTACACGGCCCTGTGGACGACGCTCGTCACCTTCGCGGTGTCGATCCTCATTCCGCTGAACTTCACGATCGCCGAACCGGGCTTCCAGCTTCTGGAGAGCCATGCGTGGATGGGCGGGTTTGCCAGTTACAAACTTGGCGTCGACGGCATCTCGATGCCGCTGGTGATGCTCACCACCTTCCTCATGCCGATCTGCATCCTGGCCTCATGGCACGTGGACAAGCGGGTGAAGGAATACATGATCGCCTTCCTGGTTCTGGAAACGCTGATGATCGGCGTGTTCGTGGCGCTCGACCTTGTGCTGTTCTACGTGCTGTTTGAAGCTGGTCTCATCCCGATGTTCCTCATCATCGGCATCTGGGGCGGGCCGCGGCGCGTCTATGCCTCGTTCAAGTTTTTCCTTTACACGCTGCTCGGCTCGGTGCTGATGCTGCTCGCCATCATTGCAATGTACTGGCATGCGGGCACGACGGACATTGTGGCGCTGCTGGCCAAGCCCGACACCTTCCCGCCGGAAATGCAGACATGGCTGTGGCTTGCCTTCTTCGCGTCCTTCGCGGTGAAAATGCCGATGTGGCCGGTGCACACCTGGCTGCCGGATGCGCATGTGGAGGCGCCGACAGCGGGCTCCGTCATCCTGGCGGCGATCCTGCTGAAGATGGGCGGCTACGGCTTCCTGCGCTTCTCGCTGCCGATGTTCCCGGACGCCAGCCTGTACTTCCAGAACTTCGTCTACGCGCTTTCGGTGGTGGCCATCGTCTACACCTCGCTCGTCGCCCTGATGCAGGAGGACATGAAGAAGCTGATTGCCTATTCGTCCGTGGCGCACATGGGCTTCGTCACCATGGGCATCTTCTCCATGACGCGGCAGGGCATCGATGGCGCGATGTTCCAGATGATCAGCCACGGCCTTGTGTCCGGCGCGCTGTTCCTCTGCGTAGGCGTTGTCTATGATCGCATGCACACGCGCGAGATCGCGGCCTATGGCGGCCTGGTGAACAGGATGCCGCTCTATGCGGCGGTGTTCATGCTGTTCACCATGGCGAATGTCGGCCTGCCGGGTTCCTCCGGATTCGTCGGTGAATTCCTGACGCTGATCGGCACGTTCCAGAACAATACCTGGGTGGCGTTCTTCGCCACCTCGGGCGTCATTCTTTCTGCCTGCTATGCACTGTGGCTCTATCGCCGCGTGGTGTTCGGCAAGCTGGAGAAGTCGACGCTGACGTGGATGCCGGACATGACTCCGCGCGAACTGGCAATGCTGGCGCCGCTTGTGGTGCTGACGCTGTTCTTCGGTGTGTACCCAGCGCCCATCCTCGACACGGTGGCAGCCTCGATCGAGGGCCTGCTCAAGTCCGTGCAGGTGGCCGCTGCCCATCTCGACACCATCACCCTTACGATGAAGTGACCCCATGATGACCTTCCTGCAACAGGCTGATGCCGCTGCCGCCGCCCCGGAAATCCTGCTGGCGGTGCTGGCGATGGTCCTGCTGATGCTCGGTGTGTTCAGCCGCCGCGAGGCCTATGGCATCGTGGCCTCTGGCGCCGTGATCGCGCTGCTCGTCGCCATGGCGGCGGTGATCTGGGGCACGGGCGAGGGCAAGGTGACGGCCTTCGGCGGAGCCTTCGTGGTGGACGGCTTTGCGCGCCTGATGAAGGTGCTGGCCATGTCGGGTTCCGCCATTGCCATCATCCTGTCCGGGCGTTTCCTCGCGCGCGTCCACATGGCCAAGTTCGAATATCCGGTGATCATCCTGCTCGCCACGGTGGGCATGATGATGATGATTTCGGCGGGTGATCTCATCTCGCTCTACATGGGCCTGGAATTGCAGTCGCTGGCGCTTTACGTGGTGGCGTCGATCAACCGTGACGATGCCAAGTCGTCGGAAGCGGGCCTCAAGTATTTCGTCCTCGGCGCACTGTCATCGGGCATGCTGCTCTATGGCGCGTCGCTGGTTTACGGCTTCACCGGCACGACGCAGTTCACCGGTATTGCGGCCGCGCTGGGTGCCTCGGGCTCCAGCCTCGGCGTGCTGTTCGGGCTTGTGTTCATCATTTCCGGCCTCGCCTTCAAGGTTTCTGCCGTGCCGTTCCACATGTGGACGCCGGACGTCTATGAAGGTGCACCGACGCCGGTGACGGCCTTCTTTGCCGCCGCCCCGAAGATCGCCGCCATGGCGCTGTTCGTGCGCGTTCTCACCGGACCTTTCGCCGCCGTGGTTGCGGACTGGCAGCAGATCGTGGTGTTCGTGTCGATTGCCTCCATGGTGCTCGGCGCCTTTGCCGCCATCGGCCAGACCAACATCAAGCGCCTGCTGGCCTATTCGTCCATCGGCCACATGGGCTATGCGCTTGTCGGCCTTGCGGCGGGCAGCGATGAGGGCGTGCAGGGCGTCGTCATCTACATGCTCATCTACCTGTTCACCACGGTTGGCGTGTTCGCCTGCGTGCTGGCCATGCGCCGCCAGGGCCGTGCGGTAGAACAGGTTTCGGACCTCGCGGGCCTTGCGCGCACCAACAAGGGACTCGCCTTCGTGTTCTCCATGCTGATGTTCTCGCTCGCGGGCATTCCGCCGCTGGCGGGCTTCTTCGGCAAGTTGTTCGTGTTCATGGCTGCGGTGAAGGCCGGGCTTTGGCTGCTCGCCATCATCGGTGTGGTCGCCAGCGTTGTCGGCGCCTACTACTACCTGCGCATCGTGAAGATGATCTACTTCGATGAGCCGGTGGATGCGTTCGATGCCGTGGATGGTGAAGTGAAGACCGTGGCCTATGCCTCCGGTGCCTTTGCACTCGTCTTCGTGCTGATTGCGCAGCCGCTCCTGGCACTGGCGACCGCTGCCGCGCAGTCCCTGCACTGAGGTGCCTCCGATCGCGCCCGTCCAGCGTTTCGCCACCATTGATTCTACCAATGCGCAGGCGCAACGGCTGGCCGCTGCAGGCACGCGCGGCCCCTTGTGGCTGGTGGCGGACGTGCAGGAAGCGGGCAAGGGACGGCTTGGCCGCAATTGGGTATCGCCGGCGGGCAATCTCCATGTCTCCTACCTTGTTCCCGTCGCGGCCCCGGTGCAGGCCATTCCGCAGATTGCCTTTGTGACGGCATTGGCCGTGCATGACACGGTGTCCCGGTTTTGCGGCACCGCGCGTGTGCGATTGAAATGGCCGAATGATTGCCTGCTGGCTGGTGGCAAGGTTTCGGGCATCCTGTGCGAGACGGTGGAGGGCGGGCAGGTGGTGATCGGGTGCGGCATCAACATCGCCCACAGTCCGCAGGGCCTCGCCTACATAACATCGCGCCTCCACCAATATGCACCGGAAGCCAGCGTCGATTCAGTATTTGCCACCTATGCGGCGGCGTTGGATGCGCGCCTCGCCGAATGGGCTGACGGTGCGGGATTCCCTCAGATCATTCGCGCATGGGAAGAGCGGGCCCACGGGCTTCATTCCCCCGTGCATGTTGAAAGCGGCAACAGTGTTTGGGATGGCGTGTTCGATGGCCTCGCAAGCGATGGTGCGCTCGTGGTGAAGTGTGGGGATGGCTCGCGTCAGGCAATCCACGCGGGTGATGTTACATTCAGGGCAGGTGCAGCATGAGCAGCCGTCGCAAGCGCGGGGAAGACCAGGGACTTGTTCTGCTGCCGCTTGGCGGCACGGGCGAGATCGGCATGAACTGCTACTGCTACGGCGTGGGGCCGGTTGAGTCCCGTGAGTGGCTGATGGTTGATCTCGGCGTGAAGTTCGGCGGCGATGCGGAACCGGGTGTCGATGTGATCCTGCCGGACGTGGGGTTCATGACGTCAAACCGCAACGATCTGGCGGGGCTGATCATCACCCATGCGCATGAGGATCATATCGGCGCGGTGCCGTGGCTCTGGCCGCAGTTGGGGTGTGATGTGCATTGCACGCCCTTCGCCGCGGAACTGCTGAAACTGAAGCTGAAGGAACACGGGCTGGATGGCGATGTGCCGGTGATCGTGCATCAGCCGGGCAAGCCTTTCAAGGTTGGGTCGTTCACGGTTGAATATGTGGAGGTCACGCACTCCATTCCGCAGTCGCATGCGCTGTGGATCAAGACCGAGCAGGGGCGTGTGCTGCACTCCGGCGACTGGAAGATCGACCGCACGCCGGTGTTGGGAAAGCCGTTCAACGAGAAGCGTTTCATCGAAATCGGCAAGGAAGGCGTGGACGCCTTCGTGTGCGATTCGACCAACGTGCTGCGCGAGGGCGTGTCACCTTCCGAGACTGATGTGGCGGCGACATTGACCGACATCATCAAGGCCGCACCCGGCCGCGTGGCCGTGACGACCTTCGCCTCGCATGTGGAACGCATCACCTCGGCCGTGCGGGCGGCGCGGGCGGCAGGGCGCGAGGTGGTCATCGCCGGGCGTGCCATGCGCAACACGATCGAAGCGGCGCGCATTTGCGGCATGCTGGAAAACACAGGTGCCTTCCTGGACGAAGCGGAGTTCGGCTACCTGCCGCAGGACAAGATCATGCTGCTGTGCACCGGCAGCCAGGGTGAACCGCGGGCGGCCATTGCCCGCATCGCCGAGGACAATCATCCCAACGTCGCGCTTGAGAAGGGCGATCTCGTCATCTTTTCGGCGCGCACCATTCCGGGCAACGAAAAAGAAGTAGGCGCGGTCATCAACAACCTCGCACGGCTGGATGTGGATGTGATCACGGCGGACGAGGCGCTGGTGCATTCCTCGGGGCATCCGCGCCAGGGCGAGTTGCAGCAGATGTATGGCTGGGTGAAGCCCAAGGCGCTCGTGCCGATGCATGGCGAACCGCGCCACCTGCGTGCCCATGCGAAGTTTGCGGAGGAGCACGGCATCGCGGATACACTCATTCCCGAAGATGGTAAGATCCTGCGGCTGGCGCCGGGGCCGCTCGCCATCGTGGACGAGGCGCCGGCGGGTATCCTGCATGTGGATGGCAAGCTGATCGTGCCGGGGGTCGATGGACCTGCCAGGCAGCGCCGCAAGCTCTCCTTCGTGGGACTGGTCGTGGCGGGTGTCGTGGTGGATGACCGGCTGGACCTCGCTGATGATATCGAAGTGATCATCGATGGTGTTCCGCCCGCTCTCGGTGAGGTGCTGGAGGAAGCGGCCGAAAAGGCATTCACCTCGCTGCCACGGCAACGCCGCAAGGATGCCGCGGTGGTTGAGGATACGGTGCGCCTCGCCATCCGGCGTGCAGCCGAGGCGGAATGGGGCAAGAAGCCCGTCGTCAAGGTAATCGTCGTCCGGGTTTAGCCCGCAACCCCCTGCTATAATCAGCGAATCATGAGCAAACACGTACCCCCGCCGCCACCGCGGGCCCCCGACATCGAGCCTGTGGAACTGAAGGATGCGCTGGAAGAGCGCTATCTGGCCTATGCGTTGTCCACCATCATGCACCGGGCGCTGCCCGATGTGCGTGACGGGCTGAAGCCGGTGCATCGGCGCCTGCTGCATGTGATGCGGCTGTTGCGGCTGGACCCGAGTGCCGCCTTCAAAAAGTCCGCCAAGATCGTCGGCGACGTGATGGGCGGCTATCATCCGCACGGCGACCAGTCGATCTACGATGCGCTGGTGCGCCTGGCGCAGGACTTTTCCTCGCGCTACCCGCTGGTGGATGGGCAAGGCAATTTCGGCAACATCGATGGCGATGGCGCTGCTGCCTACCGCTACACCGAAGCGCGAATGACCGAAGTGGCAGGGCTGCTCCTCGACGGCCTTGACGAAGAGACGGTGGATTTCCGCGCCAACTATGACGGCTCGGTGCAGGAACCCGTGGTGCTGCCCGGTGCATTCCCGAACTTGCTGGCCAACGGGGCCACGGGCATCGCCGTCGGCATGGCCACCTCCATTCCGCCGCACAATGCAGCGGAATTGTGTGATGCCGCCCTGCACCTCATCAAGACGCCCAATGCGGGCGTGGAGAAGCTTACGCAGTTCGTGGTGGGACCGGATTTTCCGACGGGCGGCGTCGTGATCGACAGCCGCGAATCCATCATCGAGGCCTACAAGACGGGCCGCGGTGCCTTCCGGGTGCGGGCGCGCTGGAGCCAGGAGGAACTGGGCCGCGGCGGCTGGCAGATTATCGTCACCGAAATCCCGTACATGGTGCAGAAGTCCAAGCTGATCGAGCGCGTGGCCGAGCTGATGTCGGACAAGAAGCTGCCTCTCATCGGCGACATTCGCGATGAATCGGCCGAAGACATCCGCATCGTCATTGAGCCGAAGACACGCAACATTGATGCGACGTTGCTGATGGAGCAGCTGTTCCGCAACACCGAGTTCGAGTCGCGCATTCCCCTCAACATGAACGTGCTCTCCGGCGGCAAGGTGCCGAAGGTGATGAGCCTGCGCGATGTGCTACGGGAGTGGCTGGATCATCGCAAGGAGGTGCTGGTTCGCCGAACCAATTTCCGGCTGGGCGAAATCGCGCGGCGCCTGGAAATCCTGGGCGGTTATCTCATCGCCTATCTCAACCTCGACGAGGTGATCCGCATCATCCGGGAAGAGGACGAGCCCAAGCCCGCCTTGATGCAGCGCTTCGACCTCACGGACACGCAGGCCGAAGCCATTCTGAACATGCGCCTGCGCGCCTTGCGCCGGCTGGAGGAGATGGAAATCCGCCGCGAGAATGACTCGCTGATCAAGGAACAGAAGGGCCTGAAGGGCCTGCTCAAGTCCGAGGACGAGCAGTGGGAGACGATCAGCGGCGAGATCAAGGGCATCAAGGAGAAGTTCTCCAAGAAGACCGCGCTGGGCAAGCGCCGCACGGATTTCGCCGAGGCACCTGATGTGGATGCCGACCTGGAAGAGATGATGACGGAGAAGGAACCCGTCACCATCGTATGTTCGGAGAAAGGCTGGATTCGCAGCATGAAGGGCCATCTGGAGGATGCCTCCGGCTTGACCTACAAGGATGGCGACCGCGGCAAGTTCGTGGTGAACGCCATGACGACCGACAAGATCATGCTGTTCTCTTCCTCGGGCAAGTTCTTCACGCTGGAGGCGTCGCGCCTGCCGGGCGGGCGCGGCCATGGTGAACCGGTGCGCCTGATGGCGGATGTGGATGCGGCGGATACGGTTGTCTCGCTGTTCGTGCATCAGCCGGGCACGCGCCGGCTGCTTGCCTCGACGGAGGGCGACGGTTTCGTTGTCGCCGAAGACGAGTGCGTGGCCAACACCCGCAAGGGCAAGCAGGTGCTGAACGTGAAGGCGCCTGTTGAAGCGCAGTCCTGCGTGGTGGTGCCGCCGGATGCGGACCACGTGGCCACCGTGGGCGAGAACCGCAAGCTGCTGATCTTCAAGCTTGCCGAGGTGCCGGACATGGCGCGGGGCAAGGGCGTGCGTCTGCAGAAGTTCAAGGATGGCGGGCTCAGCGACGTGCAGTGCTTCAAGCTGAAGTCGGGCCTCATCTGGATCGACAGTTCAGGCCGCGAATTCGTCTCGACGGACCTCGGAGAATGGATCGGCGAACGGGCGCAGGCCGGACGGTTGCCGCCCAAGGGTTTCCCGCGCAACAACCGGTTCCGCAACGGCTGACGCGTTAACCAAGGTGGATCCGGTCGGTTGAATTGACTGGCCGTGCGTCAGTGCCTGTTGACTGCCATGGCGGACAGCAATTGATGTATCGCACAAAACATGTCTTGGCTCCCCGCCGTGCATTGTGAGGGGCAGGCATGACACGGCGTTCCATATGGATCGTGAATGGAGAAGCGCGCGCGGCAGGACATGATCCGCCTCACGATGACGCGTGGCGGCTGATGAACGAACAGGGCGCGGTGCGCCTTGTGTCCGGACCGGCAGGCACGGAGTTGCGCTGGGTTGTGGCATCACCGCATGTGGGCTCGCTGTTTTCTGCCGAGGCAATGCTGCCATACCTGCAGGCCCCCGTGATGCTGCGCTTCTATGCGGCGGGATGGTTCGAGGAACGCCTTGAGACGGTCGATGAGGCGGCCTGCCGCATCCGCGCACTTGTCATGAATGCTGACCGACACCTGAGCAGCCGGGTGTTCGTGCATGAGCCCGACGTGTCTTCGGCGCGGGTGCCCGGCCTGTTACAAGACGTGCTTCGCGAGAAGGCGGTGGCAGCGGAACACAGTGTTGAATGCCGATATGAACCGGAACTCGATGGTTTTGTCGTCTGCCGCGTGGGCGAACGCTCGGCAATCGGACGAATTTGGGGCACGGACCAATCGACCTTTCCCTGCCTCGCCACAGGAGCGCTGGGGCGCAGTGCCAGCCAGTCCTACGGGCGGGCGGTCTCGCAAGGCGTTCCGGTCTATGAGCAGGTGATCGCGGCCTTGCGTTTTCCCGACCAGACCGTGCGCTGGGTACCGTATCATCGGGTGATCCTGCCCATTGCGGAACGTCGCGTGCGGGTGGCCAGCGAATACGGCGACGTGGATTTTCGTGTGCTTTAGAGGGCTTGCCGTCACCAAAACGTTGCAAATAATTTAACGAGTTATTTCCCTTTGCGCCTTAAAAGAAATTAAGGAGGCCCTGTTCTGGGGTGGGTCACCGCTCATTTGTGATGAATCGCGCGGACTCATGTACAATCTCGAACTGTGGATCGACAAAGGATCGTTCTGCTCCCGGCCTACCCGCCCGGATGGCGGACCTATTTCTGACCGGAAGCTGCTGCACAACAACAACCTGGTGAAGCTCGAGACCGGCACGAACGGGACTCGCGTGAGCTGGGTGATGTTCGGCGCAAACTGGGCGTCGCTGCTTTTCCTCCGCGAATTCATCGTCACCTGCGTCGAGCCGATCACGCTGGTCTATTTCAATGCAGGCTGGTTCGAGGAGTCTCTCGGTTCTTCCGTTGATGCTGCGCACCGGATTGAAAGCCTGATCTACAAGAGCGACGTGCGCTTCTCCGAGCGCGTCTATATCGCGGATACCCGTCCGAAAGCCGCCAGCATGCCGGAAGCCCTGCGCTCCATCGTGGAGGCCGGCGAGATTCCCGACGGGCAATCGATTGTCTGTGCTGTTGATCCAGGCCTCGGCACGAGCAAGGTGGAACACATCGGCGAAGAGTCGCTTCTCGGCAAGGTGTGGGGCAGGGTGCCGATTTCCTATCCCGCGATGTCCGGACATAGTTACGACCGCATCGTATCCCAGCCGTACTTCGATGTCCTGCGGTCAGGACGCATGCACTACGATCAGGTGCTTGCCTCGATGGTGATGCCCAACGGCGAGCAGCAGTGGTTCGGCTACCACCGCGTCATCATCCCGGACAACCCTTTGCATGGAGTTTCACGGGTGAAGGTGGCGTGTGCACGGGCTCCCGTTGAGATAAAGCTGCTTTAGCGTTCCAGACTTCGATCATTGTCTCCACGGCATGCCGCTCCAGCACGTAGAGGTATTCGAACGGATCAATGCCGTCGGAAGCCAGTTGCCAGCGCATGAAGCCCAGTTCCAGCATGTTGTAACCGGCGCGGCTCAGGTGGCCGCGTTCGACGATGCGCGCGCCAGCAAGGCACCAGATCGCATCCGGCTGCCACTTGATGTAGCTGAGAATGAGCGCAATCCGGACGAAGTGTTCGATCAGGTCGCGGTTGCGGTGGTGTTTGTCGACCCAGAGTTCGCCGTGATAGACGAGCTTGCCCGTGAGCCGCTCCGAGATGCTGCCCCTGGGCGGCCTGGCGTGCGAGGGGACCATCAGTTCCTGGCGGCGCATGTAGGCGCCGATCATGTAGTTCACGCACCAGTCGGCGAGGTTGGTATCAATGACGTCGCAGCGGAAGGCCTGGAGCCCGACGACCTTGCCGTCGGCTTCATGGAGGCTCAGCCAGTGGGCGCGCTCGTGGCTGAAAACGCCGACTTCAGGATGGTGCATGGGCGCGACTTCGAAGCCGCGGGCTGCCTTCTTGGCTTCGTTGAAGGCCACCATGTCACTGCTGACCTGAACGGTGACGTTATGCGCCCGCAGCAGTTCTGACAGCTTGGTGGCAGCCTGAGCCAACGCAAGCGGATTCATGATTCCAAAAGTGTTCATATCGCCCCAAATCAGCCGCCTGATTTTGATGGCGAGGTAAGCGTTAGACCATCGCCCTGTCAATTGCCGGGTTAGGTGCGATGCAGCACCCAGCCATGTACGGAGAGGCGCTCCTGGGGGAGAAAGCGGGCCTTGTAATGCATCTTTGCGGAGTTCTGCACGAGGTAGCCGAGGTAGACATAGGGCAGGCCCATGCGGCCCACGCGCAGAATGTTGTCGAGGATGATGTAGGTGCCGAGGCTGCGTTGTTCGAGCGACGGTTCGTAGAAGCTGTAGATCATCGACAGGCCGTCGGAGAGCACATCAAGCAACACGGCGGCGACCAGTTCGTTGGGCGCCTGGGGATGATCCGGCGGCAGGCGGTATTCCACCATGCGGCTGTCCACCAGGTTGTCGTCCACCATGGCGGCAAAATCGAGCACGGTCATGTTGGCCATGCCGCCTTCCGAGTGGCGCGTATCGATGTAGGCACGGAAGACGGAGTATTGCTCGCTGGTCGCCTCGGCCTTGACCACGGAGGAGCGAAGATCGCTGTTCTTCGCCATGACCCGGCGGAAGCCGCGCGTCCATTCGAAGGACTCCACCGGCACCCGCACCGAAATGCAGGCCTGGCAGCCGTCGCAGGCCGGGCGGTAGGCGATGTTCTGGCTGCGGCGGAAACCGCCTTGCGAAAGTTGCGAATTCAGGCCGCGCGCATCCGGCCCCACAAGATGCGTAAACACCTTCCGCTCCAGCTTGTCGTGGAGGTAGGGGCAGGGACTGGGCGCAGTGATGAAGAACTGCGGAAAATTGCGGCGTTCAACGGTCATGGTTCTGTTCGGACGGACACTATGTCCCGGGCCAGCCGAAGCTGCAAGAGTTCTGGAAAAGGAACTAGCCGTGCTCTATTCCCTCGCAAAACCGGAACGAGGAGTGGAACAATGACGGTGCGTGCGGCATGGCTGGGTCTCGGCGTGATGGGTTATCCGATGGCGGGGCATCTTGCCGCCAAGTCGGGGGCAGGTCTCACGGTGTACAACCGCACGGCGGAGAAGGCCGCGCGCTGGGTGGGCCAGCACAAGGGGGCTTCGGCCACGACGCCCGCGCTGGCTGTGAAGGATGCGGACTTCGTATTTGCCTGCGTCGGAAATGATGACGACCTACGCTCCGTCACCATCGGGCCTGACGGAGCCTTCGCGGCAATGAAGCGCGGCAGCATCTTCGTCGATCACACAACGGCTTCGGCCGATGTGGCGCGGGAACTCCATGCGGCGGCAAAGGCCCGGGGCATCGGCTTCGTGGATGCGCCGGTTTCCGGCGGGCAGGCGGGGGCGGAAAACGGCGTGCTCACCGTGATGTGCGGTGGTGACGCGGATGACTATGCCAAGGCCGAGCCGCTGATCATGAGCTTTGCGCGGATGTGCAAACTGCTGGGCGCCCCGGGTTCGGGGCAGCTTGCCAAGATGTGCAACCAGATTGCCATCGCGGGCCTCGTGCAAGGCCTGGCGGAATGCGTGCATTTCGGCATGAAGGCGGGCCTGGACATGGAGAAGGTCGTGGAGGTCATCTCCAAGGGTGCCGCCGGTTCGTGGCAGATGGAGAACCGCCACAAGACCATGATCGCGGGCAAATTCGATTTCGGCTTTGCGGTGGAATGGATGCGCAAGGACCTGGGCATCTGCCTCAACGAGGCGCGGCGCAATGGCGCGCATCTGCCGGTCACGGCGCTGGTGGACCAGTTCTATTCCGAAGTGCAGAAGATGGGCGGCAAGCGCTGGGATACGTCCAGCCTGATGGCGCGGCTGCAGAAATAAGGGATCAGCCGCGCAGGCGCTTTGCCACGTCCATCGCGAAGTAGGTGAGGATGCCATCGGCGCCGGCCCGCTTGAAGGCGAGCAGGGATTCGGGAATGACCTTTTCCGGGTCGAGCCAGCCATTCTGGCAGGCGGCCATCAACATCGCGTACTCGCCGGACACCTGATAGGCGAAGGTGGGTACGCCGAATTCGCGCTTCACGCGCGCGACAATATCGAGATAGGGCATGCCCGGCTTCACCATCACCATGTCGGCACCTTCGGCGAGGTCGAGTGCTACCTCGCGCATGGCTTCGTCGGTGTTGGCGGGGTCCATCTGGTAGGTGCGCTTGTCGCCCTTCAGCTTTCCACCAGAGCCCACGGCCTCGCGGAAGGGACCGTAGAAGCCGGATGCGTATTTGGCGGAGTAGGCCATGATCTGCACGTCTTCGTGGCCTGCGCTTTCGAGCGCGGCGCGGATGGCGCCAATGCGGCCGTCCATCATGTCGGATGGCGCTATCACGTCGCAGCCTGCCTCGGCCTGCACCAGCGACTGCTTCACCAGCGCGGCAATCGACTCGTCGTTGAGGATGGTGTTGTCCTTCATCAGGCCATCGTGGCCATGGGCAGTGTAGGGATCAAGCGCCACGTCGCACATCACACCCAGATTTGGCACGGCCTTCTTGATGGCGCGCACGGTGCGGCAGACAAGGTTTTCGGGATTGCAGGCTTCGCGGCCGTCATCGGTGCGGAGGGAGGGATCGGTGTTGGGGAAGAGCGCGATCATGGGAATGCCAAGCGCCGCCGCTTCGGCCGCACGTTCCACCGCAATGTCGATGGACTGGCGCACCACGCCAGGCATGGAGGATACCTGTTCCACCTTGCGCTCGCCCTCGATGACGAAGATCGGCCAGATGAGATCCGACACTTGCAGCGTGTTCTCGCTCACAAGGGCGCGGGCCCAGGCGCTCTTGCGGTTGCGGCGCATGCGGAGGGCGGGATAGGCGGACTGGGGTGTACGGGTCATGGCGGTGCTATAGACAGTCTCGGGCGGGATTTCCAATGCGGCCAAACGCTCCCTCACTGGCAGATGCGGTAGCCATTGCGGCGGCGGGCGAGGTCGATGTGGAAATGATCGCCGTGGTAGGGATCGGTGCCCGGCCCCAGCACGGTTGTGAAACGGATGCAGGCGTCGCGGCGGATGCGCTGCAGGAAAGCCGACTTGCCACCGAGACCCACCAATTGCCTGAGGCCGCTCCAGTCTCCCTTGATGTTGGTGGACGCGCCGTCGCTGAAACCGAGGGTGGAGACGTCGAGGGCATTGGCCTTGGCATGTTCGCTGAGCTTGCCTGAAGACGCATTGTTGCGGCGCCGGCAGGCATAGGCTGAGGCGTTGTGGACGACGGTGAGAGTCTTGTTGAGGTGTTCCGCCGCGGCGGGTTTCACCGACCAGACCACCCAGGCATGGAGCGCCTCCGCCAGGGCGCAATTGGCTTCCGCTGGCGGATCAATGCGCACGCCCCCCATGGAGCGGATCAGAATGGCGCCGGGTGTGCCGCAGCCGCCGTCCTGCCCGATGGGGGCCAGGGGTTCGAAATCGATGTCCAGCCCTGCGAGGCGGGTGCGGCAGTCCTTCTGCGCGGCAGCAACCGTGGCGGCGTCCCAGTTGCCACTGCCGCCGGGGAAGCGGATGGCGAGGGGGCGGGCCTTCTGGGTGGTGGCGGGTGCATCGGGAACAATCTCAGCGGGTTCCGGGTTTGAAGCGGGAGGTGTGGGTTTCATCCGGGGCAAGACCACTTGCCCGGGCTTGAGACGAGGCAGCACGACTTGACCGGCGGCTGCGGGCGCAACGAGGGCGGCGATGAGGGCGAGGACGAGAGGCCAGGATTTCATGGAAGGCATTCTTCCCCACAATGCGGGCAAGAGCAACCTGACGTTAACCATGTCACCGCCTTTGCACCCTGGAGGTTTGGCAAAATTTAAGCATGTTGACCCAGACTGCCGCCAGTTTGTGTGGGTATTTTGTCTTTGGGGTCTGTCATGAAATTCGTCGCCGGTATGTTTGCAAGTCTGCTGATCCTCATGGGGTCCGGGGCACGGGCGGAGGCGGTCTCGCCTGAGCAGGCGGCGGAGATGCTGGCGCATGCCTGGATGATCGACAACCGTTGCAACGTGCTGGGCAACGACGAGCGCGATGCCCTGACGACGCTGGTGGCGCGGGCGGAACTGGCACTTGCCGAGAAGAAATCGGTGACAGCGGCCCGCAATGCCATCGGGCGCGGACGCGCCAGCGGAACGGCCGCTCCCTGCAACGGCGAGAGCGCACAATCCGTGCGGGATGTTTTCGAGGCAGCGCAGTCGGCCACGGCGGGTGCGGCACTCGACATGCCGGCGAGCGTTGCAGCACCGGTCGCAAAGGCGGCTGTCGTTCCTGCTCCGCCTCCTGTTACTGCCGCGCCGACGAGTGTGGCCAATGACGAAGTGCCTGAGACCGTGGCGCTGGTGTCGGCGGAGCCGCTTGGTGAACCTGTGGTGCCAGCTGTGGTACCGCGCAAGAAGGTGGCGAAAGCCGTGATCACGGAGCCCCGCACGCCGCAGAAGCCTGCCAAGGTTGCCATGGTCGTGAAGAAGGCCCGCCCTGCCAAACCTGCGGCGCAGAACACCGCTACGGCCAGTGGCTATGCGGTAACGGCGGAAGCCTACTACAAGGAATTGCGCTGCCGCACGAAATCCGGCCGCGCCATGAGCGCCATGTATTCAATCGTGCTCCGCCAGCACCGCGCGGCCATTGCCTCGCAGGGCAAGGCCGCCGTGCGGGCGTTGCTGCGCGCCGCGGAAGCCCGGGCCGCACGGGGTTCATGCTGAACGGGCGATGGCATTCGCCGGTCATGTTTGATTCATCTCGTTCGAAAAGCCCCCGTAAACTGTCAGACAAATCGGGGCTAAAAAGAGAAAATGTAATTCCAAATTTACCGAGACTGTTCAGGCCGCTTTAAAGGGAGCGGCAGTAATTTGACCACATCAGGGAAACGGACATTCAAAAGAAGCCGATCCCGCTGACAAAGGGAATAGGTGGTCAAATGAATACGCAAGTTCTGGGGAACCTGGCGATGCAGCCTGTCGAGGCGAAGCGCCAGAACATCAAACACAAATATCTTGAAGCGCTGACGCTCATCGAGCGCCTGCATCGCCGTCTGCTCGACGTCATCAAGGACGATTTCGAGCGCACCGGCGAAAAGGAAGTCAATCCTGTCCAGGCATTGCTCCTGTTCAACATCTCGGATGCTGAACTCACGGCAGGCGAACTGAAGACGCGCGGCCACTACCAGGGCTCCAACGTCTCCTACAACCTGAAGAAGCTCGTGGAAGCGGGCTACGTGAACCACGAGCGCTCGGCCAACGACAAGCGTTCGGTCCGCATCAGCCTCACGGACAAGGGCCACGAAATCCGCCGCCGCGTGGATGCCCTCTACAATCGCCAGCTTCAGGCTGTCGAGGAAGTGGTGGGACTTTCGGCCGACGAATTCGAGCGCATCAACAAGGCGCTGACCCGCCTGGAACGCTACTGGACGGACCAGATCCTGTATCGCCTGTAAGCGACGCAGACATCACATCAATTTGAGGCCCCGGAGGACATCCTCGCGGGGCCTTTTGCTGTTGCCGAAGTGCATCACTGGAGCGGGAATCTTGCCCCGACCGGGGCGCAAAAGGTGGGATTCGCCTGTGCATTTGCGGCTTTGCCCCGAATCCGCCCTGTTTTGACCGTCCTAGGGGCGTGTTTTGACGGCGGCCCCCCCGGATGATATGTGACATCGTGAGCGGTGTGGCGTTTGAATAAGGTAGGCATCTGCAATATGGCGAATTTCTCTCTGAAGCGGCGGTCCTCCCGGATTCTCGCCAGTGTGCTGGTCATGGCTGCGATGCTGCCCGTCGCCCACAGCGTGACGCCGGCGCGGGCCGAGAGCGGGTTCGAAGACCTGATGGCGCGCCTCAGGGCCAAGAAGTCCAAGGGCAAGCAGCCGCAGGAACAGAACAACACCATCACCAACGCCAATACCGGCCACGACGCCACCGTGGGTGGCGGCAAGGCCACGACCGAGACTGCTGTCGTCGTGACGCAGAACGTTGCGCCCATGCTTTCGCCATCGGGTGCGGATGAACTGCGCGCGGCTGAAACGCGCTATCGCGCCATCATTGCGCAGGGCGGCTTCCCCAAGGTGGCGCGCGGCAACCTGAAGAAGGGTGCCAAGGGCAAGAACGTCATCGCCCTGAACCGCCGCCTGTTCGCGGAAGGCTACGTGCGCCAGGAGGCGACGGACGGGGAATTCGCGGGCATATATACGTCTGCCACGGAAGACGGCGTACGCCGCTTCCAGCAGAACATGGGACTTGCCGCGACGGGCCGTTTCGATGCGGTGACGGCGGATGCCATGAACATTCCGGCGGAGCGCCGCCTCGCCGCCATCAATGCCAACATTCCGCGCCTTGAAGCCTATGCCGAGGGTCTGGGCAATCGCTACGTCATCGTCAACATTCCTGCCCAGCAGATCGAAACCGTTTCCGATGGCCGCGTGTTCTCGAAGCACAATGCGATCGTGGGCCGTCCGGCGCGTCCTTCACCGGTGGTGATGGCTTCGCTGTCGGACATCAACTTCAATCCCTACTGGAATGCGCCCGTCTCGATTGTGGAGAAGGACATCATCCCCAAGCTGCGGGGTGGGAACGACATCCTGCGCGAAATGAACATCCGCGTGTTCAAGGGCTTCGGCGGACCTGAAGTGGATCCCGACAGCATCAACTGGCGCACCGCCGTTCCGGACGACTATCACTTCCGGCAGGAACCGGGCGAGGGCAACGCCATGGCCACCGCCAAGATCAATTTCCCCAGCCCCTTCGGCGTCTACATGCACGACACGCCGGAAAAGCAGCTGTTCAATTCCAACAACCGCTTCTTCTCTTCGGGTTGCGTGCGTGTGCAGAACATGTCGATGCTGGTGAACTGGGTGCTGAACGGCCAGGACGGAATCGGCGAGGCCGAAATCTCCTCGCTCGCGGAGACGCTGGAACGCAAGGACGTGAAGCTGATCGAGCCGCCGCAATTGCGCTTCGCATATCTCACGGCGTGGCCGACAACGGGTGGAACGGTCGCTTTCCGCAACGACATTTATGAACTCGACGGCACGGGCTTCGTGGTGGGCCAGCCGATGCCTGTTGGAGAAACGAGCCCCGACGGTCAGCGCTTCGTGCTGAAGCCGCTGCCGCGACTCGTGGCCTCGGTCGAGGATGACAACAGCAGCGGCGGTTTCTTCGGCTTCCGCAAGAAGAACCTCAAGCCTGGGGAAAAGAGGCCGGTGTCGTTGTTCAACACGAACAAGGATGGCGAGACCGAGCAGACGGGCGGGACGTTCCTGAAATCCAATGCGCCGGTGAAGAAGCCGCTGACGGGCAAGCCCGTGAGCAAATCTGCCGATGCAAAGACCAAGGCAAAGGGCAAGAAGGATACACCCGGACTGTTTGACTGGGCTGCGTGGCGCAAGGAACAGGCGGCGCAGGCCAAGGGTGGCAAGCCCAAGAAGATCGTGAAGAAGGACGCCACCACCGCCAAGACCAAGACGGTTGCCAAGAAGAAGCTGCCGGTGGCTGCGGACGAGAAGAAGGTCGCTTCCACCGACAAGGATGCGACCCCTGCAAAGGCCAAGGCTGCGGACACCACTGCCGCCAAGGCTGCGACCGCCGACAAGAAGGCACCAGATGCTGCGGCCAAGAAGCCTGCCGCCAAGACGGTGGCGTGCAAGCCGGGCGCGGACGGCAAGCTGCCGGACGGCTGCAAGGCGGCGGATGCCAAGAAAAAGCCGTTGGTGCCCGTTACAGCCTCAAATTAAGCGACTTGAGCGAGATCAAGTACCGCGGCTGCAAAGGGCGTAGACATTCGTCATGGCAAAGTTTGACTATGCGGGCGCCTTCACCGGGGCCATCGACAAGCTCCACGACGAGGGCCGCTACCGCGTCTTTGCGGAGCTGAGCCGCATCCGCGGGAAATTTCCGCGGGCGCTGTATCACACGGCGCGGGGAACGCGCGAAATCACGGTCTGGTGCTCGAATGACTATCTGGGCATGGGGCAGCATCCCGAGGTGCTGGCGGCCATGCATGATGCACTGGACGAAGTGGGGGCAGGGTCCGGTGGCACGCGCAATATTGCGGGCACCACGCGATTCCATGTGGAACTCGAACAGGAACTGGCCGACCTGCACGGCAAGGACGCAGCGCTGCTGTTCAATTCCGGCTACATGGCCAATGCAGCGGGCCTATCGACGCTGGCGAAACTTCTGCCCGGCTGCGTGATCTTTTCAGACGCCAAGAACCATGCCTCCATGATCGATGGCATTCGCCAGGGCGGGTGTGAGCGGCACATCTGGAAGCATAACGATCTCAATGACTTGGAGCGGTTGCTGAAAGCGGTGCCTGAAGGGCGTCCGGTGATCATCGCCTTTGAGTCGGTCTACTCCATGGATGGCGACATTTCGCCCATGGCGGCAATCTGCGACCTGGCGGAACGCTATGGTGCGCTGACCTACCTCGACGAAGTGCATGCCGTCGGCATGTACGGCGCGCGGGGTGGCGGTGTCGCGGAACGCGATGGCCTGCTGGCGCGGATCAACGTGATCGAGGGCACACTGGCCAAAGCCTTTGGGCTGATGGGCGGCTATCTCGCAGCCGATGCGTCCGTGATCGATGCGATCCGCAGCCATGCGCCGGGCTTCATTTTCACGACGTCCATTTCGCCGGTCATCGCGGCGGGGGCCACGGCCTCGATCCGTCACCTCAAGGCATCTTCGGTAGAGCGGCAGCAGCAGCAGAAGCATGCCCGGCTGCTGACCCGTGAACTCCAGGCCAGGGGCTTGCCGGTGATCGACACGCCCAGCCACATCGTACCGGTGATGGTGGGTGATCCCGTGGCCTGCAAGTTGCTCACCGACCGGTTGCTGGCCGACCATGCGATCTACGTGCAGCCGATCAACTATCCGACCGTGCCCAAGGGTACGGAGCGGATCCGCCTGACGCCGGGGCCTTTCCATGGCGAACTGGAGATTGCCCGGCTGGTGAAGGCGCTGGACCTGCTCTGGGGCGAGATGGGGCTGCGTCGCGCCGCATAAGGGTGCATGTCGCAATTCGCAGTTCGCGGGCGGTGGGTTCCCTGTATAGAGCCCCAACGATCCTCATTCAGCGGAGATTCCACCATGGCGAAGAAGACGGCTGCCAAGTCCAAGAAACCGGCGAAGGCCAAGGCCAAGAAGAAGGCCGCGCCGCTGTTCCCCGGCTTCTTCAAGGACAAGCTCGCGAAAGCCGATCCCAAGGTGGCCAGGGCCATCACGTCGGAGTTGCTCCGCCAGCAGAACGAAATCGAGCTGATCGCCTCCGAGAACATCGTTTCCAAGGCGGTGCTGGAAGCGCAGGGCTCAGTGATGACCAACAAGTACGCGGAAGGCTATCCGGGCCGCCGCTACTATGGCGGTTGCCAATACGTCGACCAGTCCGAGCAACTGGCCATCGATCGCGCCAAGCAATTGTTCAACGCCAACTACGCGAACGTGCAGCCGCATTCGGGTGCCACCGCGAACCAGGGCGTGTTCTTTGCCCTGTTGCAGCCGGGTGATACCTTCATGGGCCTCGACCTCGCCTGTGGTGGTCATCTCACCCATGGTTCGCCCGTCAACCAGTCGGGCAAGTGGTTCAAGGTTTCGTCCTACAAGGTGCGGGAAGATACCCTGCAGCTTGACTACGATGCCATCGCAAAGCAGGCGCTGGAGGTGAAGCCGAAGCTGATCATCGCCGGTGGCTCGGCCTATCCGCGCGTCATCGACTTCAAGCGCTTCCGCGAAATCGCCGACAGCGTGGGTGCCTACCTGTTTGTCGACATGGCGCACTTTGCCGGCCTCGTGGCGGGTGGCGTGCATCCGAACCCCGTCGAGCATGCGCATGTCGTGACGACAACAACACACAAGACGCTGCGCGGACCGCGCGGCGGCATGATCCTTTCCAGGGATGAAGACCTCGGCAAGAAGATCAATTCCGCCGTGTTCCCCGGCATCATCGGCGGGCCGCTGGAGCATGTGATTGCCGCAAAGGCCGTGGCCTTCGGCGAGGCGCTGAAGCCCGGCTTCAAGAAATACGCCAAGCAGGTTGTCACCAATGCCAAGGCGCTGGCGGAAACGCTGGTGGCCGGTGGCTGCGACATCACCACGGGCGGCACGGACACGCACCTGATGCTGGTTGACCTGCGCAAGAAGGGCCTGACCGGCAAGGCGGCGGAAGCGGCCCTGGGCCGGGCCTTCATCACCTGCAACAAGAACGGCATTCCCTTCGACACCGAGAAGCCCATGATCACATCGGGCATCCGTCTTGGATCTCCTGCGGGCACGACGCGCGGCTTCGGTGAGGCCGAATTCCGTGAAGTTGGCACGCTGATCACCGAAGTCCTGGACGGCCTTGCCAGCAATGGCGAGGACAAGAACGGCAAGGTGGAAGCGGGCGTGAAGCGCAAGGTGCTGGCACTGACCAAGCGCTTCCCGATCTACGGGTAGGCAGACATACCAGACCGTCATTCCGGCGCAGGCAGGAATCCAGTATCTTGCGAGTCGGCGGCTGGTGCTGCCCCTGGACCCCGGCCTGCGCCGGGGTGACGGATTTTGGGAGTGTGACCATTCATGCGCTGCCCCTTTTGCGGGAATGCGGAAACGCAGGTGAAGGACAGCCGGGCGACGGAGGACAACTCCGCCATCCGGCGCAGGCGTGCTTGCCCCGATTGCGGCGGGCGCTTCACCACGTTTGAGAGGGTGCAGCTTCGCGAACTCATGGTGCTGAAGAAATCCGGCCGGCGCGCACCCTTCGACCGGGACAAGCTGATGCGCTCCGTGCAGATCGCGCTCCGCAAGCGCCCGGTGGATGGTGACCGGGTGGAGCGCATGGTTTCCGGCATCGTGCGGCAACTGGAAAGCCTGGGCGAAAATGAAATCCGCTCCGAGCAGATCGGCGAGTTGGTCATGGAAGGCCTGAAGAACCTCGATGACGTGGCTTATGTGCGTTTTGCCTCGGTCTACAAGAATTTCCGCGATCCCAAGGAATTCGGCGAAATCATCGGCTCGCTCTCAGGCGAGGATGGCAAGTCCTGACGGTTTGACAGCACGCCGGGATTGTACCCTATAAGGACGTGGGGCGGGGCCTCGCGAATCCGGGGGGATCGGCGAATGCGTCATTGGCTGGTGATTGCTGCACTTCTTGGCGGACCCAATTTTGCGTGGGCGGATGGGCCGTCTTGCAACACGCACAAGGAATTCTCCGCGGTCGACATCTCGCAACCGGTGACGACCATCACGACCAAAAGCGGCAAGTCCGGTGTTGAAGCGTTCAAGGTGATCGGTGTGCGAACCATCGCGCGCTACTACGACTGGATCACCGACGAGACGACCTGCAAGACGCTGTTCCCGGCCGAGTCCGATGCGCTGATCAAGGCCGGCTTTTCCATCCTCACGATCTTCCAGCATGAGAACTCCGATCCCGAGACCTTCCTCGACAAGAGCAGGGGCGCGCGGGATGCGCGGGAAGCTCTGAAGATTGCCGCCGCCAATGGCCAGCCCGCGAACTCCGCCATCTATTTCGCCGTCGATGGCGTGGACCAGGCGATCAAGGACTCGGTGTTCGAGTGGCGGGTGAACAAGGGACAGGCAGTGCAGGCGGCGCGCAAGAAGCGGCTGCTGAAGGCCAATCCCTCTTTCCGCAAGCACATCAAGTTCTACGAACGCTTCCGGCACTATCACAAGGCGAAGTTCGGCAAGCAGGCGGAAGCAGTGACGGAGCGTGACATCATCCCTTATGTCGATCATTATTTCCGCGAGCTGAACCGCGTGATGAAAGCGGACGGGCGTTATCGCATCGGCGGATATGGCAGCGGCATGGCCTGCGAGCATCTGCTCAAGAACAAGCTGGTGGAGTTCTGCTGGCTCGCCATGTCCACAGGCTGGCCGCGCTCCAAGGAGTTCCTCTCCAGCGGGCGCTGGAGCCTGGTGCAGCAGCGCACGACGTTCTGCAAGGCCTGGCAATTCAACGGCCGTGAAAGGGCGCGCTTCGACTTCAATCGCATGAAGGGTGGCAACATTGGTCAATGGAACAAGAAGGGCAAGGTGACAGCCGCCGCCGGCCTGCCAGCAAAGTGCAAGCCGAGCTGGTGAGCGCTCACGCCGCTTTCAGTTTCATCCGCTTGTTTCGGTTTTCCTGCAGGAGCAGGAAGAGCGAGGCCGCCATGATCATGGCGAGGCCGAGCCAGATCACGCCCGTGGGCCAATAGCCGAAGAAGAGTCCGTAAATCAGCACGTTGCTGATGAGCTTCAGATCATCGAAGGGCTGGACGAAATTGGCATCCGCCGCGGCGTAGGATTTCGACAGCAGGTATTGCGCCACGAAGACGAGGAAGCCGCCGAGGATGAGGAGCCAGAGCACCGTGCCCGCCGGCACTTCGAAGCCAGCGCCCACCGACCAGAACAGATTGATGGGCGTGAGCAGCAGGAGAAGCCAGGTGGTGAGGGTCTCCGGCGTTTCCTTGCGGCTCAGGTATTTCGTCAGCAGCGAAGCCGCGCCCCACATGATGGCGGCCACGATGGGCAGCAGCCAATAGACGTTGAAAGCCTCGCCCCAGGGATTGGTGACAATGAGGGCACCCGCAAAGCCGACCAGGGACGCGATCCAGCGGTTGGCGGTGACGTTCTCCTTCAGGAAGAGACGCGCACCGACCAGCACGAAGAAGGGCGACGTCATGGTCAGCGCCACGACTTGCCACACCGGCACGCCCCGGGAGATGGCGATGACGAAGGCCTGCAATCCGGCGGCGGAGAGAAGGACGCGGAAAATATGGGGCAGGGGCTGCGAGGTGCTGAACTTCAACTGCCCGGCGCGCCACAGGAAGGGCAGCGAGATCAGCAACGCAATGGCATATTGCCAGAAGGTATCGGACTGGGGCTTGAAGCCGAGGCCTCCGTAGTCGGCGCTGGAGGTGATGACGAAGGTCACGGCATTGATGATGGCGAAGGTGATGCCGGACAGCACCATGAACAGCGGCCCCGCAAGAGATCGGTTGGCTGAAGGTGTCGTCTGGGTCATGTCCATGTCTCCTCATTGCGCCTTGCACAGGTGCGACATGGAAGGGGCGCTTCCCCGCGCATGCGCACGGAGGAAACCGCCTGTCCCATCCTCTTCCATCCGGACTATACCGTCGGCCCCGGAATTCCACCGGATCTGCTGTCACCCCGCAAAGGGCCGCTCGCGGGCTTTACCGCCGGTGGGGAGTTTCACCCCGCCCTGAGAACGAAGCCAGCCCTTGGACCGGCACCTGTGAAATATGAGATGTTACGGTTCGGAGCAAGGTCCGGACCCGTCATCTGGCCATGCATTGCCGTCATGTGGGGTGGGGCTAGCGGGCCGCATCGCAAACGGCTATCAGGCGCTCCGCAAACGCTGATTGAAAGTGCCTGACCGATCATGACCACGCCGCGCCGCCCGCCCGTTTCCCGTTCCGCCGCCCGGCTGGGTGCTGTTCAGGCCCTGTACCAGATGGACATTGCTGCAACTGACGTGGGCGAGACTCTGGCGCAGTTTTCGGCGCGGGCCCAGGGCGAGAATTTCGAGAACGGTGATTGTGGCGAGGCCGACTACAAGCATCTTCGCGAGGTGGTGGAAGGCGTGGTGCGCGAGCAGCCGCTGCTTGATCCCGCTCTCGACGCGATCCTCGACAAGGAATGGCCGCTGCATCGCCTGGACGTGACGGTGCGGGCCATCCTGCGCGCTGCTGCCTTTGAACTGTTCTTCATGGACAAAGTGCCAGCCCGCGTGGCGCTGAAGGAATATGTGAACGTCACCGATGCCTTCTTTGACGGTGGTGATGAGCCGCGTTTCGTGAACGGCGTGCTCAACACGCTGGCGCGCAACCGCCGCCCGGACGAGTTTGCCGCATGAGCGCGCCTGCCTATGACGACAGCAAGGCCATGCGCAACGCATTCGTGCTGGCGGTGGCGCAGGCGCTCTATGGCAGCACAACGACGGCACTGGTGGTGACAGCAGGCCTGATCGGTTCGCAACTGGCGCCCAATGCCTTCTGGGCAACGATGCCCATGACCGCGATGATCGTGGGCACAGCATTGACGACCTACCCGCAATCGCTGCTGATGCGGCGCATCGGACGGCGCACGGGATTCATTCTCGCGGCGCTGGTCGGCAGTGCCGGTGCGCTGACCGGGGCCACGGGGATCTTCCTGCGACGTTTCGAACTGGTGCTGCTGGGGGCGCTGCTGATCGGCGTGTATCAGGCGTCCTCATCCTACTACCGTTTCGCCGCCGCCGATCTTGCGAGCCCTGCCTTCCGGGGCAAGGCCATATCGTGGGTGATGACGGGGGGCATCATCTCGGCGCTGCTGGGCAGCGTGATGGTGATGTACACGGTCGATCTGTTCGCACCCGTGACCTTCGCTGGCACGTGGGTGACGATGGCCTGCCTCGCCGCGCTGGCGACGCTGGTGCTGGCCTTCGTGGACATTCCCAAGCAGGACGCGGCCATCACTGCCAGCGGCCGCCCGCTGGGGCAGATCGCGTCACAGCCGGCCTATATCGTGGCGGCAGGCGTGGCGATGGTTTCGTACGGAATCATGGTACTGGTGATGACGGCAACGCCCGTGGCCATGCTTGGATGCGGATTTTCCGTGCAGGATTCAAGCTGGGTCATCCAATGGCATGCGCTGGCCATGTATGTGCCGAGCTTCTTTACGGGTGCCGTGATCACACGCATCGGAGCTTCACGCACGGCCATCATCGGCATGGTGATGCTCGTGCTGGCGGCCGTGGCGGGGCTGCTGGGCATTCACTTCGAGAACTTCGCCGTAGGCCTGGTGCTGCTCGGCATCGGCTGGAACTTCGGTTACATCGGTGGCACGACGCTGCTCACAAACACCTATGAGCCGCTGGAGCGCAACAAGGCGCAAGGGCTGAACGATCTTCTCGTGTTCGGAACGACGACGATCACATCCCTGTCCGCCGGCGCGTTGATGGCAGGAGCCGGGTGGAATGCCGTGAACTGGGCCGTCATTCCGCTCGCCGCGATAGGGGTCGCCCTCATCGTGTGGCTGTGGCGCCGGCCGAAGTGACGGCAGGCGGGTCGCTGCTCCGGCTAGCCCCGTTGATGTTTACCTTTGTCAGGCGAGCAGTGTCAGATCACCGTCTGTCACGTTGATGGACGTGACACTTGTGATGCCGTTGAGACGGATCACGGAGTCGGTTGCCGTGACGCCTTCAAGTCCATCCGAGATGAAGACGTAATAATCGCCCGTTGCGTTGATGCGGAAGAGGGCGAATTCGCCGGCGCTGTCGCCCGCTGCCGTGAAGCGTGCGGCAATGTCTGCCAGAGCATCGACCTGTGAGCGGCCAGAACCGGCGGCGAAGGTCGCGATGCCAGTGGCAGCATCGATTGATGCCTGTGTGACGGTCGCGGACGCCTGCGAACCGCCGATGAGAAGATCAGTGGCAAAGTTGATCTCATCGCCAATGCCGACGGCACCTTTCTGGTAGTCCTTGACCTGGTCGTAGGTGCTGGGGGCCTGGCCCGTGTCGCCCAAGTTGAATACGAAGCTGTCGCTGCCAGCACCGCCGAAGAGAAGGTCCGCGCCCATGCCGCCGGCAATCGAGTCGTTGCCGCCGTTGCCGTACAGCGTGTTGACAGCGCCGTCGCCGGTAATCGTGTCCGCGGCGTTGGAGCCCTGGACGCGTTCGATGCTGTAAAGCTTGTCGCCTTCGGCCTCACCTCCGGAGTTGAAATTGGTAACGAGGTTGACGGTCACTCCCAGAGTGCTGGTATTGTAGTAAGCGATGTCGGAGGTTCCGGTGCCGCCATAGATGTTGTCCGCGCCCGCGCCACCGTAGAAGACATCGGTGCCGTCGCCGCCGTAGAGGTCGTCGTTGCCGGTGCCGCCGTACAATGTGTCGTTGCCGTTCTCTCCGTGGAGGGTGTCGTTGTCGTTTTCGCCGTAGAGCTTGTCGTTGCCCTCGCCGCCGTAGATTGTGTCTATCCCGTTGCGGCCATACAGAAGATCATCTCCGCCGTTACCGACAATGAGATTGTCGGCATTGTTGCCAGTGATCTTGTCGGCAGATTCCGAGCCGACGACACCATTGATGTTGTAGAGCTTGTCGCCCTGGGCATCACCACCCGTGTGGACGTTTGTCAGAAGATTGACGGTCACGCCCGCTGCGGAGGAGGCGTAGGACGCCACATCGTTGCTTCCCGCCGTGCCGTAAATATTGTCGGCCCCGGCGCCGCCTTCAAAGGAGTCCTGGCCCAGTCCGCCATAGAGATCATCCGTCCCGCCTCCACCAGATATGGTGTTGCCAGCATCGCCGCCATGTACGACGTCATTCCCGAGCCCGCCGGACAGGCGGTTAAATCCGGCGTTGTTGCCGGTGATGGTGTCGCTCAATCCGGTGCCGGTCACTGCGATGGTGTCCTGTTGCCCATCACTGTTCCAATTGAGGAAGGTCATTCCCGAAATATCGATGGCAAGCCCCGACGGATATGTCTCCGGTTCTGGGCCAATTTCAAAGGTATCCGCCACGGAACTGCCCGTGACCTGGTGAATGCCGTCCGCGTCGATCACGTCGGCAATGCGAAGGTATGCCTGGTTATGGCCATCTGCGCTCTGGGTGGTGAATACGAGGTCTTCAAAGCCGAGCAGGGCGCGTGTCGGTCCATCGCCGCTGGCGCTTGAGAGGCCGCCGAGATCCACACTTGCGCCGGAAACCTCAAGGCGATCATTTCCTGCGCCTGCATCGAACGTGTTGAGATAGAAGAACTGCCGGTAGGTTTCCCCGGTTGATTGCGGCACGACAACTTTCACGACGTCATCACCTCCACCCGTGTCGATGGAATCCTCTCCGCCGCCCGTTGTGACGATATCATTGCCGTCGGACGTCTTGATGATGTCGTTGCCCGTGGTGCCGTTGATGATGAAATTGTCGGTTTGCGAATAAGTTGAAGGTCCGCCGCTCGCCTGCACAAGGACAGATACGGTGTCGCTCGACGTCGTGCCGCCCGCGTTGAATTCGGTGATGGTTCCTGCTCCGGCATTGTTGGTGACATCGATTTCGATGTGGTTCAACAGTTCCGGAGGCGCGGTGAGCTTGGAACTCATGTCGGACCAGTCCAGCGTGTACGTGCCGGGGCCTGTCGCGAAATCCACCGTGATGGTGGCGCGGGCGGGTGGCCGGTCATCCGGATCGTTGTCGTCGAACTTCCACAACAGGTCGATGGATGCGGGAGGAGCATCGGCCCCGACATACTGGTAGGCGATGGAACTCATCACCTCGTTCACCTGGGCACGGGTCGTACCCGCACTGAAGGTGAGGACGAGAAGACCATCGACTTGCGATACGTTGCCAATCTCGTTTCCGCCGAGGAGCAGACTGGTGCCGTCGGTCAGGGCGCCCAGATTTCCGGTGGCAACGAATGTGTCGTGGCTGTCCGCACCCGAGTCCCGCTCAATGCGGAGAGATGAGCCGCCATAATCGTCCGCAAGGTCAAATTCGTCATCGTAAACCTGCGCGGTGCCGTCGAGCAGGGTGGGGCCATGGCCAACGTCGTGGGATACGGTTCCGCCGACGGTCTTGCCTTCGCCGAAGTTGGTGTCGTAGCGGCCTTCTGCCGTGAATCGCAGCACCACAAAGTCAGTGTCGGCCCTGGAGCCAGTGAGAAGTATGTTGCCGTCAAGGTCAAAGGTGATGTCGGTGGCGACGACGCCTTCAAACTGCGGGAAATTGGTGATCACGTAGCCATTGCCGTTGCCAAAGCCTGCCGTGTCCAGTGCGCCAAATTCGTCATATTGGGCGATGACGCATTGCACCTCGCCCAACCCGCCATAGCTGATGCCGGCGACAAGGAACCTGCCGTCGGGCAAAACACAAACGCTGCGGCCTTCTTCCGACGTGCCGAGGTCTTCGATATGAAGATACGTCACCGTATCCGTCGTGCTGTCGTACTTCATGACGCGGATGTCGGATCCGCCGGCGAAGACGTCCGCGGCATTGGCGCCGCCAACCACGACCAAGCTGCCATCCGGCAGGACTGCAACGTTGCGATTGACTTCGTCGGCCGAACTGCCGCTGGACACAAGCATGCCGGGCGTGGCGCTTGAGGCGTTGAACGTGGCGTCGATGCTGCCGTCACTGTTGTAGCGCACGATGACTGCATCAGTGTCGTGACCATTGAAGGTGCTACCAACCACGATGATCTTGCCGTCAGCCAACATTACCGCATGTTGGGCGGTATCGGGTTGACCGGCTCCGGTGATCTCAGTGCGCACGAGGCCGCCGGTGCCGAAAGTCGTGTCGAGATTGCCGCTGGAGTCATAGCGCCGGAGTATAAAGTCGGTATCGCCCGCAGGTCCGCCGGTGCCGACGAGGATGATGTTCCCGACGTCATCGAGAAGAACCGTGCGGCCGAGATTCATGTCTGTCGTGGGCAGGTCGATGACGACGCCACCGACGCCAAAGGACGTGTCTGCCTCGCCCGATGGCAGCAGACGGACAAGCGCGAAGCTGCCACCAGCATCTGAAAGGCCGGCGACGATGATGTTGCCGCCTGCGTCGATCACCAGGTCATAGGCTTCGCCCCCGCCCAGCGCGGGGACCGTGGTGATGCCGGTGGCCGCAAATGATGTATCCAAGATACCTTCGGCAGTGAATTTTGCGACACAGAATCGGTAGCCCGTTCCATCATCGGCGAGACCCGCCACGAGAATGCCGCCATCTGCCAGTTGCACAACCTGCTGCGGACTGGAGAACGTTGCCGACACGGAAGCCGTGGCAAAACCGAGGTTGAAGCGCGGGCTGGTGTTGGTCATGTAGACGATCCTCGTTTGGTCGGGATAAGCAGGCGTAACCGTGTAGCGACGAGGCGGGGAGCGAGTCCGTCAGAAGGCCCAGCCTCCTCGCCTCATCCGCGGTCCATGACTTCAGTTGCATAAGCGGGCTTGGTTAAGGAAATGGTTGCGCCCGGTGCCATCACAGGACCTTGGAATGACACGACACCCTCACAAGCCTGAGTGACGCCCATCATTTCCCTCGCCTTTTCCGTCTTTTCGCCCATTGAGTTCGTGGCGGAATCTTGGCATATCCCGCGCAACCCAAGCCCTTTGGCAGGGAAGCGTATGCGCCGATGACTGTTCCGGCGCTGCGGCCAACGGTCGGGCGGGGGCAACTCAACCTTTAAGGATTCCCTCCCATGAACACAGCACTTTGGCTGATCGTCCTGGCAGGCCTGCTGTCCGTCGTTTACGGCTTCATCACCTATTCGGGTCTGATGAAGGCCGACGCCGGCAGCGCCCGCATGCAGGAAATTTCCGCCGCCGTCCGCGAGGGCGCGTCGGCCTATCTCAAGCGCCAATACACCACCATCGGCATCGTCGGCGTGGTGATCTTCGTCATCGCCTGGCTGCTGCTCGGCAAATTTGCGGCGCTGGGCTTTGCCATCGGCGCCATCCTGTCGGGTGCGGCGGGCTTCATCGGCATGAACGTGTCGGTGCGCTCCAACGTACGCGTGGCACAGGCGGCGACCAAGAGCCTGGCCGGTGGCCTCGACCTCGCCTTCAAGGCGGGCGCCATCACGGGCCTGCTCGTGGCGGGCCTCGGCCTTCTCGGCGTTGTGCTGTACTTCGGCTTCCTCACCGGTTCGCTGGGGCTTGACCCGACGTCGCGCCCGGTCATCGACGCGCTCGTGGCGCTCTCCTTCGGCGCCTCGCTCATCTCCATCTTCGCGCGTCTCGGCGGCGGCATCTTCACCAAGGGTGCCGACGTGGGCGGCGACATGGTGGGCAAGGTCGAAGCGGGCATTCCCGAGGACGATCCGCGCAACCCCGCAACGATCGCCGACAACGTCGGTGACAACGTGGGCGACTGCGCCGGCATGGCCGCCGACCTTTTCGAAACCTACGTGGTGACGACCGTCGCCACCATGGTTCTCGCGGCCATCGCGCTTCCTGCAGAAATGAAACTTGCCGGCATGATCCTGCCGCTCGCCATCGGCGGTGCGTGCGTGATCACCTCGATCATCGGCACGTATTTCGTGAAGCTCGGTTCCTCCAACAACATCATGGGCGCGCTGTACAAGGGCGTGCTGGCGACGGGCGTGCTTTCGCTCGTGGCGCTCTATCCGGTGATTTCCTACACCTTCGGCAGCATGTCAGTTGATCTCGGCGGCTTCACGCCGATGTCGCTGTTCTATTGCGGCATCGCGGGTCTGGTGATCACGGCGGCGATCATCTGGATCACCGAGTACTACACCGGCACCAACAAGCGCCCGGTGAACTCGATTGCCGAAGCCTCGATCACCGGCCACGGCACCAACGTCATTCAGGGTCTCGCCGTTTCGATGGAAGCGACCGCGATTCCGGCGCTGATCATCGTCGCCGGCATCCTGGTGACCTTCAACCTCGCAGGCCTCTTCGGCATCGCGGTGGCCGTGACGACGATGCTGGCCCTTGCCGGCATGATCGTGGCCCTCGACGCCTTTGGTCCGGTGACGGACAACGCGGGCGGCATTGCCGAAATGGCAGGGCTCCCGAAGGAAGTGCGCCACAACACTGACGCGCTCGACGCTGTTGGCAACACCACCAAGGCCGTGACCAAGGGCTATGCCATTGCGTCCGCCGGTCTGGGTGCGCTGGTGCTCTTCGCCGCCTACACGCAGGACCTCAAGACGTTCTTCCCGGGCGTTCCGGTGTCCTTCGACCTGTCGTCGCCTTACGTCGTGGTCGGCCTCCTGTTCGGTGGCCTGCTGCCGTATCTGTTCGGTGGCATGTCGATGACGGCCGTGGGCCGCGCGGCCCAGGCAGTCGTCGTGGAAGTGCGTCGCCAGTTCAAGGAAAACCCCGGCATCATGAAGGGCACGTCGAAGCCCGACTACGCCCGCGCGGTTGACCTTTTGACCAAGGCCGCCATCAAGGAAATGATCATCCCGTCGCTGCTGCCGGTGCTCTCGCCGATCGTGGTGTACTTCGTGATCAATGCCATTGCCGGACAGGCGCAGGCCTTCGCTGCCGTGGGCGCCATGCTCATGGGCGTGATCGTCACGGGTCTCTTCGTCGCCATCTCCATGACGGCGGGCGGCGGTGCCTGGGACAACGCCAAGAAGTCGTTTGAAGACGGCTTCATGGATAGCAAGGGCGTGAAGCACCTGAAGGGCTCGGACGCCCATAAGGCCTCTGTCACCGGCGACACCGTCGGCGACCCCTACAAGGACACCGCAGGCCCTGCCGTGAACCCGATGATCAAGATCACCAACATCGTGGCACTGCTGCTGTTGGCGGTGTTGGCGGGGCACTAAGAGGCCGCCACTTCGTTCGCCGCGTTGCGGCGAGCCACACCAAGACGCTGGAAGGCCGGAGCAGGCAACTGCTCCGGTTTTTCTTTTTCAGCATGTGTTCGCGGAGAAATTACATCTTCTTGCAATCGCCCCAATTGTGCACCGTGATTGCCCCATTCGCGTCGTGCGGGTGTCCCATTTTGACACGAAGAAAGGTTGACGGCGGTGGGACGGCTCAATCTTGAGTCGAGGGTATGCCGATATGAAGTCTGTGAGCGTGATGGCCGTGGCAGCGGCTGTGTGTGTGGGTGTTGCGGGCGGCGCCTGTGCGGAAAACGTCAACCGTGTATTGAAGGATGATGGTCCGGGCATGCCGATTGTGCCGGCGTCGGCGCCGGCGGCATTTGTCTGGCAGGGATTGTATGTGGGCGCGAGCCTGGGGGGCGGCTGGGGGACATCGACCCAGACCTACAATCGCGCCGGTGATCACGGCACGGCGTCGCTTGATCCCGCTGGCGGGGCCGCGGCGCTGAGCGTGGGCTACAACTGGCAGGTTGCCAATAACTGGGTTGCGGGTGTCGAAAGCGATCTCGGCATCATGAATGTGAGCCAGGGCGCCACCACAGTGTTCGACGGGCATGTGTGGAGCACCGACATGGGCCCCCTGTGGGGCACGATGCGGGGCCGCGCCGGTTATTTGTTCTCCGATGACCTGATGGCCTATGCCACGGCCGGCCTCGCCTTCGCCAGCATCGATGATACATCGATCGGCAATACGGCCGGAGAGACCGCGGCGGAAAGTGGCTTGCGGCTCGGATTGGCACTTGGGGTCGGCGTCGAATACGCCATGGACGAGACGTGGTCTCTCAAGGCCGAGTTCATGCACATGGATTTTGGCGACCTGAGCGGACAGAGCGCCAATGCAGAAGACTACAGCTTCGAGAACAGCGTCAACATCCTGCGTGTCGGTGCCAACATGAAGCTGTGAACCTCACGCCTCACTGAGGCCAGACGTACTTGCCGCGCACCCAACCCAGCCTGCCGTTTGGTGACATGACCTGGCACCAGACGTTGGGCTTGCTCATCCTGCTGTATTTCCAGTTGGCGGAACCGCCGGCGTCGACGCGGAAGGAGGCGTTGGTGACGGTGTTCTTGCAGCGTCCGGTGAGCGAGATGTTGTCGCCGTTGTCGTAGGTGTAGAGCACCTGCGAATAGGACGCGGGCCATTTGCGCTGGTAGAGCACGTCGTTGGACGACACATGCACGACCGTGCCACCCCAGAACGCGGAGGCGAGGGCGGGCGTTGCGATGAGGACTGCGAGTCCGGCGAGCAGGGTGCGTTTGAACATGGAAGCTCCTTCAATGGCAAAGCGTGAACTTGCCTGACACCTTGCGGCGTGGGGGCTGAACCGGGCGTGAACGGCAGGTTGTCGAATGATCAGGCGGATCAGGCGGGATGCCACCACTTGCCGCCGAGCACGACGCCACGGCTGGTGAGCTTGCGGTCGCCCGGGAGATGTTCGCCTACCGTGTCGGTGTAGTCGAATTCGCCTTCATCGAGGGAGAGGAGCGTGGCGTCGCCCACGGAGCCGGGCTTGAGGGAACCCAGTTCGAGACGCTTCAGCGCGAAGGCGGCGTTGCAGGTGGAGGCGGCGATGACATCGTTCAGGCTCATGCCGAGGCAGAGGAACTTGGACAGAGTCGTCACCTGGTCGAAGGTGGGCCCATTGATGCATAGCTTGTGAATGTCGGACGAGATGGTGTCAGGCTGGAAGCCGTTGGCCAGCATGACGCGCGCGCTCTTGAAGGCAAACGAGCCCATGCCGTGCCCCACGTCGAACAGCACGCCGCGCTTGCGGGCGGCTTCCACGCAGGACTTGATCTTGCCTTGTCCGGTGAAGGGCACATTGGGGAAAGGACGGAAGCAATGGGTGAGCACGTCGCCGGGGCGGAGACGGCTGACCACGTCATCATAGGAGGGCGGCGGTTCGTCGATGTGCGCCATCAGGGGAACGCCCGTGTGGGCGGCAACCTGAAGCGCAATGTCAAGCGGCGCCACGCCCTGGTCGCCGGAGGAGTAGCGGCCCACGCGAACCTTCATGCCGACGATGAGATCGCGGTTGGCTTCCACGACGTCGATTGCGGCGGCCGGGTTCATGAGGCGGAGGTTTTCGCTTTCGCCGACCTCCAGACCGTAGTCGAGGCCATAGATGCCGGCGTGCGAAATGTGGAGATAGGGCAGGATGCGGACAGCCGACTTCTCAATGACGTGGGTGCGGAATCCGGCGAAGTTGCCGGGGCCGGCGGAACCCGTATCGACGGATGTTGTCACGCCGGAGCGGCGGCAGAAATCTTCGGCGTCGATGCCAAGGGATGTGCCGCCCCAATAGACGTGGGTGTGCATGTCGATGAGGCCGGGTGTCACGATGAGGCCGCTCACATCCTTCACCGTGGTTGCGGGCGCGCGGGCGATGGACTTTGCCACGGCGGCAACCTTTCCTCCGGCAAACCCAACTTCAACGATGGCATCGAGATGTTGCGACGGGTCGATGACGCGGCCGCCGGTCAGAATGAGGTCCATGGTGCGTTCCCTTTGCCGCACAGGCTGGCAAAGGCGCGCGGGCGCGTCAACGGGATGCGATTGGCGTTGCGGTCAGAGGGCGTTGCGGATGACGCTGCCCACGGGGCCGCCCTTGCCGCTCAGCAATTCCTGGATCAGGCTGAATTCCTGTCCGATCACGGGCGTCTTGCGGTCCAGCATGTTGATGACGCGGCCATCTTCAAGGCCGTATTGCGCGACGTTGGTCACCTGGTCGCCACGGTCGAAGCGGATGGCGATGACTTCGCGGTTCTGTTCCTGCGGATCAAGGAAGGAGCGCTGCGAGGTGGTGCTGGAGATGTAGTAGTAGCTGTCGCCCTGCAGGTTGACGCTGGCGGTGGTGGAGGGCGAACCCATGATGGCTTCAACCTCGGACTTGGCCATGCCCTGCTTCACCTGATTGAGGGCACCGGGCTTGGCATAGTAACCACGGCGGTTCACCATGGGTTGGCAGGCGGCAAGAAGGCTTGCAGCCGCAGCCGTGCCCAGCCATATGAAGGAGCGCCGCGAAACCTTGCCCGAAGAATCCTGCATGTCCGTATTCGTCACTGTTTTCCCGACCTCTTGCCCGAAACACCTGACCGGGACAAGCACATGTTCCTGACGCGCCTGTTTGCCCGGAAGCCCGACACCGCGCGGGCCTTGTACGAAGCGATTGTGGCCGCGGCGCGGCGGGTGGTCTTCTACGAAACCTGGGATGTTCCGGACACCGTGCAGGGGCGCTTCGACATGATTTCGCTGCACCTGTTCCTGGTGCTGGACAGGTTGAAGGGCGAGGGCGCAGCGGGGGAGGATTTCCGCCAGCGCCTGACCGACGGCTTCTTCCTCGACATGGACCGCTCGCTGCGGGAGATGGGGGTGGGCGATATTTCCGTCGGCAAGAAGGTGCGCAAGATGGCGGAGTCCTTCTATGGGCGGGTGCGGGCCTATGATGCGGCGCTGGCGAAAGGCGAAGGCCTTGGCGATGCGCTCCGCCGCAACCTGTTTCCGGAATCGCCCCAACAGGATGTGTCCGCCCTGGTGGAATGGGTCGGTGCGGCGCGGTCGGCATTGCAACAACAGGATACGGCCCGGTTGATGGCCGGAGAGGTGACATTTCCATGATGCCGCAGGTGCCGGAATTCTCACGCCCCATCGAAGTTGCGCGGGTGGGCCCGCAGGGCAGCACGGAATCCATCACGGCAGATGCCAAGGAATGCGTGGCGCTGGCCGCGCGGCTGCAACTGCCTGCCGTCCATGCCGTGCGCGCGAAGCTGCATATGAAGCCGTGGCGCGGTGGTGGATTCAAGGTGAAGGGCGAGGTGAAGGCCGACATCACGCAAGTCTCCGTCGTCAGTCTCGAAGAGTTCCGCAGCGAGGTGACGTTCGACGTGGAGCGCTATTTCCTGCCGCATGTGAATGCCGAGAGTGATGAAGAGATCGATGCGATCAGCGACGGGATCATCGACATCGGCGAAGTGGTGGCGGAGACGCTGGGGATCGAACTCGACCCCTATCCGCGCAAACCTGGCGAGTCGTTCCAGTCCGGGCCCGATGCGGCGGAGGAACGGCCCACCGCCAAGATCTCGCCCTTTGCCATCTTGAAAAAGAACGGTGACGCCTGAGGCGCCGGAGGCCCAGGTGCTTGATCCGGGCCAGGAAATTTCATGGTTGTTTCAGACGGGCAAGCCTCTATTTTGGTCAGCCGCGGCTGGGCCACCCCCGGCCGGATGATTCGTGCGAGAGTGAATGGCCGACAAGCTGACGATATCCCTGGATGCCATGGGCGGTGACCAGGGGCCTGAGATGGTGATCCCGGGGGCGGCGCTTGCGGCCGAGCGGCGGCCCGGCTTTTCCTTCCTGCTGTTCGGCGACGAGGCGCGCATAGCACCGGTGCTGGCGCAATATCCCAAGCTGCATAAGGTCGCGACGATCCGCCATACGGATGTGGCCGTGGCCATGGACGACAAGCCGAGCCAGGCGCTGCGCCGCGGCCGCGGCAAGAGCAGCATGTGGCAGGCGATTGACGCCGTGCGCAAGGGCGAGGCGGCTGCCGCTGTTTCCGCCGGCAATACGGGTGCGCTGATGGCCATGGCGCGGTTCATCCTGCGCACGGTGGAGGGCATCGAGCGCCCGGCCATCGCAGCAGTCTGGCCCACCATGCGCGGGCAGAGCGTGGTGCTCGACGTTGGTGCCACGGTCGGTGCCGATGCGCGGCAGCTTCTCGAATTCGCGGTGATGGGCGAGGCCATGGCGCGCTGCCTGTTTGGTGTGCAGCAGCCGACGGTGGGCTTGCTCAATATCGGCGTCGAAGAGATCAAGGGCAACGAGGCTGTGAAGGAAGCTGGCCGCTTGCTGCGTGAATTGCAGTTGCCGCTGCACTATCACGGTTATGTCGAAGGCGATGACATCGGCAAGGGCACGGTTGACGTGGTGGTGACGGAGGGCTTCACGGGCAACGTGGCGCTGAAGGCGGCCGAAGGCACGGCCAAGCAGATCAGCAGCTTCCTGCGCACCGCGCTGACGCGGACGTTGATGGCCAAGCTCGGCGCGCTCCTGGCCTCCGGCGCGTTCCGCGCTTTCCGCGACCGCCTTGACCCGCGCAAGCACAATGGCGGCGTGTTCCTCGGGCTCAACGGCATCGTGGTGAAGAGCCACGGGGGAACAGATGCAATCGGTTTTGCCACGGCCGTGGATGTGGCCATCAACATGGTATCGAACGGCCTGGTGGCGAAGATCGCAGAGGACGTGGCGCAGGTGAATGCGCTCCTCACGCCCGCAGCGGCGGCCGCCACGGCAGCGGAATAGGAGAGAATGCGTGCGTAGTGTGATCCGTGGCGTCGGCTCGGCCCTGCCCAAGCGCGTCATGACCAACGATGACATGAGCAAGGTGGTGGATACCTCCCACGAGTGGATCGTGGAGCGTACGGGAATCCATGCGCGCCATATCGCGGGCGAGGGCGAGACGACACGGACGCTGGCCGTTGCCGCTGCGAAGGATGCCCTGGCCGCTGCCGGCATGGCGGCGGATGAAATTGACCTGGTGATCGTTGCCACATCGACGCCGGACCAGACCTTTCCAGCCACGGCAACATCCGTGCAGGCGGATCTCGGCATTCACCACGGCATGGCCTTTGACGTACAGGCGGTATGCTCCGGCTTTGTCTATGCGTTGACGACGGCGGATGCGCTGCTGAAGGCGGCGCAAGGGAAAGCCGCGCTGGTGATCGGCTCCGAAACCTTCTCGCGCATTCTCGACTGGACGGACCGCGGCACCTGCGTGCTGTTCGGTGATGGTGCGGGTGCATTCGTTCTCACGGCGGAAGAAAACCCGGGCGACCGTGGCATTCTCGCCTGCAAGCTTCATTCAGACGGACGCTACAACGACAAGCTCTATGTGGACGGCGGACCTTCCACCACGAAGACCGTGGGGCACCTTCGCATGGAGGGCAAGGAAGTGTTCAAGCACGCGGTGGTGAACATTGCCTCGGTGATGCAGGAAGTGCTGAACGACGCAAAGCTGCCGGCCTCCGCCATCGACTGGTTTGTGCCGCACCAGGCGAACCGGCGCATCCTTGAGGGGACGGCGCGAAAGCTCGGCATCTCGGAGGACAAAATCGTCCTTACGCTGGACCGCCACGGCAATACATCGGCGGCCTCGATCCCCCTCGCCTTCGATGTGGCGGTGAAAGATGGGCGAATCAGGAAGGGCGACCTTGTGCTGATGGAGGCCATGGGTGGGGGGTTCACCTGGGGTGCGGTCCTGGCCCGGCTTTAAGTTTTCCACCTAAGTCTTTGAGAAGTGGCCTCAATCATTCGCTCGGCAATTGACCGGGCTGGCAAAGCGCTCTAACTTGCCAGAACCTGAGGGAGGAAGCGCATGGGCAACAAGACTCTGACGCGGGCCGATCTGGCGGAAACCGTTCACCGGGACATCGGCCTGTCACGCGCCGAATCTGCCGAGATGGTCAACGACGTGCTCGAATTCGTCTCGCAGGCGTTGGTCAACGGCACCTCCGTGAAGCTCTCATCTTTCGGTACCTTCCTCGTGCGTTCGAAGCGCGAGCGCATGGGCCGCAATCCCAAGACGGGCGAGGAAGTGCCGATCACACCGCGGCGTGTGCTGGTGTTTCGCCCCAGCCAGGTGATGAAGAACATCATCAACGGGCACGAACCCGGCACTGACGACACCGACAGCTGACGACGGCAAGGAACAACTCCGTGGAAAAATCACCTGACGCATTCCGCACCATCAGCGAGGTGGCGGATGAATTGAACGTCCCGCAACATGTGCTGCGCTTCTGGGAAACACGATTCACGCAGATCAAGCCGATGAAGCGCGCCGGCGGGCGCCGTTATTACCGTCCGGCTGACGTCGACCTCGTACGCGGCATCCGCGTGCTGCTGTACGGTGAAGGCTACACCATTCGCGGCGTGCAGAAGATTTTCAAGGACGATGGCGCGGCGGTGATCGTGGCCATTGGACGGGGCGAAGCGAAGGCGCGGAAGCCCGAACTGCTGGCGGAGAAGGCTCCGCCGCCGGGCATGGCGAAGGCGGCTCCCCGCATCGTCAAGGGAACGGCACCGGCTCCGGGGCGGGCTCCGATGGCGCGTCCCATCGGCGAGGCACCGAAGATCGTGCACAAGCTCACGGGCGGGCAGACCGATACGCTGAAGGCCGCGCTGCGCGACCTCACCGACGCGCGCAAACTGCTGGATCCGACCACGCGCTGATGTTCAGCCGCTCCGGCCTCTGCTGCATGGCGCGGGCGGCGCATGATGGCCCGGTACAGCGAATGCGCGTGACATGACGTTCAAACGCATGATTGCCGTACTGGCGGGCTATGTGGGCGCGCGCTTCCTGGGCGCGGGGCTCGGCCTGCTGACGCAGCTGGTGCTGGTGCGGGCGCTGTCACCGCCGCATGTGACGCAGGTGTTCATCGCCATGAGTGGTGCTGCCTTCATGTCGCTGCTGATGAACGGCGGGGAGACGCAACTCGCAAGTACGCAAATGCCGAAGCTGCTGGCCCGTGGCGAGCGGCGGGCGATTGCAGCCTTTCATGGTTTCGTGTTGCGCAACATGGTGCTGTTGTTTCTCGTGCTGGCGATTGGGTTAGGCGTTGTCTGGGCCCTTCGCCTGCTCTCTGATGATGTCGCCGTTGCGCTTGCCGTCGGCCTCGTTGCTGCGCCGATGTCGGGGTACATGCGTTACAATGCCATGGTGGCGAACAGCCTGCGCTGGTTTCCGCTGTCCTATGTGCCGGATTTCATCGTGCGGCCGATGCTGTTCCTCGGAACGATCTTCGTCTTTCTGGTGGCCGGGCTTTGCCACAATGTGGAGCTCGTGCTGGGCGCGTTCGCCGCTTATGTGTGGGGCGTGGCACTGGGGCAGGCGGCGCTCATGCAGGGAGAGGCGCTGAAGCCTTCGCACTGGACGGCCTATCGTCCGCTCTACGCGCGTGCCTTGCGGCCGCGCAGCATTGCCCTGCTGCTGGTGAGCATCGTGTCCTTTGCCTTTGCCGACGTGGTGATGCTGCTGGCCGGTTTCCTGTTCGCTCCCGATGATGCCGCCGTTGTGGGCGTGACGGTGCGTCTTGCTGCCATCGCGGGATTCGTATTGCAGGCGGCGCAACTGTTCACGTTGCCGGACTTCACCGAGTCCCTGGCGCGGCGCGAGACTGGGCGTGCCAACGGCATGCTGTGGCGGACCAACAGCCTGACCGTGGTAATGGCGCTTGCCGGGCTTGTGGCCGCGTTGCTGCTGGGGCGCTGGGTGCTGTCGGTGTTCGGCGAGCACTATGAAAAGGGCGCGGCACTGCTGACACTGTTCCTCGTGGGGCAATCGATCCGGGCGCTGGGGGGCATGAACCAGAACCTGCTGGCGATCGGCGGCTATCAGGTGCGCACGGCGTGGCCGTGTTTCGTGGCGCTGCTGGTGCTGTGCGGCGCGGCTTTCGTGCTGGTGCCATCAGCGGGGCTGCTGGGCATCGGCTATGCCGTCATTGCGGCGGAACTGGCGTGGATGCTGTTCCTGGCATTGCAGGCCCAGATGCTGTGCGGGCGCCGGGCAGACCTCCTGTGGCTGGCCCGGAACGCCTGAATTTCAAGGTGGACAAGGAACGGGCTGCACGGTACACGCTGGCCCAAGTCGGAGCGTAGCGCAGTCCGGTAGCGCACTAATCTGGGGGGTTAGGGGTCGCTGGTTCGAATCCAGTCGCTCCGACCATTCATCCTTCCCCGCCAGTTATTTTCCCATGACGCCGCGCAACGCGGACTTGATCCGCCGCAGGGCGCCGATGGGCATCACCATCAGTGCCACGGTGCGCGCGAGGCCAAGCCAGGTGTGGATGCTGGTCCAGTCGGCATAGTCCCATTGCAGGCGCAGGCGGCTGTTCAACTGACGCTTGCGCGAACCGCCGGAAATGGATTCCGTCATCTCGATGGTGCGGTAGAGAAGTTGCGGCACGTTGCCCATGCGATAACCGTTGGCATTGGCCCAGAACTCCATGGCGTAGTCTTCGGCTGCCGGATAGGCCGTGGAATAGGCCTTGAATGCGCGCAGGAAATCCATGCGGAACATGATGGAGGCGTGAGTGAGCGGCGCGTTGTAACGCAGGCGCCGGGCGCAGCCTTCCGGCGTTTCAGGATTGAGCACGTCGATCTTCAGGCCAGTCACTTCGTATTCGTAGCGCACATGGCTGCTGATGACGGCGATGTCCGGATGTGATTGCAGGTAGGCCTTCTGGATGGCGAAGCGGTCGTCCATGTTGATGTCGCCGTTATCGACACGGGCGACAAAGGCGTAGTCACCCTTCAGGATCTCTGCGAGGCCCGCGTTCAGCGCGCCCGTGATGCCGGCATTCTGGGGCAGTTCGATGAGGCGATAGTCGATGCCCTTCAGGAGGGCGTGGTAGTCGGGTTTCGTCTTGCTGCCATCGTCGACGAGATAGAGACGGCACGGCACGGTCTGGCGGCGGATGCTGTCGAGGGTCATCACGAGTTCTGCTGCGGGATTGTACACCGGCATGAGCACGGCGATATCAGGAGCGGTCATGGTCATTCAGTGATCCGAAAGGGGGCTGCGGCGGAGGAGCGAAAAGACCGAAGGGTCGATTCCGATTTCCCGGCGCAGGAGATGGATGGCGAGGAGATTCCAGATGGCGATGCCAAGGGCGCTGGCCGCTGCCGCCGCGATCATGCCGTAGCGCGGCACGAAAACGAGTTGCAGGGCAATGACGAGGGCATAGACCACCGCCATGACGCGGAGATAGGTCCATTCGAGTTTCGTCATCTGCATCAGATAGGCTGAGGGACCGGCGATGGCATCCACGGTGAAGCCGAGGCCGAGGATGATCAGGACACCGTAGGCTTCGACGTAGGCCGGATCGAAGATCGCCAGCAGCATGTTGCCGAAGAGGGCGAGGAAGCCCAGTCCGGCCAGCGTTGTCACGGCGATGGCCAACGCAAGGAGGCGGCAGATGCGTTGCAGTTCCGCCATGCGCCCGGCATGGAAACTGGCGGCCATCATGGGTGCGGCCACCATGCCGCCCGCGATCATGGCGAGGCCGAGGAGGCTGGCGGTCTTCTGGGCCGCGAAATAGGCGCCGGCCTGTTCGGCCCCCAGCGTGCTGCCGACAACGATCACGTCGAACTGCTGGATGAGGGCGTAGAGGACGCCGGAAAACCAGAGAGGCAGCAGCGGGCGGGCCCATGTCTTCCAGTCAGTCTCAGCCGTGCCGGTTCCGGTCAATTGCCGGCTGAGGCTGATGTGCTTGTAGAGTTGCGCTCCGCAGACGACCAGCATGATGGCCAGACAGGCATAAACCGCGGTGCGGGCATCGGCGACGCCAGAAGTCTTCAACACCGCAAAGGCGAGGAGTGGCGCGAGGATGCGCCAGCCGATGTCGCGGGGCGCGAGTGCCCAGATGGTGTTGCCCTGGGCGCGAAGCGCGCCCGAGAAATAATCACCGAAGGAGAAGGTCGCGGCGAGGAGTGCGGTGAGAAGCCAGGCTTCCGCGAAGCCCAGGGTAGAGGTCATCACGCCGAGCAGGCTCAGAGCTGCGCCGAGCGCCGTGACCAGCAGCGCAGCGGCCAGGAGCGTACGCAGGCTGAAGCGCACCAGGCCGCGCGCCTTGGCGCTCTCGTGCCGCTCCATGTGCAGAGGCCAGAAGCGCATGACATGGGTGGGAAGGCCAAGGCCGAACAGCGCCGAAAGCAGCACGGCGAGATTGAGGCTGTAGCCGAAGTAGCCGTATTCCGTGGCATGCAGCATGTTGGCGAAGGCGACCAGCATGAGATAACTCGTGCCGGCGCTGGCGACCTTGATGAACAGGGCAATCGCGCCGCTGCTGAAGAGGCGCGATGCGAGGCTGGGGCCTTGTGCGTGATCGGCGGGAAGCGGCGTCATGGTGCGGCGCCTCTCCTGATGTCTTTGAGATTCCAGCCGGCGGCGATCTCTTCGAAACTGGGCGGGCGGATGCCGTAGGCAAGGCTCGCGGCGAAGAAGCCCCAGACGAGTCCCGTCATCCAGTAGAGGTGGCGCCAGTGTTCGGTATCGATCTGCACGCCCTGGAAGGTGACTGCGATGTAGCAGCTGTAGACGGGGATGGCGTAGGCCTGGAATGGCGTGCGAGCGAGGATCGTGCGGAAGCCGACGACGATGCTGGAGAGCACGAACAGCATGAATGAAAAGCCGCCCAGCCATCCGCCCGAGGCAAAAGAGTTGAGGAAGGTGTTGTGCGGCGCGAGGTTGTACATCGCCACGAACTGGTAGGGCCCGAATCCAAAGGGCAGTTGCATGAGCTTCGGAATGGAGTTGAGCTGGTTGCCGAAGCGGCCTGTTTCGCCCGCGTCGTAATCCTTCACCAGTGTGAAGCGGTCGAGGAAGAGTTCGCGCGTGGCGGGGATGGACAGGAGTATGACCAGGATGACGGCGAGCAGTGCAATGCCGAGGACGGCAGAAAAGACGATACGGCCGCGAAGCTGCCGCGATGGCGAGAGGAGGTAGGTGAGGCCGATGGTCATGGCGCAGGCCATCAGCCCGTTGATCCAGGCGCCGCGCGAGAAGGCGAGGAAGAGCGAAGCGAAGATCATCAGGAAGCTGATGATGGCAATGGGGCGCAGGCGCAATGTGCCGAGGATGAAGGCTTGCAGCATCGTCACCATGGGCAGCACAAGCCAGGTGGAGAAGACGTTGGGGTCCTTGTATCCGCCAAGTGCACGGCCACCGAAATCAGGAAAGTAGGTGTAGAGCGGTTCGACCTTGAAATAGCTGACGAGACCGAGGAATCCGCCGATGGTGGCGCCCACCCAGTACGCCTTCGCTATCTGCTGATAGCGCACCAACGGGTCTTCGCTGATGTAGGCGGCGAAGAACACGCCGGACATGGTGGTGTAGACGAGGCCGAAGATGAAGGCCTTCGAATCCAGCATGTCGTAGGGGATCATCGTGTAACTGATGAGGACCGAGACGTTGTAGGTGAGGAGCAGGAGGAACAGCGGCATGATGGCCGGCGTAAAACGCAGGCCGCCCGTGAGGCAGAAGGCCAATGCCAGCATGAAGAACAGGTCGCTGGGGGCGGGTTCCATCTTCACGAAAAACGAGGTGATAAACACCATGCTGACCAGAATGGCCCGCACCTTTGCCGCCGTGAGCCCAAAAAGGGCCGGGGCTGTGGGTGTGGGGGCAAGGGTCATGGTCAATATGCGTTCTTGGTGTTGAACAAAGCCAGCGGAGTTCTTGCCAAGATGTAAAGATCGAAGGTTAACGACCAGTTTTCGATGTAGTGGAGGTCGTGCTCGACGCGGGCCAAAATCTTCTCCTCCGTGTCGGTTTCGCCGCGCCAGCCGTTGACCTGGGCCCAGCCGGTCATGCCGGGCTTCACCTTGTGGCGGGCGAAGTAGCCCTGCACGGCGTTTTCATAGAGGGTTCCCGCTGCGCTGGCGCGGGTGGCGTGGGGGCGGGGGCCGACGAGCGAGAGGCTGCCGTTCAGCACGTTGAAGAGTTGCGGCAATTCATCCATCGTCGTCTTGCGGATGAAGCGGCCGACGCGGGTGACGCGCGGATCATCCTTGGTGACGAACTTGCGGGCGTCCACATCCGCCTGGTCGGTGTACATGGAGCGGAACTTGTAGACTTCGATCAGTTCATTGTTGAAGCCGTAACGCTTCTGCTTGAACAGAACCGGTCCCTTGCTGTCGAGGCGGACGGCGAGTGCCACCAGTGCCATGAGCGGCGACAACAGGAGCAGGGCGAGGCCCGCGATCACACGGTCTTCCACGGCCTTCAGCAACGGCCCCCAATCGCCCAGAGGCTTGTCGAAGAGGTCCAGCAGGGCGAGGTTGCCGATGTAGGAATAGGCGCGGGGACGGTAGCGCAGGCGCTGGGCGTGGGCGCTTAGGTGAATGTCCACGGGGAGAATCCACAGGCGCGAGACGATGGTCATGAGACGCGACTCGGCGGTGACGGGCAGCGTGACGATGAGCGTATCGACGCGGGTGTTGCGTACAAAGCCGACGAGATCATCAATGCTGCCCAGCTTGCGGAGGCCGCGGGTTTCCATGGGGCTGCGGTCGTCGTTGCGGTCGTCGAACATGCCGACGAGCGTGATGCCGGTGTCATGGGAATGCTGGAGGGCGGCAATTGCCTGCTCGGCATCCGTGCCGCCGCCGACAATGACGGCGCGGCGGTTGAGCTGGCCGTGGGCGTTGAGATGGCGGACGACGGCGGCAATGGCCACACGGATGATAAGTACCCAGCCCAGACCGGTGATGCCCCAGGCGAGAAACCATGCGCGAGACAGGTTGTGGCCCATCTTCATGGCAATCACCCCCAGCGCCACGGCGGCGAAGAGGCAGACCCAGACGAGGGCAATGCGGGTGGAGGTCCGCAACGGATTGAGCAGGACATCGAGTTTGTAGAGCCCCGCAATCTGCGACGTGATGGGAAACCCCAACGTCATGGCGCCAACGATGGCGGCATAGAACAGTGGTGGCGTGGCGAGTTCCAGCCCCGGGTAAAGCGCCAATTGTGCCACGGCGGCCGCGAGAATGGCCGTTGCCTCGATCAGGCGAATGAGGGCGATCGCCACGCGCGGCGCCACGAAGGGCTTGGCGTTCACCAGTTCCACGGGAACATCCGGAGGGAAGCCGTGATCCTTCAGCTTGGAGAGATCAACGGGACTTGCCGACAAGATTTGGCGGGGATCGAATTTCATTTGCCGTGCACCACTTTGAGACAAGAAGCCTGTCAGTGGGCAAGGGGAGCAAGCACAAGGCCGGACGCGAGATCCGTTCACCACGCCTGTCCAGCATGGTGAACCAAGTGTTAACGGCCCAGGGTTCCGTAGAAATTCGTGATGGTGCCGGCCATGGTGGCAACCGAATAGTGCTGGTGCATGGCTTGTGAAAGGTCTTCCGCCTTCCGACGGGCAAGTGCCGGGTTGGCGAGAACCTTGCGAATGGCATCCGCGATGGCGGCGGCATTGGGTTCGCAGAGCATGGCGCCGGGAAGCACTTCCGGAATGCCACCCACATTTGTGGCAATCATGGGCACGGCGGCGGCCGCTGTCTCCAGAACGACATAGGGGAAGGACTCGTTCCGGGATGGGACCAGCATGAGACGGCCCAGCGACAGCGCCTGGCGAATGGGCAGGCGGCCCGCAAAAGCGACGCGCTCCGACAATCCCATGGATTTCGAAAGGTTGGTGAAGTTTTCCAGTTCCGGGCCATCGCCAACAACCGTCAGGGTGATGTTGCCGATCTCGCGCACGGCAGCGAGCAGCATGTCGATGCCCTTGAGGTGGCGGACTTCGCCCACGAAGACGAGATCGGTTGCATGGGCGGCGGGACGGACGGCCTGGAACTCGGCAGGCCACAGGCCGTTGTGCGCAACCACGGAGGGCTTGCCAGCGAGCCCAACCTTCGCAGCAAAGAGTTGCTTCTCATAGTCGCAGACGAAGACAAAGCCGCTGCCCATCCGCGCGAGGATTTTCTCGGTTCCGAGAAAGATTGCTCCGGCGGGGCTGCGCCAGGCATAGTGCAGGCTTCCGCCATGGGGCGAATAGACCGAGGGAATGCCCAGCTTGCGGCCCACGAGCCGGGCGAGAAGGCCGCCCTTGGCGCCGTGGCCGTGGATGATGTCGAAGGTGCCCGCCGCTGCATGACGCCGGACGGCGGCCATGACGGCCACATCCGATGGGCCGGGCAGGCGAGAGATCGCCCGTGTGGCGACGCCTCCGGTGCAGAAGGCGCGGCAATCGGCAAGCTGGCGTTCGGCATTTGCGCCGCCAGTTGAGGAATCACAGAACAGGCCAACGTCATGTCCGAGGTCGGACTGGCCCTGTGCGAGGTCGCGCACGTGACGGAACAGGCCACCCACGGGGCTGCGGAAGACATGGAGAATGCGCACCAGCCTGCTCCGGATCAGAACCAGCGTTCGCGGATGAAAACGATGTCGCCGGGATAGACCTGGGTGGTCACGGGCACCTTGTAGGTCTTGGTGCCAGTGGCGGTGCGCCGCGTCATGAGGACGGCACCCTGGTCGGCGCGCGGACTGTAGCCGCCAGCGGTGGCGATGGCCTGCTGCACGGTCAGCCCACCTTGATAAGGGAAGGAACCTGCCGTGGTGACTTCCCCCATGATGTAGAAGGGACGGAGATTGATGGGCTGCACCGAGACCTTGGGATCACGGAGGTAGCCGGCCTTGAGGCGGCGGACGATGAGCTGCTCGATGTCGCCACTGGTGAGGCCTGCAACGGGAACGGACTGCACATAGGGCAGGGAAAGGACGCCGGACGGATCGACGACATATTCGCCGGTAAGGTCCGTTTCTCCGGCGACGCGGATGCTCAGGCGGTCTCCTGCGCCGACACGGTAGCCTGTGCCGAATTCATAAGCCGCGGCGTGTCCCTGTGTTGCAAAGGGGGGCAGCGCGCCGACGTTGTTGTGATCGGGCAGTTTGGTGATCGAGGCGACGGCGTCCGGGCCTTCAGCAAGCTGGTCTTCTGCGGTGATGCCAGTGCCGCCGGGAGGCGAGGCGGGTCCATCAGTTTCCCACGTATTGGCGCACGCCTGAAGCATCACGGCCACAACGATCAAGGAGAGAAAACGCATTGGACACCACATTCACACTAACTGCACGCAGGAGGGATGCCGCCTGCATGATTGGGCAAGGCATAAGCAATCATGGTGAACAATGACTTAAGCCCACGAGGGTGTTCGCGTTAATGGAATGGAAACCATAAAGTCCGAAACGTCAGGGTTGCGGAGCGCGCCAGCCTTCCGAGTCGTTTGTCTTATTCGTGTTTGCGTTTCAGGGACGTCATGCAGCAGCCTCTTCCGCCAACATCCAGCCTCAGCATCGCGGATATCGCGCGCGGCATGGTGCGCCGGCCTCTTCTCATTCTCGCGTGCCTCGGCCTTGGTGGCCTCGCAGGCCTCGGCATCCTTGCAGTCAACGCGCCGCAATATGCAAGCGAGTCGCAGATTCTCGTGGCCAACCTTTCGACGCCGTTCGACCGCCCCAACAACACGCAGGAACAACGCAGCGACCAGATCGACGACCGCTTCGTGACCTCGCAGGTTTCCGTGCTGAAGTCGGAAGACCTGGCGCAACGTGTTGTGAAGCAGCTGCAACTGGAAGGGCAGGGCGAGTTTGATCCGCTGCGCAAGGGCGTGGGCAAGGTCAAAAAGACAATGCTGGCCATGGGCTTCGGCACTGACCCGCGGTTGATGAGCGGCGAGCAGCGCGCTGTCGAGCACCTGATCAAGAATGCGTCGATCTATCAGATCCCGCTGTCGAACGTGATTGTCGTCCGCTATGCTGCACTTGACGGCAAGACGGCTGCGGCGGTGGCGAACGCGCTGTCCGAGACTTATGTCTTGTCAACGCGCGAAAGCCAGTCCGGCCCCAATGCGCGCGCCCGTGACTGGCTGGGTGGGCAGATTGACGTCTTGCGCCAGAAGGTCTCGGCCTCCGCAGCCGCCGTGGAGACATTCCGCGCAGAAGCGGGATTGCTGAAAGGCCAGACATCAACGCTGGGCACGCAGGAGATTTCCGAACTCAACACCCAGATCACGCTGGCCGAGGCTGCAAGCAGCGAGGCCCGTGCCAAGGCCGACGAGATTTCCTCCATGCTGGAGAGCGTCGGCTCTGTCGATGCTTCCGCCGATGTCCTCAACAACACGGTGGTGCAGCGCTTGCGCGAGCAGCAGGTTGCGGCGATGCGCAAGGTTTCGGAATTGTCCGCGACGTATCTTCCCAGCCATCCCAAGATGATTGCGGCAAGCCGCGAGCTTTTGGGGGTTGAGAAGCAGTTGCGCCGCGAAGCGCTTCGCGTTGTGGATTCCTTGCAAGGCCAGGCGAAGGTGGCCGAGGCGCGAGCCGAAAGCCTGCGCAAGGGACTGGAACAACTCAAGTCGCGTGAAGGCGGTGCACTTCAGAGCGATGTGAAGCTGAAGGAGCTGGAGCGTGAGGCCGCGGCGGATTCCGCGCTGCTTGAAACCATGCTGGCGCGCTATGCCGATGCAAACGCGCGGCAGGACCTCAACCTGCAACCGGGTTATGCACGCATCATCCAGACGGCGAGCGTGGCCGCTGTGCCGTTCTTCCCGAAGGTCGGCCCGACACTGATGCTGACACTTCTCGCGGGTCTCACGGCCGGCCTTGGGCTTGCGTTTCTCTTTGAAGTGATCCGGCAATCGGGCCGCGTTGCCGAAGCAGCAACACCGGTGGCCGGTCCGCAGGCGGAACGTGCCATGCCTGCCGTCGCGCATGTGATGCAGGGCCGGGCGGATGTTTCCATTCCGCCGCTGGATATCGTTGTTGACGAGGCAGACGCGGCAATCATGCGGCGCGCCATGACAGTGGCGCCGGTGCAGGCGGCTGCGCCGGAACCTGTGCCTCAATTGCTGGCTTCGCTTCCCGTCGTGCCGCAGTTGATCAAAGCCTTTGTGCAGCTCGACAATGTCGATGCCGTTCCGGAACTGGCCGAACCGCTTCAGCGCATGGCTGCTGCCATTGCCGACAATGCGGGCAAAGGTGTTGCAAAGTCCTATGCGCTCACCAGCATCGGCGGCACGTTCGATACGGCCTTTGCCAGCGTGGCGTTGGCGCGCGCCCTTTCTGCCCGCAAGCTGAAGACCATGCTGCTGGATATTTCACCGACACGCCCCAACGTGCAGGACCTCATGGCGCTGACGGACGGGCAGGGGCTTTGCGAATTGCTGGCCGGGCAGGCCGACGTGGCCAAGGTCATCGTGCGCGATCACAAGAGTGCGGTGCAGGTGATGCGGCTGGGGATGCCGGGAGCCATCGTGCCGTCACAAACGCTGGCGGCGCGCATGCCTGCTGTGCTGGCCTCGCTGGCGCAGGTGTATGACGTCATTCTCGTCAATGCCGGTGAAGCGTCGGCTGCCACGCCGGATGCGGTGCAAGGGATGGCTGCGATGATCTTTCTTGCGTCTGCTCAGCGGCAGAAGGACGCCGTGGCCGCCGCCAAGACTTTGTCGGCACGGGGCATACGGCAGGCCTATTTCGTGAAGCTGGATACTCATGTTGCTGATGGCGCGCTGAAGGCGGCGAGTTGATCGTAACTGCCGCACCCGTCCGTTAAGGAATCCGTTACGGGGGGTGTGGTCTTTTTCCCGCCGCATGTCTGCTTCCACGACACTTCTGCGTTTGACTTTCGAGGCTCTGCACCGCACCGGTGCGGCTGTTGCGTTGCGCCCTTGGGCACAGGGCCTGGGTGTGATCTTCTGCATGCATTCCGTGCGGCCCGCAGTTGCTGCGCCGGATGGCTTTTCGCCCAACAGCGGCTTGTCCTCGACGCCGGAATTTCTCGATGCGGCGCTGACCATGTTGCAGGCGGCGGGCTATGAGTTCCTGTCATTGGACGATGCCTTGCTGCGGATTGCAGGCAAGACGCAATCGCTGCGCCCGTTCGCCGTGTTCACGCTGGATGACGGCTATCGCGATAATCTGGTGCATGCCCTTCCGGTGTTTGCAAAGCATGATTGTCCCTTCCTCGTCTATGTGGCGCCCGGTTTTGTGGATGGCAGCGCTGAGATGTGGTGGCTGGCGCTGGAACGCATGATCGCCGCGGGGAGCGGAGAAATCAGCATGCCCGGTGCATCAGCTGTCCTTGATGGAAGCGCTGCGGCGAAGGCGAAGGCCTGGGGAGCCCTGGCGCCCACGCTGCAGGCGATGCCGGAACATGTGCAACGGCAGTGGGTCCGTGAGGCGTGTGAACGTCACGGTATCGATCTCCGGCAGATGTGCCGTGATCTGATCATGGACTGGAATGAGGTGCGGCGCATGGCGGAGCATCCGCTTGCGACGATCGGTGCGCATACCAACAATCACTTTGCGGTGTCCCGCTTGCCGGAAGACCAAGCGCGTGCGGAAATCGCGGATTCAGGCCAGCGGCTGCAGCGCGAGCTCCAACGGCCCGTTCGCCATTTTGCCTTTCCTTATGGCAACGTGGGGCATGCGGGGCCGCGTGACTTCCGCATGGCGGCGGAAGCCGGCTATGCCAGTGCCGTCACCACCCGCATGGGGGCCGTATATGCTGACCATGCGGCACACATTCATGGATTGCCGCGCGTGATGGTGTCGAGCAAATATGACCGGATGCACTGGTTGAAGGTGCTGGCGTCAGGGCTTCCGGGGCGCATGAGTAACATGGGACGGCGGCTGAACGTCGGCTAGACGGGATCGGGCCTGGACATCCACTTGATGATGATCATGGCAACAGGCACCCAGGCCACGCCCGCGATCACATAGTACGACAATTCCGCAAGCATGCCGTGGCCCACCACATATTGTCCGCCAATGGCCATGGCGACGAGGGCATAGAGGGCAATCCAGAAGACGGTGGCAAAGGTGCCTATGAGCTTGCGCGTGCGGAGGGTCATGGCCTCTCCTTATCGCCGCGGGCGGGTGCGGGGAAGGGGCGCACGTGCGCCCCCGATGGATGGCTTGAAGCAATCCGGGGCAGGCTCTATCTGGCTGGAATGATACCCGCTCCCACCCGTATGCCTCCCGCCGTGTCCATCTGGCTCTGGGCCGTCGCCTTCCTGATCTTCTGCATGGTGATTGTTGGCGGGGCGACGCGCCTCACCGACAGCGGTCTTTCGATCACGGAGTGGAAGCCCATCCTCGGCGCCATACCGCCGCTGACGGAGGCGGACTGGCTGCAGGCATTCGAAAAATACAAACTCATCCCCGAATACCAGGTGCAGAACCGCTGGATGTCGGTTGCAGATTTCAAGTTCATCTACTGGTGGGAGTGGAGCCACCGTTTCCTCGGCCGGATGATCGGCGCCGTGTTCCTGCTGCCGCTTCTCTATTTCGCGGCCATCAGGGCCATACCTCGCGCCATCTGGCCGCGGCTGGTGCTGCTGTTCGTGTTGGGGGGTGCGCAGGGTGCGCTCGGCTGGTTCATGGTGGCGTCCGGCTTGAGCGAACGGATTGATGTGAGCCAATACAGGTTGGCGGCGCACCTCACCTTTGCGGTGGCGTTGTTTGCGGGCGTGGTGTGGACGGCGCTGGGATTGAACCGTACGCGGCAATGGGCTGCGACGGCAGACAATCTTCTCGCCGCCGGTTTGATCGGCTTGATCTTCCTGCAGATCGCGGCGGGCGGGTTTGTTGCAGGGCTGGATGCGGGCTTTGCCTCCAACACCTGGCCCATGATGAATGACGAATGGATTCCTGCCGGAATGTTTGTCACGGAACCGCAGTGGAAGAACCTGTTCGAAAATGCGCTGACGGTGCAGTTCAACCACCGGCTCATCGCCTACGTGATCCTGGCTTACGTCCTGTGGATGGCGCGGCGTTCACCCCGCACCGGCTGGTTCGTGGCGGCGGCGGTGTTGATTCAGATGGTGCTCGGGATCATGACCGTTGTGCACGGCGTTCCGCTCAGCGTGGCGCTGATGCACCAGGGCGGGGCGTTGATCGTGCTCGCCCTCGCCCTGTGGCATCTTCACATGCGTCTGTTGCGGCCCGCGGGCCTTGCAGCCTATGCCATGGCCTGATCGAGATCACCGATGATGTCGGCCACGTCCTCGATGCCGATCGAGAGGCGGACGACATCCGGGCCTGCGCCCGCCTTCACCAGCTGATCCTTGGAAAGCTGGCTATGTGTGGTGGAGGCAGGGTGGATGATCAGCGAGCGCGTATCGCCGAGGTTGGCGAGGTGCGACAACATCTTCACCGATGACACCAGCTTGATGCCGGCGTCGTAGCCACCCTTGAGGCCGAAGGTGAAGACCGCGCCCGCACCGCGCGGGGCGTATTTCTTCTGCAGCGCGTGATGCTTGTCGGATGGCAGGCCGGCATAGTTGACCCACGACACCTTGGGGTGCTTGGCCAGCCATTCCGCCACCTTCAGCGCATTGTCGCAGTGGCGCTGCATGCGAAGCGACAGGGTTTCCATGCCGGTGAGGATGAGGAACGCGTTGAGCGGCGCAATGGCCGGACCAAGGTCGCGCAGGCCCAGGACGCGACAGGCGATTGCGAAGGCAATGTTGCCGAAGGTCTCGTGCAGCTTCATGCCGTGGTAGCTGTCGTTCGGTTCCGAGAGGAGCGGATACTTGCCGCTCTTGGACCAATCGAAATTGCCGCCATCAACGACGACGCCACCCATGGAATTGCCGTGGCCGCCCATGAACTTGGTGAGGGAGTGAATGACGATGTTGGCGCCGTGCGCAAACGGCGTGCACAGGTAAGGCGTGGCCAGCGTATTGTCCACGATCAGAGGCACGCCTGCCTTCTGGGCGATCTTTGCAATGGCGGCAATGTCGGTGATGCGGCCACCGGGATTGCAGATCGACTCCACGAAGATCGCTTTGGTCTTGGGAGAGATCGACTTTTCAAAACTTGCCGGGTCTTCGCCGTCAGCCCAGACGACATGCCAGCCGAAGGATTTGAAGGAATGGTTGAACTGGTTGATGGAGCCGCCGTAGAGCTGGCGCGCCGCCACGAATTCATCGCCCGGCTGCATGATGGTGTGGAAGGCCAGCAACTGCGCGGCATGTCCGGATGCCACGGCAAGGGCAGCCGTGCCGCCCTCCAGCGCCGCCACCTTGGATTCCAGAACCGCCTGGGTGGGGTTCATGATGCGGGTGTAGATGTTGCCGAAGGCGCGCAGGGCAAAGAGGTCGGCCGCGTGCTGCACGTCGTTGAAGACGTAAGCCGTGGTCTGATAGATCGGTGTTACCCGCGCGCCGGTTGCGGGGTCGGGGGCACCGCCGGCGTGAATGGCAAGCGTGTCAAATCCGGGTGTCTTGTCGGCCATGTGATCCTCCATCATGTGCCGCAAAACTAGAACGCCTGCGCCGATTGCGCAATTGCGTTCAGCGGAACATCATGCGCCGCATCAGGCCGTCCTTGTCGATGAACTGGTGCTTGAGGGCGGCCAGCACATGAAGCGCAATGAGGATTTCGGCGAGAGTGCCCGTCAGTTCATGCAACTCGCCCGTCCATTCCCCCAGGTTTGGCCAGACATCCAACGGGAAGAGTTTGAAGAATGAGATAGCCTCGGGGTTCACGCGTTCGGCGCCATAGGGGGCGAGGGCCATCCAGCCGAAAAGCGGAATGAGAAGTGTGAGCAGATAGAGCATGCCGTGCAGCGCCGCGGTGGCCTTCACCTGCCAACCCGGCATGGACGGCAGCGGCGGTGCGGGGTGGCTGATCCGCCAGGCGATGCGCACGAGGCTCAGGATGAGAACGAGAATACCCAGCGACGCGTGGGCCGTGGGCTGCCAACCCGCGAGGGATTCGCCGCGATGCACCTTGATGTAATCCTCGCCGGGAAAGAGCAAAAACAGGACCAGCAGCGCGATGATCCAGTGGAGTGCAATGGCCACGTTGGTGTATTTGGCGGAAGCGAGGGCAGGTGCTGTCGTCATGGTCGTCTCGATTGTGTTGCGGCGGCGCGGCGCCAGTTCCCGATGATGCGCTACGTCTTCTTTACACCGAGTCCCAGGCTTTGCATGCGTCCGCTCTCGTGCAATTGCTGGCGGCGCGACGAAATGAAGCCGGGATCGCCGCCGACCCAACCCCATTCGCCCGAGAGCTTGCCATATTCCATCTTGGGGCAGCGGTTCATGACGACTTTCAGGCCGGCGGCCTCGGCCTTGGCGGCCGCGGCATCATTGCGCACCTGCAACTGCATCCAGATCACTTTCGGCTTATCGGGCAAGGCCAGCGCCTCGTCGACAATGGCTGCTGCCGCATCGGCATTGCGGAAAATGTCCACCATGTCGATGGGGCCGGGAATGTCGGCAAGGCTTGCGTAGACCTGACGGCCGAGCAACTCCTGGCCGGCAAGGCCCGGGTTCACCGGATGGACGGTGTAGCCTTTGTCGATCAGATACTTGGTGACAAGATAGGAGGGGCGCACCGTGTTGGCGGATGCGCCGACCAAGGCAATCGTCTTGACCTCCTGCAGGATGGTTCGGATGTAGTCGGGGCTGTAACTGTCGTGGTTCATTGGGGTGTGGCCGGCAAAATGACGTGACCGCTGCTGTCAATGGTGATGAAGGGATTGTGCGCCACTTCCCAGAGATGGCCATCGGGATCAGCGAAGTATCCTGAATAACCGCCCCAGAAGACCTTGTGCGGCTGTTTCACGGCAGTCGCGCCGCAGGCCAGCGCATGGGCAAAGATGGCGTCGGCCTCGCGGTCGCTTGTGGCGTTCCAGGCCAGGCTCACGCCCCGGAAGGCGGGCGGTACCGTTGGTGCAAGCCCGGCATCGGCGGCGAGGTTGTCGTGGCCGAAGAGGGCGAGCACCGTGCCATTGATATCGAAAAAGGCGACGGAGTCGTTCCCCATTGTGTGCGGTGTGAGACCGAGCCTTTCATAGAACGAACGGGATACCGCGAGGTCGCGCACACCAAGGGTCACGAAGTTGAGGCGCGGCGCATGAGGCTGTGTCACAGCGGGGGCCAGTGCGGCTTGCGCTTGCTGATGAAGGCATCCAGGCCTTCGCAGGCCGCGCCGTCGAGCATGTTGCGAGTCATCACCGTGGCCGTGAAGGCGTAGGCGTCCTCCAGCGGCATGGCGCGTTGTTCGTGGAAGGCGCGCTTGCCATAGGCGATGGCGGATTGGGATTTTCCGGCGATGCGCTGTGCCAGTGCCGAGACATGCGCTGTCAATTCGTTCTGCGGGACGATGGCGTTCAGCAGTCCGGCGCGCGCGGCGAAATCGGCGTTCATCACGTCACCGGTCAGAAGCATTTCCATGGCCTGTTTGGCGGGCACATTGCGCGACAGCGCCACCATGGGCGTGGAGCAGAACAGCCCGATGTTCACACCGGGTGTGCAAAATCTGGCGCGTGAAGAACCGTACGCCAGGTCGCAGGTGGCGACGAGTTGGCAACCGGCGGCACTTGCGAGGCCATCCACCTCGGCGATCACGGCGCAGCGGTGGCGGGCGATGCTTGTCATCAGCCGGGCGCATGTGGCGAAGAGGGCAGCGAAATAGGCTTCGCCCTTGTCCGCATCGGCGCGGCGGGCCGTGAGCTGTTTCAGATTGTGACCGGAGGAGAAGACGTCGCCAGCCGCTGCAATGATGATGGCACCGATGGCATGGTCTCCTTCCGCGTCGTCCAGCGCGGACTGAAGTTCGGCCATCATGGCTTCGGAGAGGGAGTTGCGCGTTGGCGTGTCGTTCAGCGTGAGACGAAGTACTGCGCCTTCCCGCGCCATGCGCAGGTGCGTGGTCATTCCTCTTCGGTCTCGAGCATCTTGAGTTTTTCGGCGTAGACCGGATCCTTCATCATCTCGTCCACGACCTTGCGGTTGTTGTCCGAGGGGATCATGGCGCTGAGGGCCTGAACCATACGGTCGCGCATGTCCTGGGCCATTTCCGTGTCATTCTTCACTTCCTCGATCTGCTGCTTGAGATCGGCCGTCTGGTCGTCGAGGAGGTTGGTGTAGGCGAAGCCGACGGTGGTGATGGTGGTGTTCCACTCATTCGCTGTGCCGAAGCCGAAGCTCTTGATGTCGGCCTCGAAGGCCTTGCCCTGGGCGTCCTGGTCCACGAAGTCCTGGAGGTTCTCGTAGTTCTCCAGCGGCGCGTCCTTATACTTGTCGTGGACGAGCACATAGGCATCCATGGCCTTGCGGGCGGTGTCGGGCGTCAGTTCCACCACCTCGACAGTCGGGATTTCGCCAACGCTGAATCCTTCCTGACCTTCCGGCGAGAGATCGGGAAGCACTTCATCCGGAGTGGGTTCCTGCTGGGCGGCACCAGGTGCCGGTGCTGCCGGCGGCGTTCCAGGCGGAGTCGCCGGGGCTGCCGTGGCTGGAGGTGTGGTAGCCGGTGCAGGGGGAGCAGGCGGCGCTGTGGTGGCAGGCGGCGGTGCCGGAGCAGGCACGGCCGGCGCGGGCGTGGCGGCGGGGGTCTGCTGCGCCACCGATTCGTCCGGTGACACGAATTCATCCCAATAGCTGGGGGGCAAGGGCGGGAGGTCTGTGGAAGCGGGAATACGGGCAAAAGCCGCCGGGGCCATGCCCCACGCGACGAGCAACGCCACACTTGTCAGACCGGCCTTGCAGCCCACGGAACGCATGAGCCCATCTCCCATTCGGCGCGGAGGATAGGCGACAACGCGGCGGGGTGCCAGTGGCATTGACAGTGTTTTCAGGGAAAATGTAAACTGCGCGGGTAATATGTTACCACATAGAAAAAACGCCTGTTTACGCCGCTTTCCGTTGACATGGTGGGGGCCCTCGACTATCAGCCGCGACGAACAGGCGCCATTGTTAGAGATGGCGTCTCTCGTTTTCCGGCCACTTTGAAAGTTCCAGAGATGAAAACCTATACCGCAAAAGCTGCGGACATCCAGAAGCAGTGGGTGCTGATCGACGCGGAGGGCCTCGTTGTCGGCCGTCTCGCCACCGTCATCGCCAACCGTCTCCGCGGCAAGCACAAGACCACCTTCACGCCCTCCATGGATTGCGGTGACAACATCATCGTCATCAATTGCGAGAAGGTTCTGCTCACGGGCAAGAAGCGCGACCAGAAGAAGTACTACTGGCACACGGGCTTCCCGGGCGGCATCAAGGAACGGGTCGCCAAGGACTATCTCGATGGCAAGCATCCGGACCGCGTGCTCGAAGCCGCTGTCCGCCGCATGCTGCCGGGTGCTTCGCTGAAGCGCCAGCAGCTTACCAATCTCCGCATCTACAAGGGCGCCGCCCATCCGCACGAGGCACAGAACCCTGTGAAGCTCGACGTGAAGGCCATGAACGCCAAGAATTCTGCAAGGGGCTAATTGACCATGGCTGAAGCAACAACACTCGCCAACCTGGGCCAGGCCATGGGCCTCGGCTCCGCGCCGGCCGCGGCTCCTGTCACGCCGGCCAAGCCCAAGCTCGACAAGCAGGGCCGCGCCTATGCCACCGGCCGACGCAAGGACGCCACGTCGCGCGTCTGGGTCAAGCGCGGCAAGGGCAAGATCACCGTCAACGGCAAGGCGATCGAGCAGTATTTCGCCCGCCCGGTTCTGCGCATGATCGTGCAGCAGCCGCTGGTCACGTCGAACCGCCTGAGCGAACTGGACATCGATTGCACCGTCGTCGGTGGCGGTCTTTCCGGACAGGCCGGTGCAGTGCGCCATGGCCTTGCCCGTGCCCTTACCAATTTCGAGCCGGAACTGCGTTCGGCCCTCAAGAAGGGCGGCTTCCTCACGCGCGACAGCCGCACGGTGGAACGCAAGAAGTATGGCCGGGCCAAGGCCCGTCGCCGCTTCCAGTTCTCGAAGCGCTAATCTGCTTCCCATACCAGTTGCGAAAGGCCGCCTTCCGGGGCGGCCTTTTTGCATTTGGCACAGCGACACAACCAGAAGAAGAGTGATAGCGGATTTTTAACCACGTGCGGATACGCTGTCGCTTTCTGAGTTTGTGTGATGTCTGTGTGGTTGTTGAGATGGCTGGTGGCGATCTGGGTGGCGTTGTTCGCCGCAGCCGCTGGCGCATGGGCAAGCGACACGTTCCCCGGTACAATCTTAAGTGGTTCCTCCGGAAGTATTGCCGGGACGACCGCGGGCATGACGGGTGAAACGGGCGAACCCAACTTCATCGGTGGTGCAACCACCTCAGATTGGTATTCCTGGACTGCGACTGCCTCCGGCCTTTTCACCATCGGCACTTGCAACATTACCTCCGAGACGGTGACGAACACCGACACGACCCTGGCAGCGTATACGGGGTCTGCCGTGAACGCCCTCACGGCGGTTGGAACCAACGATGACACGACGGGTTGCAACAGCACCGTCAATGCCAATTACGGCAGCTTCCTCTCCTTCAATGCGGTGTCCGGCACCACCTATCGTTTTCAGGTGGACACCTATTCAAGCGGTGCGACAGGCACGTTCACCCTGCGCTGGGGCCTTTCGGCACTATCCGTTGCAGTGACCGATGCCACGGCGACCGAGGGCGGCGATACGGCAGCTTTCACGGTTCGCCCCGTCAGTCCGCCAGCCGGCAGCTCGGCTGTCACCGTCACGATCGGTGCGAGTTCGCCCGCCTCCCAGTGCACCTTCGCGCCGACGACTCTTACGTTTACGGCAGCCAACTTCACCACGCCGCAGACCGTGACGGTGACCGCGGTCAACGATGCCTCCGCCGAAGGTACGCATTCCTGCGCACCCGCGACCATCACGGCAGCAGGCACGGGCTATGCCGGCATCAGCGCGACCCCGCCTACCATCACCATCTTCGACAATGACAATCCCAACTTCACCATCTCAAAAGCGGTGAGCGCCGGTTCCATCAACGCCCCCGGCACCCTGACTTACACGATCACGGTCGACAACAACGGCACCGCGGTGCTCACCAGTCCTGTGGTCACCGACACTCTGAAACTCGGTGTCACGACGCTGACGCCGACATCGGGGCCGACGCTGACGTCCGGTGACACGAACAGCGACGGCATCGTGCAGGATACGGAGACGTGGCTCTATACCGTGACCTACAACGTCACTCAGGCGAACATCGACACAGGCGGCTCATTCACCAACGTGTCGACATGGGCATGTGCGCAGGTGGCGGTGAAAACGTCCAACACGGTCACCACGACCATCACGCAGACGCCGAATTATACGATTGTGAAGGCGCAATCGAGCGGACCATCGCCGGTGACGGCCGCTGGCAACGTCATCGGCTATTCCATCACGGTGGCCAATACGGGCAACGTGACGCTGACGTCGCCTTCGCTCACCTCCGACACGTTCCAGCTGGGCGGAGCCGCCCGCACGCTGACGGCGGGACCCACATTGTCGTCGGGCGACACGGATTCGGATGGCGCCCTCGATGTGGGGGAGACGTGGATCTATGCAGCCACCTACACGGTGCCGCAGACCGACGTGGACGGCACGGGATCCTACACCAACCAGGCCGCTTATTCGACCACACAGGCGGGCGCCAAGACCAGCAACACGGTGACGACAAACGTGACGCGCACGGCGTCGTTCACCAACAGCAAGGCCCAGGCGCTTCCCGCTGCGGGCGGACCCATCACAGCGGCGGGGCAGACGCTTTCGTACACGATTGCTGTTGCCAATTCGGGTAACCAAACACTCACTGGCCCGGTGATGGTGAGCGATACCTTCCAGTTGGGTGGCGTGGGGCGGACGCTGGCGGCCGGTCCCAGTTATTCCTCAGGTGATACCGACAGTGATGGTGCCATTGATGTGGGTGAAATCTGGACTTACACCGCGAGCTATGTGTCGACCCAGGCCGATATCGACGCGAGCGGCAGCTTCACTAATGTCGAAACCTTCGACACGGCGCAGACCGCGCCAGTCACTTCCAACACGGTGACGACCGGCGTCACGCGCTCGCCCTCGTTCACCAATGTGAAAAGCCAGTTCTCCGGCCCCAACCCGGTGACGGCGGCGGGGCAGGTGATGACCTATCGCGTGACCATCGCCAACACGGGCAACCAGACGCTCACGACGCCCGTTGTGGTGAGTGACACGTTCCAGCTTGGTGGTGCGGCTCGCACCCTGAGCAGCGGTCCGGCCTATACCTCGGGCGACACTGATTCCGATGGCGCCATCGACGTGGGCGAGACGTGGCTCTACAGCGCCACCTATACAACGACCCAAGCCGACATTGATGGCACGGGGAGCTACAGCAACCTCGCACAATTCGACACGGCGCAGACTGCGCCAGTCACTTCCAACACGGTGACGACGAGCGTCACGCGGTCTCCTTCCTTCACCGTGGCGAAGGCCAAGACGTCCGGGCCTGCCACGATCACGGCCGCGGGGCAGGTGCTCGGATATACCATCACGGTGGTGAACAGCGGCAACCAGACGCTCAACGGACTGTCGATCAGCGATACCTTCCAGTTGGGTGGCGCCGCGCGCACGCTGACGAGCGGTCCCAGCTATGCGAGCGGCGACACGGACAGCGATGCTGCCATCGACGTGGGCGAGACGTGGACCTATGCGGCGTCCTACACCGTGCCGCAGACGGACATGGACGGCATCGGCAACTTCACCAACAGTGCCACCTATGACACGGCACAGACCACACCTTCGACCACGGGCACCGTGACCACGAATGTTTCGCGCACGGCTTCGTTCTCGATCCTGAAGGGGCAGACGGGTGGGCCCAACCCTATCACCGCGGCGGGCCAGACGATCACCTGGCTCATCACCATCAGCAACACGGGCAATCAGACGCTGACGGGCCTCAGCCTCACCGACTCGTTCACCCAGGCCGGGAGCGCGCGGACGCTCACAAGCGGGCCAAGCTATTCGTCTGGCGACACCGACAGCGATGGCGCCGTGGATGTGGGCGAGGTCTGGCTCTATGGGGCGACCTATACCGTGTCGCTGTCCGACATGAACAACGGCGGCACCTATTCCAATACTGCGACCTTCGACACGACACAGACCGCGCCCACGACTTCGGCTGCGGTGACGACGGCGATCTCGCAGACGGCGACACTCAGCATCGACAAGTCCTTCGTCATCACCACCGATGGCGGCACCATCGGCCAGGCGGATCCGGGCGACGTCATCACCTACTATTACGACGTCACCAACACCGGCAATGTGACGATGACCAATATCTCCGTTGGTGACGCCCACAGCGGCACCGGCACACCGCCCACGCCTTCGCCGGCGCTTTTGGCCTCGCTCAATCCAGCCGGAACATTCCAGTTCACAGCCACCTACCACGTAACGCAGGGCGACATCGACGCGCAGTAGGCCGCACTTCGTCCGGAGCGGGCGGATGGGGGTGACGGGATAAAATCTATGCGTGTGCAGGCCCGCCGTTTTCCCGTTCAAGGTTCACTCCGCGGCGCAAGACGGCATTGAATGTTGGGGCGCGGAATGTCACCGTATGCAACGGGTTCAGTGCCGTCTGGTGGACGGACATCGAGCCCATCCTGTCTGTATTGTGACGAGTATCTTGGCGATGAAGCATACGAACATTGCTGTGCTGGAGACGCGGTGGTGGGCCCGGTCGAATGTGTCCGTGCGGGGCTTTTTCGACCTGATTGCCGATATCCACTGCGACAATCCCCACACCTATCACTATGAGATGGTGAATTCCGAGCAGGCGGCCAAAGAGGCCATCACGCGCATCGGATCGTTGCGGCATTGCAAATATCTCTACTTTGCCTCGCATGGCGACGAGGGCGGCCTGCACTTCGAGGGTGAGCAGCGCCTGACCCGCACCGAACTGCGGAACGCACTCGCTGCAAGCGATGGCTCGCAATTCATCGGCCTGTATCTCGGCGCTTGCGCCTTCGGGGCGCGCAGCCTCGCCGATCACCTGTTCAAGAATGGCGATGTGAAGCTGAAGTGGGTGGCGGGCTACAGCAAGGATCTGGACTGGGTGCAGTCCTCGGTGCTCGACCTACTCGTGCTGAACGAGATCCTCGGGCGGCGGCGCAAAGGCGATAGCACGCCGCAACACCTGCAGCGCTCGATGAAGAAAGTGAACAAACTCGCTGGCGGACTGATCAAGGAACTGGGCTTCGGATTCTATGTGCCAAAAGGCCGGCGCGGCGGCGTGAAGAACTTGCTGGATGGGGACGAGGTGTGAGGTTTTTCCCAAAGCCACGGCGTGCAGGCGTCGCGTTTCGCTCCTCACTGTGACAGGGGTCACCTGGTGAGTTGCCTGGCAGCGGGACATGTTCACACGCTGATATTTCTTGATGATCTCGCGTGAGCAATTCGTCGCCCCGGCATTTCAAGTCCTGAGCATGCTCAGGTCGGGGACCTCCCGGCTGGAACTCCGTGCACGAATTTGCCTTTGTAACGACGAAAAAGGCAATTTTTGATTGTAGCCTGCGTCTTTTTTTCAACCTCCTCCTCTGCTGGACTGCAACCGGGGTGGGGAGAATAAATCATGTGGCGACAAGTCCACCTCGCGTCTGGAATTGCAGTTTCTATTCTTGCAAGCATGGGCACGGCATTGGCCGGGTCTTTTTCCGAGACTTATTTTTTTGGTGACGGCCTCACTGACGCCGGTTTCTACAGACCCTTGCTGCCAAGCTCCGTTCGGCCAGTCACGGGGCAGTTCACCACGAATCCTGCTGATGTCTGGGCGCAAATCATTGCTGACGAACTGGGGACTTCGGCTGATCCCAACGGCAACGGACAGACCGGCACGAATTATGCAAATGGCGGTGCCCGCGTCGTCGTCGATTGGGTGGGTGCCCTTGGTCCTGTTCCGTCGATGAACACTCGGGTGAACGATTACCTGACAGAACACGGCGGTGTGGCGGATCCGGGTGCGCTGTACACCGTCTGGGGTGGCATGAATGACATCGCTTTGGTGCTAGCGGGTATCGCTCCTCCCACAGCCATTGACGATGCTGTGGTGGGCGAGGTTGCCATGGTGCAGGCGCTTGCCAACGCGGGTGCCCGTTACGTCCTGGTGCCTACTGTCTACGATCTCGGTGTTGCGCCAACTTATCGTGCAGCGGGGCCGGCGGCTCAGGCAGATGCAACGGCCCTGACACAAGATTTCAATAGCCAACTCTTCGACGGCCTCGCTGCTGCAAATCTTCCTGTGATCCCATTGAACACGTTCGCGCTGCTGCAGGAGGTGGTTGCCGATCCTGCACTCTATGGCTTCAGCAATGTGACGGGAACGGCCTGCATGCCGCAGATCACCGCCAATTCCCTCACATGCAATCCGACCTCGTTGGTGGCTCAGGATGCGCCCTATACCCATCTGTTCGCGGACGGTGTGCATTTGTCGGCCGGCGGGCACCAGTTGCTGGCGCAGTATGCGCTCTCCGTGCTGGATGCACCGGCGCAAATGGGCCAAATCGCAGATTCGGCAGTGACCGGAGGGCGCGCAAGGTTCCAGTCTCTGACGGAGCATCTGGGGCAACCCAGCGAGCAGGGAAACTTCTGGTGGGGGCAGGGGTTGGCCGGGCTTGCTGATGGCGATGAGAACCTTGATGCCATGGCGGGAGTGAAACATGTGCGGGGCAATGTCACGTTCGGTGTGCATGCGGGCTTCGGCCGGCAAACGCGCGAGGAGGGCCGCGACGAGATCAATTTCGTCATGCCGACCTTCTTGAGAACGCCCCCAATGATCAGGGTGGAGGATATCAACTACCAGATCGCGGGAAACGGGACGGAGCACGATGCGACGGAGGCCAGTATTGGCGGGTTTGTCGGCTGGCGCGGTACGAACCTGTGGATGAACAGTCTCGTCAACGTTTCACTCGCGGACTACGACATCACGCGCACTGTCGCACTTGGCGCGGCCACGCGGCGGCATCACGGCGAGACGCATGGCCACAGCGCAAGCCTGGGCTTCACAGCCGGATATGACGTCGAGATGGACAAGCTGACCGTGACTCCGCTGGCCAGCCTTTTGCTTCAATACGTTTCACTGGATGGTTTCGCGGAAGACAATCCGGACCTTTCCACCTCCATGCGCTTCCTCGACTTCAACCGCAGGTCAGCGATAGGGAGCCTCGGTGCCGAATTCGCTTACGAACTGACCGACCTGACGGAGGTTTTTGCCCGCGCCACATGGGACCATGAGTTTGCCGGTGTTGGCAGCAACCGCGCGCAGCTCCAGTCCATTCCCGGTAGCCTGCCGTTTGCTTTGCCGGGCTCGGACAGACCTTCGGACAACGTGACACTGCACACAGGCTTCCGTTCCAGGCATGAGGCCTTCAACGTGACGGGCGGCCTGATCTCCAGCCTCGTCGTGGGCGGGGACACGAACGTCACGGGCTATGTGACGTTGAGCCGGAGTTTTTGAGGGTGGTTGCCTCCCAGGTTTAGTACCTTGCTTAGCAAGCCTGCAGGAATGCGGGGCGGGCCTTACACATTTTGAGGCACACCCCAAGGTGAGGGACAGGCGCAATGGCAACCTGCCACGTCAGTTTCTCATGCCGAGTTACGAGGAGTTGGTCACTCCGCTGCTTCCTTCCGTCCCCGCTTGAGCACGTCCTTGAGGTAATGCCCTGTGTAGCTGCGGGGATTGCGGGCGACGTCTTCCGGGGTTCCGGCGGCTACGATTTCGCCGCCGCCGTCGCCGCCTTCCGGGCCCAGGTCGATGATCCAGTCGGCGGTCTTGATGACTTCGAGGTTGTGTTCGATCACCACCACGGAGTTGCCCTGCTCCACCAGTTCATGCAGCACCTCCAACAGTTTCTTCACGTCGTGGAAGTGCAGGCCTGTTGTGGGTTCGTCGAGCAGGTAGAGGGTGCGCCCCGTCGAGCGGCGGGAGAGTTCCTTTGAGAGCTTCACGCGCTGGGCTTCGCCGCCGGAGAGTGTCGTCGCCTGCTGGCCGATCTTGATGTAGCCGAGGCCGACACGCTGCAAGGTTTCCAGTGTGTTGCGCACGGCGGGAACGGCCTTGAAGAAGTCGGCGCCTTCGGTGACGGTCATTTCCAGAACGTCAGCGATGGACTTGTCCTTGAATTTGATCTCCAGTGTTTCGCGATTGTAGCGGTGGCCATGGCAGGCATCGCAGGTCACGTAGACGTCCGGCAGGAAGTGCATCTCGATCTTGATGACGCCATCGCCCTGGCAGGTTTCGCAACGGCCACCCTTGACGTTGAAGGAGAAGCGGCCAGGCTCGTAGCCGCGGGCCTTGGCTTCGGGCAATCCTGCGAACCAGTCGCGGATCGGCGTGAAGGCGCCGGTGTAGGTGGCCGGGTTGGAGCGCGGCGTGCGGCCGATGGGGCTCTGGTCGATGTCGATGATCTTGTCGAGGTGTTCGATGCCTTCAATGCGGTCGTGCACAGAAGGGGCTTCGCGTGACCCCATGAGCTTGCGGGCGAGTGCGCGGTACACGGTATCGATCAGCAGGGTGGACTTGCCGCCGCCGGAGACGCCGGTGATGCAGGTGAAGACGCCGAGCGGGATTTCGGCGCTGACGTTTTTCAGGTTGTTGGCGCGGGCGCCAGAGACACGGATGGAGCGGCCTTTCTCCCAGGTGCGGCGCTTCCGGGGTACGGGCACCTGTTCGAGGCCCACCAGATATTTCCCGGTGAGGCTCTCGGGATTCTGCATGACCTGCTCGGGCGTACCTTGCGCCACCACACGGCCGCCGTTCACGCCCGCGCCGGGACCAATGTCCACGACATAGTCGGCGAGGCGAATGGCGTCTTCATCGTGCTCCACAACAATCACGGTGTTGCCGATGTCACGGAGGTGGATAAGGGTCTTGAGCAGGCGGTCATTGTCGCGCTGGTGCAAGCCGATCGAGGGTTCGTCCAACACGTAGAGGACGCCGGTGAGGCCGGACCCGATCTGCGAAGCGAGGCGGATGCGCTGGCTCTCGCCACCCGACAGCGTGCCAGAGACGCGGTTGAGGGACAGGTAATTCAGGCCGACATCGACGAGGAAGCGCAGGCGCTCGCGGATTTCCTTGAGGATGCGGGCGGCGATTTCCTTTTGCTTCGGCGTGAGGGTGAAGTCCAGTTGGGTGTACCAGCGGTCGGCATCGGCGATGGACATTTGCGTCACCTCGCCGATGTGCAGCTTGTCGATCTTCACGGCCAGCGCCTGTGGCTTGAGGCGGAAGCCGGTGCAAGCGTGGCAATCATGGTCCGACTGGTAGCGGGAGAGTTCCTCGCGCATCCATTCGGAATCCGTCTCGCGCCAGCGCCGCTCGATGTTGCCGATCACGCCTTCGAAGGGCTTCCTGGTCTTGTAGGTGCGCAGGCCATCATCATAGGTGATGGTGATCTCGTCCTCGCCGGTACCGTTCAGGACGGCGTCGCGGACCTTCTTCGGCAGGTCCTTCCACGGTGTCGTCATGGAGACCTTGAAGTGCCTGGCGAGGGCCTCCAGCGTCTGCATGTAGTAGGGCGAGGTGGCGCCTGTCTTGCTCCAGGGCGCAACGGCGCCGTCGCGGAGGCTGAGGGTTGTATCGGGCACCACCAATTCCGGCTCGAACTTCAATTCCGTGCCGAGGCCATCGCAGGTGGGGCAGGCGCCGAAGGGGTTGTTGAAGGAGAAGAGGCGGGGCTCGATCTCCTCGATGGTGAAACCGGAGACGGGGCAGGCAAAGCGCTCAGAGAATATAATGCGCTCGTGCGTTTCGTTCTTCGACTTGTTGGCGCTTTCCTCCGACGTCTGCGACGGCGGCAGCGGCTTGTCGGCGAATTCGGCAATGGCCAGGCCGTCGGCCAGTTTCAGCGCGGTTTCGAAAGAGTCAGCGAGGCGGGTGGCGATGTCTTCGCGCACCACGATGCGGTCCACGACAACATCGATGTCGTGCTTGTATTTCTTGTCGAGGGCGGGAACGGCATCGATCTCGTGGAAGATGCCATCCACCTTCACGCGCTGGAAGCCCTTCTTCTGGAGATCCTGCAGGTCCTTGCGGTACTCACCCTTCCGTCCACGGACGATTGGCGCGAGGATGTAGAGGCGGGCACCTTCGGGGAGGGCCATGACGCGGTCCACCATCTGCGTCACCGTCTGGGCTTCGATGGGGAGGCCGGTTGCCGGCGAATAAGGCACACCGACGCGCGCAAAGAGCAGGCGCATGTAGTCGTAGATTTCGGTGACGGTGCCCACGGTGGACCGCGGGTTGCGGCTCGTCGTTTTCTGCTCGATCGAGATGGCGGGCGAGAGGCCGTCGATCTGGTCGACGTCCGGCTTCTGCATCATCTCAAGGAATTGGCGGGCGTAGGCTGAGAGTGATTCCACATAGCGGCGCTGGCCTTCAGCATAAATCGTGTCGAAGGCGAGGGATGATTTTCCGGAGCCCGAAAGTCCGGTGAAGACGATCAGCTTGTCCCGGGGCAGTTCGAGGGAGACGTTTTTCAGGTTGTGCTCGCGGGCACCCTGAATGGAAATCACGCGTTTCTGTTCGGCCATGGCACCCGGACTAGAATAAAAGGGGAACGAAGACAAGAAATTCGAAGTTTAGCCTGCGCATGGCAGCACCGTGTCAGGAGCCGCCGGGATTTCCACAACTCAGATGGCGCGGCTTGGTTTCCGGGGCTTGCGGAACTGCATCAATACATGGCCAAGCAGGGCGAGGAAGACGACGCTGCCGCCGATGATGGTCATGCGGGTTGGCACCTCGCCATGCACAAGCCAGACCCAGATCGGCGCCAGCACCGGCTCCAGCGTGCTGATGAGGGCTGCGAGGGCGGCGGGCACCATGCGGGCTCCGGTGACGAAGATTGCAAGGCCGAAGCCCAGGTTCACGGCACCGAAGAGGATGAGCCAGGCAAAGTCCACCGCCGAGACGGCAAAGCTGGTGGTCATGATGCCGGAGAACAGGGCGGCAAGCGCCACGCCGAAGCAGACGGCCGGGACCATCTCGATGTTGTGGTGGCGGCGGGTGATGACGGTTGCGATGGAGAAGGCGATGGTGATGACCAGCGCCAGGCCGTCGCCGATCAGCGAGACTTCTCCGGTGAAGGATTGCGAGACCATGATGGCGACGCCGGTGATCACTGCGGCGATGGCAATCCAGGTCCCGCGGCTCACGGCTTCACGGAACACGAGGAAACTGATGAGTGCCGCAAAGAGGGGCGCGCCGGCCTGCATGAGCAGAATGTTGGCGACCGTTGTATGGGCGAGAGCCACCACGAAGGACGTGGAAGCGATGCAGAAGCAGAGACCCACAGCAAGGCCCGGCCAACCCATCACGCGGAAATGATCCACCGTGCCCTGGGGCCCGTGTTTCACCGCCATGTAGAGCAACAGGAAGACGGTGGCGAAATAGGAGCGCCAGAAGACGACCGTCCAGCTGTCGGCCTCGATGAAGCGGCGGATGGTGCCGCCGAAACTCCAGGTGAGCGCAGCCCCACCCACCAGCAGAAGGCCGGCCGTCACGGAATGGCGGAGGTGCGGGGAGGTTGTCATTGATGCAGCCGTATTCAGGATTGGGCCGCCGCGCTAAGGGAACCGGCGCTGTTTGGCAAGCCTCAATGCCCAGGAGTCAGGCAGTCCAGCTTCCGGGTGACGGGTTATCGTGCGACCCGCTCCGCAGGGCGGGGACAATGGAAAAATGGCTTTGCAAGGGCAGGTGGACACCTTAAAAGGTGAATCAATGCAACCCCTCTGATTTGCGGAATTTTTCCCGTGTCATTCATCGTCCGGCTGATGTTCGTGGTCATTTCCCTGGCCACCTGTTTGACCACCGCACGCGCCGATGACAGCGTTCCGGGAAATGACTCGATCGCAATCTTCGCAGGTCAGGCCACGTGGACGAATTTCGTGGAGAGCATGTATGCGCCGTGGCGCAACGACATGGCGGACCTTGGCGTCGTCGGGCTTGCCTATTCGCATCGCTTCGGCTCGGTGAACGACATCACGGGAGGCATCCTGCCGCCGGTGATCGGTGATCATCTGTTCGTTGAAGGCGAAGTGGGCGGCTCGTTCCGCTTCGGCGATGAGGACCTGGGCGAAGGCTGGGCTGCTGCCTACCTGCGCTACGACAACCTGCCCTGGAACGACTACGTCTACACCACCATCGCCGTGAACACGGGCGTGAGCTACCTCACGGAAACCTCGGAATTCGAGCGTAGCCGCGACAGCAAGTCGGAAGCCGCGAAGCTGTTGCATTACATGGGCCCGGAAATCACCTTCGCCAATCCGGAGAACAAGAACCTGGAACTGCTGGTGCGTTACCACCACCGTTCGGGTGTGTTCGGATTGTTCGATGACGTGGTGAGCGGATCGACTTTCATCACCGCCGGCTTGCGCTACCGCTTCTGATCATCAATTGATGTGTGACGGGCAGGTGGCTACTGGTCGGCCTGCGCGCTGACCCGCTGGCCATCAACGGAGACGCTGGCGGCAGATACGGTGACAGTCATGCCCTTGGTCTTGCCCACCACCTGCAACGGCACATGCAAGACCTTGCCTGACGACAACTGCACAGGTCCCAGGGTGAGAGCGTAGGTTTCCACTTCCGTGTCGCCCTTGTCCACGGCAACGCCTGCAACCGGTGTCCAGGTCAGCTTGCATTCCATGGCGTTGCCGGCGTCCTTGCGGAAGGCCAATGCCAGGTCGAACACATCCTTGCCGTCGTAGACGCGATACTTGCCGGAGCAGGGCTTGTCCTGCTGGCTGTTGGCCATTTTCAGGATTGCGGTGAGCGGATCGGACGTTGACTTGCCCAGCGCCGAGGCCACCGCCGATGGCGGGGGCTGCACTTCGCCGGAGTAGGAGACGGTGACGCCACCGCCCGGCTGCCAGGTCACGTCCGTCGACTTGGCCTTCTTGCCCTTCTTCTTGCGGTCGTTGCCGTAAACGCCGGGAATGAAGCGCTCGCCGTCCACGGTTCCCGAGGCGGAAAGGTTCATCTTGTAACCGGTGAACATGTTGGAGACGCCGGAGGTCTTGCCAAAGAGCGAGGCTTCGAAACTGCCGTCACTGATCTCGGCGCGGTAGCTGGCCTTGAGGACAGTCGAGCCCGCGACATCGACGACGTAACCCAGTTCGATCACGTTCCCCGCCCACGCTGCGGTGGAGGGTACAGCCGCCATGATGCCCATGGCAAATCCTGCCACTGCCCATCGCCTCGCCGTTTCGTGCATCGCCTGGTTCATTCGTACATCACACCCCATTGGCCGCCATCCTTCAATGGCTGGCAGCGCCGCAACGCTTGCGCGGTCAATTTGACAGGAATGGGGCGGGTTTTCTGCGCCGCGGTGACGTTCAGTTCTCGATGTTCCATGTCGAGGAGATGAAGGTCTCGTCTTCCTGGGTTTCGCGTTCGAACTTCAGGAAGTCGTAGTAGCCGCAGTTGTCGTCGCCGGGGAATTCGCGGCAGGTGGAGGGGCGCGCGAGATAGATGGTGCAACGGCGGGCTTCGGTATCGAAGAACTGGCAGATCTTGCCGTAGTGCGTGTCGGCCTTGCGGCGCATGATGCGCTTGTAGCCGTGGGTCGCCTTGAAATACTTCTTCTCGGCCGCCGGAAGAGTCATTCCGAAATGCTTGGCGATGCGGGCCGCGTCGCGGTCCTTCACTTCGATGACGGGATAGGAGCAGCAATAGCCCGGGCACTTCAGGCAGTCATACTTGAGCTTCTTCGGGCGCGGCTTTGCTGCCGCCGTCTTGGTCTTGCCAGTCTTCGCCATGGTTCCTCACGCAGCCGGAGCAGTCTTGGCCAACGGTTTCTGGTCCTTCGCGCGGATCAACTGGAAGCGGCGATTGGTTTCCACCATCTCGCCCATCAGCCATTCGCGGAAGGCCCGGGCCGTGGCTTGCTCCTTGGACCCTTTCTTGCGGACAATCCAATAGCTGCCGTGATCCTTCATGTCGATTGAGAAGGGGCGCAAAAGCCAGCCTTCCACAAGAGAATCAGTGCAGAGGATCTGGTCGCCCAGGGCAAAGCCCTGTCCGGCTTCGGCGGCCTCGATGGCGAGGTGGTTCTGGAAGACGGTGCCGCGCCAGTCCATCTCGGCGCGGACGCCTGCTTCCTTCAGCCAGTCGGCCCAGTATTCCTTGCGGCTTTCGTGGAGAAGGGTGAAGTCGTCCAACTGGGCAGGCTGCAGTGCCGGCTGATCGGCGATGAGCTTGGGTGCGCAGACCGGGAAGATCACCACATCCGACAGCTTGAACATCTCCACGTCGTCCCAGGGGCCGCGGCCATAGCGGATGCCGAGGTCGTAGTCGTCGGCATAGAAATCGATGAGGCGGTTGGAAGCATCGATCGAGAGTTCAATATCGGGGTGAAGGTCGCTGAACTTGCCGATGCGGCCCACGAGCCAGCGCGAGGCGATGGCAGGCTCCACCGATACCTTCAGGGTGCGGGCATCGCCCACGGCTGCGGCTTCGCGGGCGGCATCAGCGAGTTGATCGAAGAGGGGCGTGAGCTTCTGGCCGAAGATGCGGCCTGGTGCCGTCAATTCGACGCCCCGTCCGGTGCGGGTGAACAACTCCGTGCCGAGATATTCCTCCAGCTCCCGGATATGGCGGCTGATGGCGGCGTGGGTGACAAAAAGTTCGCCCGCCGCATCGGTGAAACTCTCGTTCCGGGCGGCGGCTTCGAAGGCTTTCAGGGCATTGAGCGAGGGGAGTCGGCGGGCCATGGCAAGACGTTAGCACAAGTCGTGTAACTTTTTCTAACATGTCATGTCAGTTTTCGCCGTTTGTCTTTTTGCACCTGCGAAGTTACCTTGCAGACATCCGGAAAAGACCCGGACCAAGATTTGATGAGGACTTACCATGAACTGGATTCTTGAAACATATTCAGACGTTTACAGCACCGCGATGATGCATGACGTCAAGGCTCGCCATCATGCTCCGGCGAACCGCAAGTCGAAGACCCTGAACAAGATCGTGCGCTTTTTCCATCGTGGATAAGGCATTCGGACTGTTCGTTTTCGCAAACGCACAATAACGGGACCCTGGTTGCAGAATCAGGGTCTTGTTTTTTGTCGTTTGATAGAACATATAGCGAACATGTTCTGGTTGTGGACGGCGGTGTTTAGCGGATGCAGCGCCTTGCGGCGGGGACTATGACGGCGGTGAACAGTGCCTATCTGATGTGACAAGGGAGACGCGTGATGGCTGGATCGGTGAACAAGGTGATTTTGGTGGGCAACCTCGGACGTGATCCGGAAGTGCGCCACACACAGGACGGCAAGCCCATCGTCAACCTCTCGATTGCCACGTCTGAAAGTTGGCGCGACCGCAACAGCGGGGAGCGCAAGGAAAAGACGGAATGGCACCGTGTGGTGATCTTCAACGAAGCGCTGGCCAAGGTGGCGGAACAGTACCTGAAAAAGGGCTCGACGGTTTATATCGAGGGCCAGTTGCAGACGCGCAAGTACACGGACCAGTCGGGTGCCGAAAAATATTCGACCGAAGTGGTGCTGCAGAATTTCCGTGGTGAGCTGACGATGCTGGGCGGTCGCCCGGGCAGCGAGAGCGGCGCCAGCAGCGGCGGCTTCGGCGGTGGCGGCGACGACTTTGGCGCATCCTCGCCGATGGAACGTCCGCGCGCGGCGGGCGGCGGTGCCAAGCAGAGTTTCGCGCGTGACCTTGACGATGAGGTTCCGTTCTAGTCTGGTGCGGCTTCCATACCGGGGAAGCCATTCATGCGCCGTTCCTGTCTTGCAATCCTCGCAATCGCCGCACTGAGCCCCTGCGCCGGGGCGGACGAGCCATACATGGACGATCGCTCGGACGCGGCGAGCCTCGTGCGGTCGCTCTACAATGCGGTGAACCGGCACGAATACGCCCGCGCGTATGATTACTTCACCGCGCCGCCCGCCAAGACTTTCGATGCCTATGTCCAAGGCTACGAGGGGACGGCACGCGTCGACGTGATCACCGGCCGGGTGAAATCCGATGGTGCCGCGGGTTCGGTGTTCTATGCTGTGCCGACAGCCGTGCGTGCCAGGGATGGCGCGGGCAAGACCAGTTATTTCGCGGGCTGTTATACGGTGCGCGCCGTCAACGGAACGGTTCAGGATCCGCCCAACCGGCCGCTGCGGATCGAGTCCGCCAAGCTCAAGGTCAGCACCGAGGCGGACTACACGTTCTTCGGCCTTCCCGATTGCGGCAACGGCGCGGAGGAGGGAAATGAGGCCCCGCCCGATGCTGCTACGCTGCTGAACCAGGCCAGGCAACGCTTCGCGTCCGAGATGGCCTTCGCGTGCGACAAGGTTGCGGAGACATTGGGCGGGATGAATGAACCGGAAGTCTATCCCCTGACCTATAAGCCGGACTACGCGGGTGCCGATGAGCCCGCGCAGACTTTCACGCTCTTTGCCTTCACCTGCTCGGTCGCGGCTTACAATGTGAGCAATGTGTTCTACGGTTATGAACCGGTGTCGGGCCTGCAGCGGCTGTCGTTTGCCAGTCCGCATCTCGCGCTCACATACGAGGACCAGGAACAGACCAAGCTGACCTCGATTGCCGTCGATGGATTTGCGTCGGACAGCATTCTCACCAATGCGGAATTCGATCCCGCCACGGGCACCATCAACCACTACGCCAAATGGCGGGGAATCGGGGATGCCGCCAGCCATGGCGAATATGTCTTCCGCGAAGGGCAGTTCGTGCTGAAGGAATATGACGTGGACCCCACCACGGACGAGCAGATGAATCCCTATCTCCTTGTAAAGGATGGGAAGATGGTGGCGAAACCGGAGCTGATTCCGGACGGCTGATTCCTTGCCGCGGGGACATACTGTCGTCACAATTGACGGCTTTTTGCACCGCAACAAATCCACTCATTGATGGGGCTTATCCATGACTTACCGGTTTTCGCTTGCCGCGGCTCTCGCCGCCTGCCTTCTCTCGCCGGCCGCCCATGGGGGCGACAAACTCTCGTCTTCCGAACTTCGCCAACTGGCGCCCGGCCAGTACGCCGTGAACGTGATGGGGCTTGTCAGCATGACCGTTTCGATGCGCCCGAATGGCGTCATCACGGGGCAGGCCAAGGGCGAGAAGGACCGTGGCCTGTGGCGCGTGAAGGGTGAGCAGCTTTGCATCGCCTGGTCGAAGTGGAACGATGGCAAGACGTCCTGCGCCGCCCTTTCCGGCGACAATGGCAGCTATCGCGGCGGTGGTCTTTCCATCCGCCGAATCTGAGCCTGATTCCAACCGCTTGCGCGGGCGCAGAATCTGCGAAAAACCTGCTGATTTCATTGCCCTGACACGGTGGCGGGAGTAGTCTCACGCGGATGTTTCGCGAGTCGTGGTCCGGGCCTTCCGGAGCCGTTCGCGGCGGGAACCAGCAGAGGCATTTGTGGCCGACAAGAACGACGACAAGGCAGGCTTGCCGCCTGCCAATCCGAACGAGATTTCGCCCATCACCATCGAAGAGGAGATGCGGCAGAGCTATCTCTCCTATGCGATGTCGGTCATCGTCAGCCGCGCCCTGCCGGACGTGCGCGACGGCCTGAAGCCGGTGCACCGCCGCATCCTCTACACGATGGATGAAAACGGCTTCACGCCGGACAAGCCCTACAAAAAATCCGCCCGTATCGTCGGTGACGTGATGGGTAAGTACCATCCGCACGGCAATCTGGCGATCTATGACGCGCTGGTGCGCATGGCGCAGGACTTTTCGCTGCGCCTGCCGCTGATCGACGGGCAGGGCAATTTCGGCTCGGTGGACGGCGATCCGCCAGCGGCCGACCGCTACACCGAATCGCGCCTGGCGCGCGCCGCGATTCCGCTGCTGGACGACCTGGACAAGGACACGGTGGCTTTCCAGGACAACTATTCCAACGAATTCAAGGAACCGACGGTTCTTCCCGCCAAGTATCCCAACCTGCTGGTGAACGGGGCAGGCGGCATTGCCGTTGGCATGGCGACCAACATGGCGCCGCACAATCTGGGCGAAGTTGTTGATGCCACGCTGGCGCTGATCGACCGTCCGGAGATCACGGTTGAGGAATTGCTGCCGATCATCCCGGGTCCGGATTTCCCGACGGGCGGCATCATCCTGGGGCGCAGCGGCATCCGCAGCGCCTTCATGACGGGGCGCGGCAGCATCACCATGCGGGCGCGCGTGCAGGTGGAGGAAATCCGCAAGGACCGGCAGGCACTGGTGCTGACCGAAATTCCCTACCAGGTCAACAAGTCGACGATGATCGAGAAGATCGCCGACCATGTGCGCGAGAAGCGCATTGAGGGCATTTCCGACATTCGTGACGAAAGCTCGCGCGAAGGCATGCGCGTCGTGATCGAGTTGAAGCGCGATGCGGAGCCCGACATCGTGCTGAACCAGCTCTGGCGCTATTCCGACATGCAGACCACGTTCTCGGTAAACAACGTGGCCCTCTCCGGCGGGCGGCCGGAAATGCTCAACCTGCTCGACCTGTTGCGGTCGTTCGTGTCGTTCCGCGAGGAAGTGATCACGCGGCGCACCAAGTTCCTGCTGAAGAAGGCACGCGACCGTGCGCATGTATTGGTGGGCCTGGCCATTGCCGTTGCCAACATCGATGAAGTGATCCGCCTCATCCGCTCGTCGCGGGATGCGGCGGCGGCGCGCGAAGCGTTGATGGCGCGTGACTGGCCGGCGCGCCAGCTGGAACCGCTGATCGCCCTCATCGCCGACCCGCGCCACCGCCTGAAGGGCGACGGCACCTACCGGCTGTCAGACGAACAGGCACGCGCCATCCTGGATCTCCGCCTGCAGCGCCTCACGCAACTGGGCCTCGAAGAAATCACCGAGGAGCTGGAAAAGCTCGCGGCCGAGATCAAGGACTACCTCGACATCCTGTCGTCGCGCGTGCGCGTGCGCCAGATCATCCGCGATGAACTGATGGCGGTGAAGACCGAATTCGCAACGCCCCGCCGCACCGACATCGTGGAAAACGAGGGTGAGGTTGACGACGAGGACTTGATCCAGTCCGAGGACATGGTGGTGACGGTGAGCCACGCGGGCTACGTGAAGCGCGTGCCGCTCTCGGCCTACAGGGCGCAGCGGCGCGGCGGCAAGGGCCGTGCGGGTGCTGCGGTGCGCGAGGAAGACTTCGTCACGAAGATGTTCGTGGCCAATACCCATACGCCCATCCTGTTCTTCTCGTCCCTTGGCACGGTGTATCGCATGAAGGTGTGGCGCTTGCCGGTGGGCACGCCGCAATCGCGCGGCAAAGCCCTGATCAATATCCTGCCGTTGGAGAACGGCGAGCGCATCACCACCATCCTGCCGCTGCCGGACATGGCGGAGGGCGCATCCAAGCAGTATCTGATGTTCGCCACGGCCTCGGGCAATGTGCGCCGGAACGAGCTGGAGGATTTCGAGCTCATAAACCGCAACGGCAAGCGCGCGATGAAGCTGGATGCGGGCGACCTGATCATCGGCGTCGATCTGGCCGAGGAGCAGGACAACGTGCTGCTGACCACGGCCCAAGGCCAGTGCATCCGCTTCGAGGTGAACGACATCCGCGTGTTCAAGGGACGCGAGTCCGATGGCGTGCGCGGCATCCGTCTCGACAAGGATGACAAGGTGATCTCCATGTCGATCATCAAGCACTTCGAGGCGACGCCGCAGGACCGCGCCGCCTTCGTGAAGATGTCGCGCGCGGTTGCGGGCGACGAGGCCACGCAGGAGGGTGATGACGACGCCCCGGTGGAGGCCATGCTGAGCCAGGAACGCTATGCCGAAATGAGTGCCGCCGAACAGGTGATCCTCACCATTTCCGCCAACGGTTATGGCAAGCGCACCAGTGCCTATGAGTACCGCGTGTCGGGCCGTGGCGGCAAAGGCATCACCGCCATGGCGGTAAATGAGCGCAATGGTCCGCTGGTGGCGTCTTTCGCGGTGGAAGAGCAGGACGAGATCATGCTCGTCTCCGACCAGGGACAGATGATCCGCTGCCCGGTGCACGACATCCGCAAGACCGGACGTTCGGCGCAGGGCGTGATCGTGTTTGACACGGCCGACGACGAGCATGTCGTCTCGGTGGAACACATCGGCGAGAACGGCGGCATGAACGGTGGCGACGAGGCGGAGTGAGGCCCTCGCAACTTGCGTGGGCGTGCGGCCTGTGATTTGTTCGGGCCATGATTGCTGCTGAAGCCTATGTCGCCTTCTGCCTCGCCGCGCTGGCGTTAGCCGCCGTGCCGGGGCCGACGGTGACGGTCATCATCGCCAACTCGTTGCGCTTTGGCGCGCGGGCAGGGCTTTTGAATGTTGCCGGCACGATTGCAGCAGGGTTGGTGTGGCTGGCGCTCGCCACGCTGGGGCTTGGCGCCGCCATCCGGGTCATGGGAATCTGGTTTGACCTGCTGCGCTATGCTGGTGCGATCTATCTGATTTGGCTGGGTCTGCGCCTGCTGTTTTCCAAAGGTTCGGCTTTTGACGGACGCGCCGCCACGGGTGCGGGCGCGCACGGATTCTTCTGGCAGGGGTTTGTGGTGCTCATGTCCAACCCGAAAGTGCTTGTGCTGTTTGGCATGCTGATTCCGCCATTCCTGGGGGCGAACGGCGACATCGAGCGGGGCACACTGCTGCTGGGCGGGACGTTCATCATCATCGCGGCTGTGACGGACACGGTCTACGCGCTGCTCGCGGGCCAGGCGGGAAGCTGGATGTCGCGGTCGCGCATCCGGGCCGTGGAAGTGGTGAGCGGCACATTCCTCGCGGCGGCAGGCGTCTGGATGGCATTGAAAGGAAGGGCGTGATGGCGCGCATCGGTTTTTATCCGGGGTCGTTCGATCCTGTCACATTCGGACACCTCGACATCATCGCCCGGGCGGCGCGCGTGGTGGACAAGCTGGTGATCGGCGTTGGCGTGCATGTGGGCAAGCAGGCGCTCCTCTCGGCGGCCGAGCGGATCAGCCTCATTGAGACGGTAACGAAGCCCATCGCTGAGCATTCGGGCCTCAAGGTGAGCGTGATGTCCTTTGATGACCTCGCGGTGGCAGCGGCGAAGCGGGCGCATGCGCAAGTGATCATCCGTGGACTGAGGGACGCCTCGGATTTCGACTATGAAGTGCAGATGGCGCAGATGAACGGGTCGCTGGCGCCGGATATCGAAACCGTGTTCATGGCGGCTTCACCCGCGACGCGCATGATTGCCTCCTCGCTGGTGAAGCAGATTGCCCGAATGGGCGGCGACACCTCGCTGTTCCTGCCGCACGAGGCAGAGACGGCCCTGCGGGGGGCGATGGCGCGGCGCGTCTGAGGGGGAACAAGGCCAGTGAGCGACCAAGACCAGCTCCGGCCTCCGCGGGGTTGACGGTTTGTGATGGTGCGGCCCTGGTGGTCGCTTACAGCATTTTCCCGAGGAAGACGGTCCCTGCGACGGGAGTTTCGTAATAGGGCGCGACGGGAGTGAAGCCGAGGTTGGCGTAGAGGTTTTGGGCGCCGGCCATGGTGGGAAGCGTGTCCAGCCGGATTTCGCGGTAGCCCAGCAGACGGGCGGTGGCGAGTACCTCCTCGGCGAGTGCCCGGCCACAGCCGGTGCCGCGGCCCTGGGGGCTCACGAACAGGCGTTTCATCTCGCAGACCAGTGGCGGTTCCAGCGGCCGGAGGGCGGCGCAACCGATGGCAGTTCCCGTGCCGTCGCGGGCCAGCAGCAATTCGCCGTGGGGTGGTGCGTATTTCCCCGGCAGGCCTGCCAGTTCGTCGGCAAAGCCCTGGTAGGACAGGTCCACCGGCAAACTGCCGGCGTAAGCCTTGAAGAGGCTGCGGATGGCGGCAAGGTCGTGCTGGCCCCGCGCCGCGGAGATGGTGAGGGCAGGCGGCATCGTGCTCTTTTGCGAGTTTGAGCAAAGGCGGGCAATACCCAAGTTGCGCCGCATTTGAAGGTCAGCTAACCCCTCCCGTGACTTTTTGAGAGTCATCCCAACTGGAGAACTTAACTTGAATCAGATCAGGAAATGGGTGCTGGCCGGCGCTGCGCTTGCCGCCCTGGCCGCTCCGGCCGCTGCCGCCGACAGCATCAAGATCGACACCTCGGACAATTGCAGCTTCACCATCAAGCTGCGCCCGGACCTCGCGCCCAAGCATGTGGCACAGGTTTCGAAGCTCGCCGCCGCCGGCTTCTACGACGGCATCGTGTTCCATCGCGTGATCGATGGCTTCATGGCCCAGACGGGCGACCCCACCGGAACCGGCACCGGCGGCTCCAACGAGCCTGACCTTCCCGCCGAGTTCACCAAGGAACATTTCGCACGCGGCACGGTGGGCATGGCCCGCTCGGCTGATCCGAACTCGGCCAACAGCCAGTTCTTCATCATGTTCGCCGATGGCGGCTTCCTCGATGGCCAGTACACGGTGTTCGGCCAGGTGGACGCAGATGGCATGAAGTGCGTGGACCAGATCGAACGCGGTGAACCCGTGGCAAACCCCGACAAGATGACAAAGGTGACGGTGCAATAATGGCTGATCTCGAAAACACCCTGTACATGGACATTGCCGATGCCAAGGGCACGGCCAAGGGCCGCGTGACGATTGCGCTCCGCCCCGACCTGGCACCCGGCCACGTGGGCCGCATCAAGGAACTGGCCCGTGAAGGCTTCTACGACAACGTGGTGTTCCACCGCGTGATCGAAGGCTTCATGGCGCAGGGCGGCGACCCGACGGGCACTGGCATGGGCGGCTCCAAAAAGCCGGACCTGAAGGCCGAGTTCTCCAAGGAACCGCATGTGCGCGGCGTCTGCTCCATGGCGCGCTCGTCCAACCCGAACTCGGCCAACAGCCAGTTCTTCATCTGCTTCGGCGATGCGTCATTCCTCGACAAGCAGTACACCGTGTGGGGCAAGGTCACGTCCGGCATGGAGATCGTGGACGGAATCAAGCGCGGCGAACCCGTGCGCGAACCGGACAAGATCGCCAAGATGCAGGTCGCGGCTGACGCGGCATAACACCCATGAAGCGCCTCGTCTTCCTCATCGTCCTGGCCGCGATGGCAACGCCTGCGGCGGCGACGGAGTGGACGATCTGTTCGTCCAAGGGAGACGAGGCGTCATTCAGCGTGCTGGTGGGATCACTGGGTATCGGCACGGCGACGGAATTCAAGCTCGAGGTGGGCAACAAGATGTGGTCCACCCGCGATGGCGAAGGCACCGTGATCACGCGCGGGCAGGCCTTCGAGGATGACAAGACAATCCTTATCGACGTGATGGACGAAGGCATGGGCGCCGTGGTGGCGGAATTGCGCGTCTTCAAGGCCGTGGAAGGCGATGCCCCCGTTGCCATGGGCGGCACCCTGCGGGTGCCGGGCGTTGGCGCCTGGGTGGTATCCTGCGAGGGCGGGGAGGGCTGAGGCTTTCTCCGGCGTGGCCAATCATGCGCGTTTCCGATTTTGATTTTGAGTTGCCCGCGGAGCGGATTGCCTTGCGTCCGGCGGTGCCGCGGGAGGCGGCGAAGTTGTTGGTGGTTTCGCCCGATGCCTTGCGCGACCGGACGGTCTCTGACCTGCCTGCGGAATTGCGCGCCGGTGATGTGCTGGTGTTCAACAACACGAAGGTGATCCCCGCCGCCCTGTCCGGTCATCGCGTCGGGCGGCTTGGCACCACCCCCCGGATCGAGGCGTTGCTGCACCAGAGGATGGACGGCGCAACGTGGAAGGCATTCGTAAAGCCGGCGAAGAAGCTGATCGCCGGAGACCGCCTGCGTTTCGGAGAACTTGAGGCACACGTTTCCGCCAAGGGCGAGGCGGGCGAGGTGACGCTGGTCTTCAGTGAAACGGGCGCCGACCTTGATGCCGCGCTCGCCATTGCGGGCCGCGTGCCGTTGCCGCCCTATATTGAATCACAACGCGCGCAGGATGCCCAGGACAAGGCCGATTACCAGACCATCTACGCCCGGCACGACGGTGCGGTGGCCGCGCCGACGGCCGGACTGCACTTCACTGAAGACTTGATGAAGGGGCTGCAAGAAGCTGGAATAACACATGAATTTGTGACGCTTCATGTTGGGGCTGGGACCTTCCTGCCGGTGAAGGCGGAGGATACCGCGGACCACAAGATGCATTCCGAATGGGGCGAGGTGCCTGCCGACGTGGCGGCGCGGCTGAAGGTGGCGCGGGCGGAGGGCCAGCGGGTGATTGCCGTCGGCACAACGTCGCTGCGGCTTCTGGAGGCCAGCGGACTTGAGCCTTTCAGGGGGGCGACGGACATTTTCATCACGCCGGGCTATCGCTTCCGCGCAGTCGATGGCCTCGTCACCAATTTCCACCTGCCGCGCTCCACGCTGTTCATGCTGGTCTCGGCCTTTGCCGGGCAGGCGCGCATGAAGGCTGCCTATGGCCATGCCATTGCACAGGGCTATCGCTTCTATTCCTACGGCGATGCCAGCCTGCTATGGCCTGCGCCATGACACGCGCTTTCGGATTCACATTGCAAAAGACGGACGGGGCCGCGCGCCTCGGGACCGTGCACACGGGGCGCGGCGACATCCGCACGCCGGCCTTTATGCCGGTGGGCACGGTGGGTACCGTGAAGGGGCTCTACCTCGACCAGGTGAAGGAGACAGGGGCCGACATCATCCTCGGCAACACCTATCACCTGATGCTGCGGCCCGGTGCGGAACAGGTGGCGAAGCTCGGCGGCCTGCATAAGCTCATCCGCTGGGACGGGCCAATCCTGACGGACTCCGGCGGTTTCCAGATCATGTCGCTCTCCAAAATCCGCAAAATCCGGGAGGAGGGTGCGACGTTCCAATCGCACATCGACGGCAGCAAGCATTTTCTCTCGCCGGAGCGGGCCATGGAAATCCAGCGGCTGCTCGGGTCCGACATCCAGATGCAGCTCGACCAGTGCATCGAATTTCCACATACGGACAAGGCGGCGGTGAAGGCGATGGAGCTTTCCTTGCGCTGGGCCGAGCGCTCGCGCGTGGCCTTCGGGTCCCAGCCCGGCAAGGGCAACTTTGGCATCGTGCAGGGCGGCACCAATGAAGCGCTGCGGCTGCGCAGTGCGGCGGGGCTCGTGGAGATCGGCTTCGAGGGCTATGCCATCGGGGGCCTCGCCGTGGGCGAAGGGCAGGCGCTGATGCTATCGACCATTGATTTTACGGCACCCGCGCTGCCGGTGGACAAGCCGCGCTACCTCATGGGCGTGGGCACGCCCGACGACATTCTGGAGGCGGTGGCGCGGGGCGTGGACATGTTCGACTGCGTTCTGCCGACGCGCTCCGGGCGGCACGGCCAGGCGTTCACGCGCTTCGGCAAGATCAACATCCGCAACGCCAAGCATGCGACCGACATGCGTCCATTGGACGAGGAACATCCATGCCCGGCACTGTCGCAGTATTCGCGGGCCTACCTGCATCACCTCATCCGCTCCGGCGAGATGCTGGGGATGATGCTGATGTCGTGGGCCAACATCGCCTACTACCAATCGCTGATGCAGGGCATGCGCGCCGCCATTGCGGAGGGGCGCTTCGAGGATTTCCGCCGTCAGACAAAGGAACAGTGGCAGCGCGGCGAATCTGCGGCATAATCCGCGGGAGGAGGAAACCCCATGAAGATGAGCGGTGAAGAAATCATCGAGGCCCCGATCGAAACGGTGTGGAAAGCGCTGAACGATCCCGATGTCTTGAAGCAGTGTATTCCAGGCTGCGAGAGCATCACCCTCACGTCGCCCACGGAAATGAAGGCGCGGGTGGTGGTGAAAGTCGGCCCGGTGAAGGCGGGCTTCAACGGCGTCGTTCACCTGAAAGACCTGCACCCACCGAAGAGCTATCGCATCGAAGGCAAGGGCGAGGGTGGCATGGCGGGACAGGCGGCAGGCGGCGCCAGCGTGAAACTCGAGACCGTGCCGGAAGGCACGCGCATGACCTATGACGTCGATGCCGAAGTGAAGGGCAAGATGGCGATGCTGGGGTCGCGGCTGATCGATTCCACCGCGCGGTCGTTGGCGGGACAGTTCTTCGACAAATTCGCAACACTCGCAGCTCAGATGGGGGCAGCCGCCCCGGCCCCGGCGAAGAAGGTCGTGGCGAAGAAGGTGGCGAAGAAGGCTCCCGTGAAGAAAGCGGCGGCCAAGAAGCCAGCGGCGAAGAAGGCTGCCGTGAAAAAAGCTGCCGTGAAGAAGGCTGCTGTGAAGAAGGCCGGTGCCAAGAAAAAGGCCAGGAAGCGGTAAGACGCCGCCACTGCAGGGTCTGCCTCTGCAATCGCTCCTGTTTCGAAGGTTTGTCATCGCCGGACTGGTTCCGGCGACCCATAGTCCTTGCTGATCTCTACTTTCCTGCGCCGCCGGTGTGTTCGGCGTCCTTGGTGAGGTAGTAGGCGAGGACGATGGGGATGAAGGTGACGGCCATGACGAAGATCGCCACCACGTTGGTAACGGGGCGTTGGCGGGGACGGATCAATTCGTCGAGCATCCAGATGGGGAGTGTCTTTGAGCCAATACCGGTGCCCGCCGTGAAGGTGGTGACGATCACCTCATCGAAGGAAAGCGCAAAGGCGAGCATGCCGCCCGCCAGCAGCGCAGAGCCGATCTGCGGCAGCACCACGTGACGGAAGGTCTGGAAGCCATCGGCACCCAGGTCCATGGAGGCCTCGATCATCGAACCGGAGAGTCGGCGGAAGCGGGCGAGGGCGTTGTTGTAGACGACGACGATGCAGAAGGTGGCGTGGCCGAGGATGATGGTCCAGGTTGAGAAGGACATGCCGAAGATGTCGAAGGCCGAGCGCAAGGCAATGCCGGTGATGATGCCGGGGAGCGCAATGGGCAGGATGAAGAGCAGCGAGATCGAATCCTTGCCGAAGAAGCGCGCGCGCGAAAGCGCTGCTGCGGCCAGCGTGCCGAAGACGAGTGCCATGGCCGTTGCGATGAGCGCCACTTTCAGGGAGAGGAACAGCGGGTTCCAAATGTCCGGCCTGTCGTACCACGCCACCGAGAGCCAGTGGGTGGTGTAGCCGGGCGGAGGAAACTGGAAGCTCTTCTCCTCCGAGGTGAAGGCGTAGAGCACGATCAGCATCAGCGGCACGTGCAGGAAGAGCAGCCCGCCCACGGCGGCGGCGGCGAGGGGCCAGCCGGCCCCGCGGTCAGAGCGCATCGAAGGCTCCCATGCGGCGGGCGATCACAAGATAGATCCCCATGATGACGATGGGCACCACAGTGAAGGCAGCAGCCAGCGGAATGTCTCCGGCGGTGCCTTGCAGGGCATAGACGGTGGAGCCGATGAAGGGGCGCGAATTGCCGATGATCTGCGGGATGATGTAGTCGCCCAGGGTCAGGGAGAAGGTGAAGATCGAGCCTGCAATGATGCCCGGCAGGGCGAGCGGCAGGATGACGGTGCGGAAGGTCTGGCGGGGCGTTGCGCCCAAATCCGCCGAGGCCTCGATGAAGTTGGCAGGCACGCGCTCCAGTGCCGCCTGTGTCGGCAGGATCATGTAGGGCAGCCAGATGTAGACGAAGACGATGAAAGTGCCGATGTAGCTGATGGACAGCGATGGGCCGCCCACGGTGGGAAGTGCGAGAAGGCCATCGAGCAGCCAGAGGAGGTGCAGCTTCGCCGCCACCCAGGTGACGATGCCTTCCTTGGCGAGGATCAGTTTCCAGGCATAGACCTTGACGAGATAGCTGGACCAGAGCGGCATCATGACGGCGAGATAGAAGAGCGCCTTGCCCCAGCCGCGGGCATAGCGGGCGGCGAAATAGGCGATTGGGAAGGCCAGCACGGCAGAGGCGAGTGTCACTGCTGCCGCCATCAAGACCGTGCGCAGGATGATGGTGAAGTTGGAGCTTTCGAAGAGCTGGGCGTAGGTGGCGAGGGTGAATTCGTGGAGCACGAGGCCGGAGAATTCATCGAGCGAGTAGAAGCTCTGGAGCAAGAGCGTCAACAGCGAGCCGATGTAGACAACGCCGATCCACAGCAATGGCGGAAGCAGCAGCAGGATGGTGAGCAAGCCGGGATGGCGGAAGAAGGTGTCGGCAAGCGTGCTGCGGCGGATGGCGGCGGTCATGCGCCCTCCATGGTCACGGCATCGGCGCGGTTCCATACGAGTGTCGCGGTTTCACCTTCGCTGACGCTGGCGAGCGGGGCGGGAACGACGGCGGCAAGGCGCGTGCCGTCGCTGTCGATGACGATGCGGGTGACGGAGCCCTGATAGCTGACGGAGGCGACGCGGCCCGTGGCAGAAGCGGATGCAGCCGGCAGTTTCTCCTTGCCGTTGCGAATGGAAATCTTCTCCGGCCGCAAGCTCGCCCAGGACTTCGTGCCGCCATGGGCCGCGAAGAAGTCCGGGGCGAGGACATTGGAGGAACCGACGAAATCCGCGACGAAGCGCGAGCGCGGGCGTTCGTAGACATCCGCCGGTGAACCTGCCTGCACGATCTTGCCGTCGTTGAAGATGGCGACACGGTCAGCCATGGAGAGCGCTTCACCCTGATCGTGGGTGACAAAAATGAAGGTGATGCCAAGCTGCTTCTGCAGGGCCTTCAGCTCTTCCTGCATCTGCTCGCGGAGCTTGAGATCGAGGGCGCCCAGCGGCTCGTCGAGGAGAAGCACCTTGGGCTGGTTCACGAGGGCACGGGCGAGGGCGACACGCTGGCGCTGGCCGCCGGAGAGTTGTGCTGGCCTGCGCGCCTGGAAACCGTCGAGCTTCACCATCTTGAGCGCTTCGGTGGCGCGGGCCTCGCGGTCGGGGCGGGCGACGCCCCTGATCATCAGGCCATAGGCCACGTTCTCGCCCACGGTCATGTGGGGAAAGAGGGCGTAATCCTGGAAGACGGTGTTGACGTTGCGTTTGTAGGGCGGCAGGCCCTCGGCGGTTTCGCCAAAGATTTCGATGTGACCGGAAGTCGGCTGTTCAAATCCGGCGATAAGGCGCAGGCATGTGGTCTTGCCGGAGCCGGACGGCCCCAGCATGGCAAAGAATTCGCCCTCGGCAATATCGAGCGTAACATCATCAACAGCGCGCACCGTGCCGAAGTGGCGCGACACGTTCTGGAAACTCACGGCAGTCTGCATGGTCCGTCCTGAAAAAGGACCCCGGTTTTGACGCCGGGGTCCTGGATTGCGTTGCCTCGGGCTTACTGACCCATGACCTTACGGTATTCCTTGTCCCACTGCGAATAGGGGACGCAGGCACCTTCTGCTTCGCACTTCGAGGTCGGCGTGCGCCAGAACCAGATCTTGTCGAAGTTGTCGAAGCCGTTGGTGGCGCAGCCCGTGTCGGTCAACAGCATGTTGCCCTTGCAAGCGGCGGGGACGGACGGCACCGAGCCGAACCAGGCGGCAAGATCACCCTGCACCTTGGCGTCAATCGAGTGGTTCATCCACATGTAGGCGCAGTTGGGATGGGCGGCTTCCGCGTGAAGCATGGTGGTGTCGGCCCAACCCGTTGCACCTTCTTCCGGCACGGTGGAAGCAATGGGAGTCTTTTCCATCACCGCCTTGTCGGCCTGCAGCAGGTTCACCTGGAACGGCCACGAGGAGGAGGCGACAACGCCTTCGTTCTTGAAGTCGTCGATCTGCACCATGGCGTCATGCCAATAGCGTCCGACAAGCTGGCGCTGTGCCGACAACACTTCCATCACTGCCGCGAACTGCTCCTTGTTCAGTTCATAGGGGTTCTTGATGCCCAGTTCGGGCTTCTTCTTCATCAGGTAGAGCGCTGCGTCAGCCACGTAGATCGGACCATCGAAGGCCTGCACGCGGCCCTTGTTGGACTTGCCGTCCGACAGGTTCTGTTCCTCGAAAACCACGCCCCAGGTCTTGGGTGCTTCGGGGAATATCTTGGCATTGTAGGCCAGCACGTTCGGCCCCCACTGGTAGGGAACGCCGTAGTGTACGCCATCGACGGTGTGCCATGGCGCATCCTTCAGGCGGTCATCGACGGCCTTCCAGTCCTTGATGAGATCGACGTTGACGGGCTGAACCTTCTTGCCCGCGATGAGGCGGAGCGAGGCATCGCCGGAAGCCGTGACGAGGTCGAAGCCGCCCTGGTTCATGAGCGTGACCATTTCGTCCGACGTGGCGGCGGTCTTGACGTTGACCTTGCAGCCCGTTTCCTTTTCGAAGCTCGTCACCCAGTCGAAAGTTCTTGTCGGTTTCGCCGCGTTCGATGTAGCCGGGCCAGGCCACGATATCGACCTGGCCTTCGCCCTTGCCGATTTCCTTCACCTGCGCCATCGCCACGCCACTGAAGGCTGTGGTGACTGCCGCGGCTGTCAGAATCGACACGCAGGCCTTGAGCATTGACTTCATGATCTTCTCCCTTACGAGTTTCCAGGGGCCTCTGTTGTTCCGTCCGGCATCTTTACAGGGGGCCGCCCCAGTGGCCCACGTCCCTGCATTGTCCGTTGGACGGATGGACAACGATAACCTGAGTTTGACCGGGAGGTAAAGAACCCCTAAGGTCTGAAGCCAAGCTGGCCGATCAGAGAGCCGGCGGTCTGGGATGTGTACGGGGCGAAACGCGTGAATTCCACTGCAGCGCAAGGCAGCAACGGCAATATGGCTGTGGTGGTCGATGACCTCCACAAATCATTCGGTCCACTTGAGGTGCTGAAAGGCGTTTCTCTGGAGGCGCGGCAGGGCGACGTGGTGTCGATGATCGGCGCTTCCGGCTCCGGCAAAAGCACTTTCCTGCGCTGCATCAACTTTCTTGAAATGCCGACCCGCGGCCGCATTGTGGTGACGGGTGAGGAAGTGGCGCTCAAGCCCGCCAAAGACGGCAATCTCCATCCGACCGACCGGCGACAGCTGGAACGGGTGCGGACTCGACTCGGCATGGTGTTCCAGAGTTTCAACCTGTGGCAACACATGAGTGTACTTCAGAACGTAATGGAAGCGCCGGTGCATGTGCTGAAGGTGCCGCGCGCCGAAGCGAAGGAGCGTGCAGAGGCGCTGCTCCACAAGGTCGGACTCTACGACAAGCGTGACCAGTATCCGGCGTTCCTCTCCGGCGGGCAGCAACAGCGTGCGGCCATTGCCCGGGCGCTCGCCATGGAACCGAAAGTGATGTTGTTCGACGAACCCACATCGGCGCTCGACCCGGAACTGGTGGGGGAAGTGCTGAAGGTGATCCGTGGGCTTGCGGACGAGGGCCGCACCATGATCCTCGTCACCCATGAAATGAAATTCGCGCGCGATGTCTCCTCCCACGTCATCTACCTGCACAAGGGTGTGATCGAGGAGGAGGGGCCGCCGCGCCAGGTGTTTGGCGCTCCGAAGAGCGAGCGCTGCAAGCAATTCGTCTCTGGAATCCATTGAGGTTCCGGAAAACGGAGAACAGGAGGCCGGCCGACGCCGGTTTCTCAATAACAGGGAGTAGTACAATGAAATTCAAGACCCTCATGATGGCCGCTGCCGCGGCCCTTGTGCTTGGCGCTGCCGGTGCCACGACTGCCAAGGCGGACCTGGTGTTCGCCACGGACGCCGCGCCTTATCCGCCCTTCACCTCGCAGAATGCGGCCGGCGAATGGGAAGGCTGGGAATATGAAGTGCTGATGGCTATCTGCGCCGAAATGAACGAGAAGTGCACGCTGATCCCGATCGCCTGGGACGGCATCATTCCGGCCCTGCTGGAAAAGAAGATGGATGGCATCTTCGGCTCCATGTCGATCACGCCTGAGCGCCAGAAGCAGATCAACTTCTCGGACGTGTACTACAACACGCCGTCGATGGTCATCGGCCCGAAGGGCGGCGACAAGAACATTGCCCCCGAAGCCCTGAAGGGCAAGACCATCGGTTCGCAGGCTTCCACCACGCATGCCAACTACGTGGAAAAGTACTTCGTGCCGGCTGGTGCGGTGTCCAAGACCTACAAGGGCCAGGATGAAGCCAACGCCGATCTCGCGGCGGGCCGTCTCGACTACGTGCAGGCCGACAGCATCACGCTGTTCAACTTCCTCGCCACCGATGAAGGCAAGGCCTGCTGCGAAGCCTACGGCATGGTGCCGGAAGATGACGCGGTGCTCGGACCGGGCGTGGGCGTTGGCCTTCGCAAGGAAGACACGGCTTTGCTTGAGAAGCTGAATACTGCCATCCACGCCATCGGCAAGAAGGGCATCTACGACAAGCTCGCCGAGAAGTATGGCCTGGCAGGCAAGCTCGCGACGCCGAAGGAATAACACTTCACGCAATGGCCGCCCGCGCAACGGGCGGCCATTGTCTTTTGGCGGGCCCCATGTTCCCCACGGTTCTCGAATTCGGAAAGACTGGCTTTGGCGACGAGCTGGCACGGGGTGCGCTCTCGACGCTGTTCATTGCCGCTTGCTCTTTCGCCATCGGGCTGGTGCTGGGGCAGTTGGGAGCCGCGGCGAAGCTTTATGGCGGGCCGTTTTCCCGCTTCATGGCCAACATCTACACGACCGTCATCCGCGCCGTGCCCGAACTGGTGCTGATCCTGCTGCTGTTCTTCGCCGGCACCAAGGGCATCAGTGCCCTGGGCGTGGCGATTGGCTATGGCCCTGTCGACATCAACGGCACATTCGCGGCCATCCTCGTCCTGGGTTTCGTGCAGGGTGCCTATTCAACCGAGGTGATCCGCGGCGCCATCCAGGCCATTCCCATCGGTCAGATCGAGGCGGCGCGCGCCTTCGGCATGTCGGGCTGGCAGGTGTTCTTCCGCGTAGTTGTGCCGGCGATGTTGCCCAATGCCATTCCGGGCCTCGCCAACCTGTGGCTGATCGTCATCAAGGACACGGTGCTGATCACGGTGACGGGCGCATCCGCCGAGCTGGCGCAGATGACCAAGAACGCCGCCGGGTTCACCAAGCGCTATTTCCTGTTCTATTTCGTGTCCGGCTGCATCTACCTGGCGATGACGCTGGTTTCGAATTTCTTCCTCTCACGGCTGGAAGCGCATGTGCGCCGCGGCCAACCCAAGCTGGCGTGAGGGCAGCATGGACTGGAGCTGGCTCCCCAAATATCTGCCGATGCTGATCCAGGGATTGGGAGTGACGATGCAATTGCTCGTCATTTCCATGGGGCTGGGATTGGTCCTCGCCGTGCCCATCGGGCTGGTGCAGGTCACAGGCCCGAAGTGGCTGAGCCGCATCGCCCTTGCCTATTGCACGGTGATGCGCGGCACGCCGCTGCTCATCCAGCTCTACCTGTTCTACTACGGCCTTGGCAGCGTGCTCGCCACGTTCCCCGAATTGCGGCAGAGCATGTTCTGGCCGATCCTGCGCGAAGGTTATTTCTACGCCATCCTTGCCTTCGCTCTGAATGAGGCGGGCTATGCCGGGGAGATCATGCGGGGTGCCTTCCTCTCGGTTCCCAAGGGTGAACTGGAGGCCGCCCGCGCCATCGGCATGTCGCCATGGCAGGTGCTGCGCCGGGTGTGGCTGCCGCGAGCCATCCGCAATGTCCTGCCCACGCTGGGCGGCGAAACGATCCTGACACTGAAGTCCACGCCGCTTGCGGCGCTTGTGACGGTTGTTGACTTGTTTGGGGTAAGTGACCGTGTCCGCCAAGAGACCTACATCATTTATGAACCATTGTTGCTTGTGATGGTCATCTACATGATCCTCACCTTCATCATCACGCGTATCTTCGCCGTGGTGGAGAGGCAGATACCGGCGCGCAGATGATCGAAGACATTATAGCCCAATACGAAGAGCAGCTCGTGGCCATTCGGCGCGACCTGCATGCCAATCCGGAACTGCAGTTCCAGGAACACCGCACAGCAGCCGTGGTTGCCGACATCCTGTCGCAACTGGGCTTTGAGGTGACGACAGGAATTGCTGGCACGGGCGTTGTCGGCACGTTGCGCAATGGTTCAGACGAACGCGCCATCGCTATCCGCGCCGACATGGATGCGCTGCCGATCACGGAAACGACGGGCGTGAGCCATTGTTCGACGGTGCCCGGCGTGATGCATGCCTGCGGCCACGACGGCCACACAACGATGGTGCTGGGCCTTGCCTTCTACCTTTCCACCAACCGGAATTTCGACGGCACGGTGCACCTGATCTTCCAGCCTGCGGAAGAGGACATCAGCGGTGCGCTGCGCATGATCGAGGAGGGAATTTTCGACCGCTTCCCGGTGGATGCGGTGTTCGGCCTGCACAACATGCCGGGTTATCCGGTGGGGCAGGTGCTGGTGAGGCCGGGCGCGATCACGGCGGCCGTCGATATCGTCAGTGCACGGATTGTCGGCGTCGCCGGGCACGGGGCCCTGCCGCACCAGGCGGTGGACCCGGTTGTGGCGGCATCTTCTGCCGTCATGGCGTTGCAGACAGCGGTGGCGCGCAATGCCGATCCGCTGGAACCCACCGTGGTGACGGTGGGTGCCATCAATGGCGGCGTGCTTGCCACGGCCATTCCGGAAGAGGTCTCGCTGAAGATCGGTGTTCGCACCACGAGCGAGGCGTCGCGGGCGTTGATGGAGCGGCGCATCCCGGAAATCCTGCAGCAGCAGGCGGCGTCATTCGGGTGCCGGGCGGACGTCGTCTATGGTGAAGGCTACCGTTATCCTGTCGGCATCAACACGCCGCAGATCGCCAACATGGTGCGCGACATCGCGGTGGAGATGGGACAGGACCAGCGCGCCGTGGAACTGCCGGGGCCGATCATGTTCTCTGAGGATTTCGCCTATTTCCTGCAACAGGTGCCGGGGTGCTACTTCGGATTGGGGTCCGGCAACATCAAGAGCCTGCATGACCCGGGCTATGACTTCAACGACGCCGCGCTGGTGCCGGGTGCGGCCTTCTGGGCGCGCATCGTGGAGACGTTTTTACCGTTACAGTAAACGTTGAGTGAAAGTGGTGAGCCGGGCGGGAATCGAACCCGCGACCACATGATTAAAAGTCACGTGCTCTACCCCTGAGCTACCGGCCCCCCGGGGTGTGGAATCCCGTCGCGCGGGGTCCTTCTAGGGGTGTGGACCGGGAGGGTCAAGCGGTGCGTCACAGATAGAAATGCCACAATTAAGGGACTAATCACCCGTTTCCTGTAGGGCCGAATCTTGCAGGGCGCCACGCCCTCGCGGGTTTACGGGGGTTCTACGGGGACACATGTCTGGATTAGCAGTCGTCATACTTGCCGCGGGAATGGGGACCCGCATGAAATCGGATATCCCGAAGGTCTTGCACCGCGCGGCGGGGCGGAGCCTTCTGGGCCATGTGCTGCATGCCGCGAAGGCCGTGGGGCCGAAGCATATCGTTGTCGTGCACGGGCCCGCGCAGGACGCCGTGAAGAAGGAGAGCGCCGCCATCGTGCCCGATGTGCGTTTCGCCGAACAGGGCGAACGCCGTGGCACGGGCCATGCCGTGATGATGGCAGAACAGGCGCTGAAGGATTTCACCGGCACGGTGCTGGTGCTTTATGGCGATGCACCGCTGGTGCAGCCACAGGCGCTGCTTGATCTTGTCGCCGTGAAGGATGCCGGCGCGCGCATGGCCGTGATGGGTTTCAAGGCCGTCAATCCGTTCGGCTACGGCCGTCTCATCCTGCAGAGCGACCGCCTCATAGCCATACGCGAGCAGAAGGATGCGAGCGAAGCGGAGCGTGCCATCGACCTGTGCAATTCCGGCGTCATTGCCATCGGCTCACATCACCTGTGGCCGATGCTGCACAAGCTCTCGCCCGCCAATGCGCAAGGCGAACTCTATCTCACCGATGTGGTGGAACTGATGCATGAAGCGGGGCAGGCCTGCGCCATCAGCCTGTGTCCGGAAGCCGATACGGCAGGTGTGAACGACCGCGTGCAACTTGCTGCCATCGAGGCCGAATTCCAGCGCCGCCTGCGGCAGAAGGCCATGCTGAATGGTGCGACGCTGGTTGATCCGGCCACGGTCTATTTTTCTGCCGACACGGCAGTGGGGCGCGATGTGGTGATCGAGCCCAACGTGTTTTTCGGACCGGGTGTGCAGATCGGTGATGATGTTCACATCCTCGCCAACAGCCATATTGAGGGCGCGAAGATTGCGCGAGGCGCACGCATCGGGCCGTTCGCCCGGCTCAGGCCTGGCGCCGAACTCGGCGAGAATGTGCACGTGGGTAACTACGTCGAGATCAAGAAGGCGAAACTCGGCAAGGGCGCCAAGGCGAACCACCTGAGTTACATCGGCGACGCTGTCGTCGGTGCGGGATCCAATATCGGAGCAGGGACGATCACCTGCAATTACGACGGGTACGAGAAGCATTTGACCGAGATCGGCGAGAATGTTTTCGTCGGTTCCAACAGTTCGCTTGTGGCGCCGGTGCGCGTCGGCGCGGGCGCCAATATTGCTGCGGGAACCGTGGTTTCCGCCGATGTCCCCGCCGATGCACTGGCGATCGGGCGACCCGCCTTCGACGTTAAGGATGGCTGGGCAAAACGTTACCGTGCGGCCAAACAGGCACGCAAATTGCAAAAATCGAAGGGTTAAGGAGCACTCCATGTGTGGCATTGTCGGCATTCTGGGCAAGGAGCCCGTGGCACTTTCAATCGTTGAAGCCCTTCGGCGCCTGGAATACCGGGGCTATGACTCGGCTGGTGTCGCGACGCTGGAAAATGGCGGCATCGAGCGCCGCCGCGCGCCGGGCAAGCTGAAGAACCTGGAGGAACGCTTGCGTTCGGAACCGATGACCGGGCTTTCCGGCATCGGTCATACACGCTGGGCGACGCATGGTGCGGCGACGGAGACCAACGCCCATCCGCACACGGCGGGTGACGTGGTCATCGTGCACAACGGCATCATCGAAAACTTCCGGGAATTGAAGGAAGAGCTGATCGCCAAGGGCCATACCTTCCAGACGCAGACGGATACCGAAGTGGTGGCGCATGCCATCGCCGACCAGCGCGCGCAGGGGAAGTCACCGGTGGACTCGGTCAAGGCCGTGCTGCCGCGCCTCCATGGTGCGTTCGCCTTCGCCATCCTGTTCAAGAGCGAGCCTGATCTCCTGATCGGCGCGCGCCAGGGCTCACCGCTCGCGGTCGGCCATGGCGACGGGCAAATGTATCTCGGCTCGGATGCCATTGCGCTTGCGCCCTTCACCAACAAGGTGACGTATCTGGAAGACGGCGACTGGGTCGTGGTGACGCGCGGCTCGGTGAAGATTTTCGATTCCAACAACATGCCCGTGGTGCGGCCGATGAGCTTCAGCCAGGCCTCGTCCATGCTGGTGGACAAGGGCAACCACCGCCACTTCATGGCCAAGGAAATTGCCGAGCAGCCGGAAGTCGTCGGTCACACGCTGGCGGAATACATCGACTTCGCCAACCGCGCCGTGCGCATGCCGGAGAACATGGCCTTTGATTTCTCCAAGCTGGACCGGGTTTCCATCACGGCTTGCGGCACCGCTTCCTACGCCGGCCTGACGGCGAAGTATTGGTTCGAGCGTATCGCCCGACTGCCGTGCGATGTCGATATCGCCTCGGAGTTCCGTTACCGCGAAGCGCCGCTGGCCAAGAACGGGCTGGCAATCGTCGTGTCCCAATCGGGCGAGACGGCGGATACGCTGGCGGCCTTGCGCTATTCCAAGTCTCAGGGGCAACACACGCTGGCCGTGGTGAACGTGCCTGAATCCACCATCGCCCGGGAATGCGAGATGGTGGTGCGCACCTATGCCGGACCGGAAATCGGCGTGGCCTCCACCAAGGCCTTCACCTGCCAGCTTTCCGCCCTTGCAGCACTTGCGCTTGTGGCGGCAAAGCAGCGCGGCCATCTGCCTCCTGAAAAGGAACAGGAACTGGTGGGCGCATTGCTGGAGGCGCCGCGCCACATGGCAGAGGTGCTGCATCAGGAGAAGCACATCGCCGCCGTGGCGAAGGATATTGCCGGGTCTCGGGACGTTCTGTTCCTGGGCCGTGGGATCATGTATCCCATCGCCATGGAAGGGGCGCTGAAACTGAAGGAAATCAGCTATATACACGCGGAAGGTTATGCGGCGGGTGAACTGAAGCACGGGCCAATCGCGCTGATCGACGAGAATGTGCCGGTGCTGGTGCTGGCGCCGCACGACGACCTCTACGAAAAGAGCATCTCCAACATGGAGGAAGTGGCGGCGCGCGGCGGCCGGATCGTGCTGATGACGGATGATGCGGGTTGCCGCAACAACGCCGGCAAGACCTTCCACTGCATCACCATGCCGAAGATGCACCCCTTCATCAATCCGCTCGTCTATGCGCTGCCGGTGCAGCTGCTGGCCTATCACGCCGCCGTGCAGATGGGCACCGACGTGGACCAGCCGCGCAACCTGGCGAAGAGCGTCACGGTTGAATAACACGTGATCGTCAGCACCCTTGCGTTTCGGCGCGGGGGGACTAAATAAGCGCTGTTTGTGAATAACAGACGTTCGTTCTCAGGGCGGGGTGCAATTCCCCACCGGCGGTAAATCGGTTTCGGCCGAAAGCCCGCGAGCGGTTGCCTGTGTATCTCCCGATACATGGCAATGTCAGCAGACCCGGTGTGACTCCGGGGCCGACGGTATAGTCCGGATGGAAGAGAACACTGCAATGCCGTGCCGGTTCCTGCGAGGGGCCGGGAGGGCATTTGCCGTTGCGCCCTGGTTACGCCGTCAAAGGACGAGTCGAAAACCGAGCAGGCGCATGTTGAGCCTCGACAAAAACACCGGACTGGAAGCGGACGTGATCGCGGGCGCCTTTGCGCGCGCGCTCGCGGCGGCGGAAGCCTATCGCGGGGCGACGTCGCCCAATCCGCCCGTGGGTTGCGTCGTGCTGGATGCGGAGGGCCGTGAGCTTGCCGTGGCGGCGCACCAACGGGCGGGGGAAGGCCATGCGGAGGCACAGGCCCTGGCCCTTTGCGCCATGTCGGGCACCACGGCGCGCGCTCATACCATCATCGTGACGCTGGAGCCGTGCAACCACACCGGCCGCACGCCACCGTGCTGCGATGCCATCCTCGCCACGCCCATCCGCCATGTGTGGATCGGCGCCGCTGATCCCAATACGGCGGTGAAGGGCGGCGGGGCGCGGCGGCTGGCGGAGGCGGGGCTTGAGGTGCACTGGATCAAGGAGATCGACAGCAAAATCGCCGCACGGGCGGAGGAACTCGTCACACCCTTTGCCAAGCGCATGCGCAGTGGCATTCCCTGGGTGACGGTGAAGCAGGCCCTGGATGCGAAGGGCTCCATGATCCCGCCACCGGGGCAGAAGACCTTCACGTCGTCGGCATCGCTGCTATTTGCCCACGAGTTGCGGAAGCGTGCCGATGCCATCATCACCGGTTCTGGCACGGTTCTGGCCGATGCGCCGGAATTCACCGTGCGGCGCGTCAGCGATCACCCCGGCAAGATCCGCGACCTTCTCATCCTCGACCGCCGTGGGCGGGTGCCGGAGAGTTATCTCGCCGCCGCCGCGGCGCGCGGGTTTCGTGCGCGCCGAAGCCCTACCTTGTCCGATGCGCTGAAAAGCGCGGCCGCCGCGGGCGCCGTGGAGGTGCTGGTGGAGGCCGGCCCGGCGGTGACGGCGCATGTCCTTCAGTCCACCCATTGGGACGAACACATCATCATCCAGAAATCCACAGGCGGTGCAGGGCGCGATGCCATCGAGCGCCGGCTGCGGGGCCGTTAGGAGACAGGAACGACACCATGTTTTCGGGAATCATCGAGAAGCTCGCCACCGTGCACTCCGTTTCGGAGGAAGACGGCACGCTGGTGCTGGAAATCGCCACCGGTTTCGACGGGCTGGAACTGGGCGAAAGCATTGCCGTGAACGGCGTGTGCCTTACCGTCGTGCGCTTCAACAGCAAGGGCTCCGCCACCTTCTTCGTGAGCCGCGAGACTATGGCGCGGAGCAACCTCGGTGACTTGCAGGCCCTCGGGCACGTGAACCTTGAACGCGCGGTAAAGCTGGAAACGCGGCTCTCCGGTCACCTGGTGCAGGGTCATGTGGATGGTCTGGCGACACTTGAATCCATCATGCCGGATGCGGAGGCCTTCAAGCTGGTGTTCGCCATGTCGCCTGATCTGGCTCGCTATTGCGTGGAGAAGGGATCGATTGCGCTCAATGGCATCAGCCTCACACTGAACAGCGTGGAGAACGACGATCCGGCGCAGACGCGGATCGGAATCACCATCATTCCCCATACGTGGAGCCATACAAACCTGAGCGACCTTTCGCCCGGCGACGATGTGAATGTCGAGGTCGATGTGATCGCCAAATACGTGGAGAGGTTATGTCAGCCTTATCGTCCCTCATGAGAGACACAGCGCCCGCGACGGGCGTCATTGAAATCGCGCGCGCCCGCATGCCGTCGGCCTATTCCGATGGCGAGCTGGAAATGCGCGCCTACCGGGACACCACCACGGGCGTGGAGCATGTGGCGCTGGTGAAGCCGGTCACATCAGGCGTGCCGCTGGTGCGCATTCATTCGGAATGCCTGACGGGCGAAGCATTCGGTTCCTTGCGCTGCGATTGCGGCCCGCAATTGCAGGAGGCGATTGCGCAGGTGGACAAGAGCAACGGTGGAGCGGTGATCTATCTGCGTGGCCATGAAGGCCGGGGCATCGGTCTTGCCAACAAGATCCGCGCCTATGCCTTGCAGGACAAGGGGATGGACACGGTCGAAGCCAATCTCGCCCTGGGCTTTACGGCCGATGGCCGCGACTTCGCCATTGCCGCGCGCATTCTTGAAACGCTCGGCATGACGCGGGTGGAGTTGCTCAGCAACAATCCCGCCAAGGCAATGGCGCTGCAAGACCACGGCATTGCCATTGCGGCGGTGCGCGCCATCCTCATCGCGCCCAATCCTCACAACATCAAATATCTGGCGGCCAAGCGGGACAAATTTGGCCATGCCCTCAGCATCTGAAAAGGAGCGCTCCATGAGCAAGGCGAAGAAGAACAAGACCCCGGTGATCGCCATTGTGGTCAGCGAATTCAACGAAGTGGTGACACATGGACTGGTGCGGGGGGCGCGCGGGTTTCTGGCGGAACACCAGATCGACGTTGACGATGCCCACGTGTTTTCGGTGCCGGGGGCTTTCGAGTTGCCGCTGGTGGCGGAGAAGCTGGGGCGCACCGGCAGGTTCGATGGTGTCATCATCCTCGGCTGCGTGATCAAGGGCGAGACGGCGCATTTCGAATACATCAGCCTCGCCGCCACCCACGGAACGATGATGGCCAACCTCAACTGTGGCGTTCCGATCGCCTTCGGCGTCATCACCACCTACACGGCGGAACAGGCGGAGCGCCGCGCCAAGGACGATGATTTCAACAAAGGTCGCGAAGCCGCCTCCGCCTGCCTGGGCTCAATCAACGCGCTCCGTGCCGTGGCGGCGCTGAAGAAGAAAAAGAAGTAGGGGAAAACCATTTGTTCCCCGTCCTGTCGTCGCGGTGACGGAAGGAGTGGGGTCGTGGTGCCGAGAGGGCGTTGGTGGCGGCGGTCGACGGGTGGTGGCCGGAGTAGACTCCACCTTGCCGGGGGGCGTCAGCGCCTAGAGTGAAAAGCTCGTGCCGCAGCCGCAGGAGGATTTGGCCTGGGGGTTCTGCACGCGGAAAGATTGGCCCATGAGATCGTCCACGAAATCCACCGTGGCGCCATCCATGAAGCCCAGGGACATGCTGTCCACCAGCACGGTTGCGCCGTCGCGTTCGAAGGCCGTGTCGTCATCGACGCGGTCTGAGTCGAGCTTGAATTCGTATTGGAACCCTGAGCAGCCGCCGCCATTGACGGCAATGCGGAGTGCGCCGTGTTGGGGTGCAATCTCAAGAATGCGTTTTGCGGCGGCCGGAGTTACGGTAAGGGCGGGTACGGTCATGCAAGGGATTTTGGGTTTGGCGGGGCATTTGTCAAGAACGGCAGGGATGTGGTGTCCATGAGCCACCTGCAACCCTATGCCTGCCACTCCACCCGGAGCCGTGGCCGCCTGGTGCCGGAACCGCCGGCCCCGCCGCGTTCGGACTTTGCCCGCGACCGTGACCGCATCATCCATTCGGCGGCCTTCCGGCGGCTGAAGCACAAGACGCAGGTGTTCGTGTACCACGAGGGTGACCACTACCGGACGCGCCTCACCCATTCGATTGAAGTTGCGCAGATCGCCCGGGCCATCTCGCGGGCACTGGGCCTGGATGAGGACCTGACGGAGGCGCTCGCCCTGGCCCATGACCTCGGACACACGCCCTTTGGCCATGCTGGCGAACGCGAGCTTGATGCTCTCATGGTGGAGCATGGCGGCTTCGACCACAACGCGCAGGCTCTCCGCATCGTGACGCGGTTGGAGCGGCGCTATGCGGCCTTCGACGGCTTGAACCTGACCTGGGAAACACTGGAAGGACTGGTGAAGCACAACGGTCCTCTGACCGATGCGGAGGGCCATGCGCTCGGTCCGTACCGCGAAAAGGGGTTGCCGCCCGCCATCATCGAATATGCCGAGGTGCATGATCTGGGCCTGTCCCAGCATGCTTCGGCGGAGGCACAATCGGCAGCCATTTCCGACGACATTGCCTACAATGCCCATGACATCGACGATGGTTTGCGGGCGGGATTGTTCAAGATCATCGACCTGGGCGACATCCCGCTGGTGGGGGAGGCGCTGGGGCAGGTGCTGAAGGCCTATCCGGACCTGGAACAGGGGCGGGTGGTCCATGAGACGGTGCGCCGCGTAATCTCCGCCATGGTGAACGACGTTCTCGCCACCAGCCGAAAGAGCCTGAAGCGCCTCGGCCCCAAGAGCCCGGATGATATTCGCGCGGCGGGCGAGACGCTGGTGACATTCAGTGCACAGATGAAGGAGAACAACCGGATCCTGCAGCAGTTCCTTTCGCACTCCATGTACCGGCATGACCGGGTGATGGACATCATGGCGCGAGCCCAGCGGGTGATCCGCGACCTGTTCACCGCCTATATGAACGACGAGAAACTTCTGCCAAAGGACTGGCGTGAGGATGCGCCTATTTCCGACCAGAGCCGGTATGCCCGGCAGGTGTGCGATTTCCTCGCGGGCATGACCGACCGATTTGCGCTGGACCAGCACAAGCGCCTGTTTGACCTCGACCCTCTCTTTCGTTAAGCGAAAGTTAAATAAATCAATCAATTATTTAGCGATTCAGTATGAACCTCTTTGCGCACTTTCACGGCCTCGTGGAGCAGGCCCTCAACGACCTTGCAGCCGGCGGGCAGATTCCCGCGGGCCTCGACCTGTCACGCGTGGTCGCCGAGCCGCCGCGTGATCCGTCGCATGGCGATGTGTCTTCCAATGCCGCGATGGTGCTGGCCAAGGCCGCCAACATGCAGCCGCGCAAGCTGGCGGAACTGCTGTGCGCGAAACTTGTTGCGGCACCTGACGTGAGTGCGGCCGAGATCGCCGGGCCGGGTTTCATCAACCTGCGTCTTGCGCCCTCCATCTGGCCGACGTTTCTCGATTCTGTTTCCGCTCTGAAGGAGCGCTTTGGCAACTCGACCCTTGGCCAGGGCGAGAAGGTCAACGTGGAGTATGTTTCCGCCAATCCCACAGGCCCCTTGCATGTGGGGCATTGCCGGGGTGCGGTGTTTGGTGATGCGCTGGCGGCCCTGCTGGCCGTGACGGGCTACAACGTCTCCAAGGAATACTACATCAACGATGCAGGCGCGCAGGTCGATACGTTGGCGCGTTCCGCCTACCTCCGCTACCGCGAGGCGCTGGGCGAGGACATCGGCGAGATTCCGGCGGGCCTTTATCCGGGGGACTATCTCAAGGCCGTCGGTGCTGAGCTGGCGAAAGAGTTCGGCCGCACGCTTCTCGACAAGCCTGAAGCGGCGTGGCTGGAACCCGTACGCGCGATCGCGATCGCCATGATGATGGACCTGATCCGTGATGATCTTGCTGCGTTGAACATCCGGCAGGAGGTGTTCTTCTCGGAAAAATCGCTGCACACCTCGGGTGCCGTCGATGACACGCTGGCAAGCCTCGAAAAGGCCGGGCATGTCTATCAGGGCCGGCTGGACAAGCCGAAGGGCGAAGTGCCGGAAGACTGGGAAGACCGTGAGCAGACGCTGTTCCGCGCCACGGCCTTCGGAGACGATGTCGATCGTCCGCTGAAGAAATCCGACGGCAGCTTCACCTATTTTGCCTCCGACGTGGCCTATAGCCGTGACAAGATTTCGCGCGGCTTCAAGCAGCTGATCTATATCCTCGGTGCCGATCACGGCGGTTATGTGAAACGCCTCCAGGCCGTGGCCTCGGCCATCGCCGGTGAGGGCAAGGTGCAGGTCATCGTGCGGCTGTGCCAACTGGTGAAGTTGTTCCGCAACGGCGAACCGGTGCGCATGTCCAAGCGGGCAGGGGAATTCGTGACGCTGCGCGATGTGGTGGACGAGGTTGGTCCGGACGTCGTGCGCTTCATGATGCTCTACCGCAAGAACGAGGCACCGCTCGATTTCGATTTCGCCAAGGTGACAGAGCAGTCGAAGGACAATCCGGTTTTCTACGTGCAGTACGCCCATGCGCGCATTTGTTCGGTGCTGCGCAATGCCGAATCCGAAGGTTTCGGCGCGGCGGAAGAGAGCGATGTGCAATTCGATCTGTTGACGGACGAAGCCGAGCTTGCGGTGATCCGCCGGATGGCCGCCTTTCCGCGCTTGCTCGAAGCGGCGGCACTGGCCCATGAGCCTCACAGAATATCTTTCTATCTCTATGATTTAGCGAGCGATTTTCATGCCCTTTGGAACAAGGGCAAAGAAGCGCCGCATTTGCGCTTCATTATCCCCGCCCAACGGCAACTGACGATGACTCGGATAGCGTTTCTCCGCGCAATCCGCTATTCTCTTGCCAACGGGCTTAACATTCTCGGCGTAAGACCTGTCGAGGAGATGTAGGAACGGGCAAAGGGTATGGATCAGAATTCCAGCAACGGAACGGACAAGCGCAGCTGGCGGGAACGCCTGGGCATCGGCGCGGGCAAAGATATGCCCCGCATTGCCGATGAATTTACGCCTGCCGCTCCGGCTCCGGCGCGTCCTGCCGCGGTGAAGCCCGCACCCATGGCGCCGCGCCCCCAAGTGAAGGCCGCACCGCCACGCGGCACGCCTGCGGCGGCACCTGTCGGTGCCACGGGCGAGAAGCTGGCCGAAAAGCTCAAGGCCCAGCGCGAAGCGCAGGAACGCCTTGCCGAACAGCGCGTGCAGGCTGCCAGCCAGCGCGCCGTCGTGAAGCCCGAAGCCAGCAATGGCGCCAAGCCGAAATTCACCTTCGCCGTCGATGACAGCGATCAGCCGAAGCCTGCCGCTCCGGCGCCGCGCCCGGCGCAAGCTGCCGTTCCACCCGCACCTCCTGTTGCTGCTCCGCCCAAGTCCGCTGTACCACCGCGCAGCATGGTGCCGCCGCCGTCCATGTCTCCGGCGCCGATGACGCCGCCGCGCGCCCCGCTGGGTGCTGAGCGTCCGATGATACCGCCGCGTCCTGCCGGCGCGATGCCGCCGCCTGTCGTGCCGGCCCGTCCGCAATCGCGTTACACGCCGCCGCCTGCTGGTGGGTATGGCAATCCGCCGTCCTATGGCGGGACAGATGCCGCCACCGTACCGCCCGATCGATCCGGGGGCGCGGGGATATTCCGCGGGGGGCTATCAGCCGCCGCCGGCCTATGCGCCGCCGCCTCCCGTCAGCAACTATGGCAACCAGCCGCGCCTCAACATGCCGGCGACGCCGCCCGCCGGTCCTGGCTTCAGCACTGAGAATTTCGATTCGCGCGGGCGCAGCATGCGTCCGCCGCCGCGTCCCGCCGTTGGCGGTTTCCGCGCCGAGGAATATCCTGAACACGATGTGTTTTCCGACACGCGCGCCACGCGCCGTGCCACCGCGGGCGACTACACCCAGGCCTATCGCGACGAACAGGCTTATGAGGAAGACCTGCCGCCGTCACGCGGTCCGCTTCTGCCGCTGGTGTTGCTATTCCTGCTCGCGCTCGCTGCTGGCCTCGGCCTGTGGTGGGTTTACCAGAGCAGCCAGGACAAGACCCTGGCTGGTGGACAGGGCAACGCGCCCGTCGTCCAGGCCCCGGCCCAGCCTGCCAAGGTCACGCCGGATCCGGCTCCGCAGGCCAACGCGCCACCGAAGAAACTGATCTACGACCGTATCGTGGGCGACCGCGAAGTGCTGGGCGGCGATGTCATCCAGTCGGAAGAGGTTCCGGCACAACCGGGTGACAGCACCAACATCCAGCAGGGGGCCGACCCTGCGGCCGGAGCCGACGGCGGAACGCCGGGCGCCGACACCACGCCTGCCTCCGGTCAGGAGGAACTGGTGCCGCTGCCGCTTCCGCCTCCGCCAGGCGACACGGGCGCGGGCGACCAGCAAGGCGCTCTTCCCGGGGACAAGACCTCGAACCAGGCCATGATCAACCCTGCCGCCGGCGCAAGCCAGGCGGCAGACCCGTCTTTGGCGGCTACCGGAAAATCCGATCCTGGGGGAATAAATTCCGCTGTTAAGAGCGATTCTGTGGCGACAGACTCGACTGCGGGTCAATCCGTGCTCCCCGTTCCGCCTGAGCCGGGGCCTGTTCCGGGCGGGACCGAGACGGCGGCGGACACAGGCAGCGAAACCATCAGCGAACCTGATCCCGCGCCAGCCGTTGCGCCGGTGAAGAAGAAGGTCATGGAGAAGAAGCCAGTCAAGACAGCAGAGAAGAGTCTCGGCTCAAAGCCTGTCGTACTCGTTCCGCCGTCCAGGAAAATCAATTCGCTTGCGGAAGAGGATGTGGCCAGCGCCGAGACGGCTGGTGGCACGGCCTCCATGAGCAGCAACAGCGGCGGTTTGTATGATGGAGATGCCGTGGTGGCTCCGCCTGCGGCGGGAACAGCGGCGGCTGCGCCTGTGAAGAAGAAGCGCACCATCGCTGACCTGTTCAAGGGCGAGGACAGCGCCGATGAACCCGTGGCTGCTCCTGCACCCATCCAGCAGCAGGCGACGGCACCTGTGAAGATCACGCAGCCTACGCCACAGCCCGCGCCGCAACAGGCTCCCCAACCCGCACCACAACAGCAGGCTTCCACCGGGGGCAGCGGTTATGTGGCACAGCTTGCCTCGTTTGCGAACCAGTCAGACGCGAGCAAGGAGTTCGGCAGGTTGAAGGCAAAGCATGGTGCCGCCTTTGCGGGATTGTCACCCATCGTCACCCAGGCGGTTGTCGGCGGCAGCACGCGGTACCGTTTGGCAGTTGGCGTCATGCAGAGTCGTGAACAGGCAAGCGCCGTCTGTGCAAAACTCTTCGCCGCTGGCGAGCGGGATTGCCTTGTGCGGCGGCAATAGCCAAAACGCTGGGTCTTAATAGTCGTTCTCTTGTTTCAAGGAAATCTTATGGCGCGTACACCCGTTGGCGCATTCATCAGCGGCTGCTCGGGGTACGCCCTGAGTGATGCCGAAACCGCATTCTTCACGAAGGCCAATCCCTGGGGCCTGATCCTCTTCAAGCGCAATTGTGAATCGCCGTCGCAGATCAGGGCGTTGACGTCGGCCTTCCGTGCCGCAGTAGGCCGCAAGGACGCGCCCGTGTTCATCGATCAGGAAGGCGGCCGCGTGCAGCGCATGGGCCCGCCCGTGCCGGAGTGGCGCAAATATCCGGCGGCCGAGGATTACGGCCGGCTGTATCAATCTTGCCCGCTGCATGCCTTGCGGGCCACGCGTCTCGTGGCGCGGCTGATGGGGGCTGACCTTGAGGCCGCCGGCATTACCGTGAACTGTGCGCCAGTGCTGGACCTGCCGCGGGAAGATACGACACCCGCGATTGCAAGCCGCACCTTCCACGCCCGGCCCGAAGCGGCATTGTCGCTGGCGCGCGCCTACATGGATGGCCTGATGGACGGCGGTGTTCTGCCCGTGATCAAGCACATTCCCGGCCATGGCCGCGCCGTGGTGGACAGTCACTATGATCTCCCCGTGATCAAGGCGACCCGCAGCGAACTGGAGGCCCATGACTTCCAGCCGTTCGCGGGACTTTCCGCCTGTCCCATGGCGATGACGGCGCATGTTGTGCTGGAGGCGATCGACGCCGATCACCCCGCCACGCAGTCAAAGCGCGTGGTGCGCGACGTGATCCGCAAGCAGCTGGGCTACGGCGGGTTGCTGATGACCGACGACCTCTCCATGAAGGCATTGTCCGGGACGATGACGGAGAAGGTGCAGGCCTCGCTCGATGCGGGGGTGGATATGGTTCTGCATTGCAACGGTGTTCTCGCGGAAATGGAAGAGGTTGCGGCTGCTGCTGGGCCTCTCAAGGGCAAGGCTCTGGCGCGGGCCAAGGCCGCTCTCAGGGCGCGGCGCAAGCCTTTGCCCTACGACGAAAAAGTGGCGTTACGCGACCTGGAGGCGGTGCTCAAGGCGGGCGTGAAGACCACGGCCTGAGCACGCCTTCAAATTGCAGTTGAAAGGCCCGCCTTTGAGATGGGCAAGGCCCCGCCCGGGCGCTAAAAGCCCGTCATGAGCATGAGCAACGATACGCCTGATCCCGGGTCAAGCCCGGTGCCGGAAAGTCCGGCACCGGATGCTGCGATGGCTGATCCGGCGCAGGGCTGGCCCGATGGCGAGGGGGCTTTGCGGCGCGAGGCGCTGCCTTCCGAAGACGAGCGCCTGATTGTCGACGTGGCTGGGTTCGAAGGTCCGCTGGATCTGTTGCTCGACCTTGCGCGCACGCACAAGATCGACCTGTCGCAGATTTCCATCCTGGCGCTCGCCGACCAGTACATCGCCTACATGGAGCGCGCCCGCGCCATGCGGCTGGAGCTTGCCGCGGACTATCTGGTGATGGCGGCGTGGCTGACCTATCTGAAGTCGCGGCTCCTCATTCCCGCACCGCCTGCGACGGAAGGCGAGGCGACACCGCAGGACATGGCGGCGCGCCTGGCGTTCCGCCTGCAGCGCCTGCAGGCCATGCGGGAGCGGGCACAGAGCCTGATGGACCGGAGCCAGCTCGGCATCGATGTCTTCTTCCGCGGCGCGCCAGAGCCTCTGGTGATCGACCGGCAGCGGGAATATGCCGATACACTGCTCGACCTGCTGAAAGCCTATGCGGACCGGCGCTCCAAGAAGATGGTGCGGCAGACATATACGGTGAAGCGCCAACCGGTGTGGAGCATCAAGGAAGCACGCGAGACGCTGGAGCGGCTCGTCGGCGCCATGGATGAATGGGGCACCTTCGACACGTGGCTTGAGCGCTATCTCGCCACACCGGAATTGCGGCGCTCGGTGCGCGCTTCGAGTTTCACGGCCAGCCTGGAACTGGCACGCGAGGGCGTGCTGGAACTCCGCCAGGATGATGCCTTCAAACCCATCTATCTGCGGCGCCGCGGCGCAGCAGCCTAAACGACAGGACAGATCACCGTGCCATCGACACTGACAGCCATCGAGATGAACGCGCAGCCGGACGACGGCACGGACGCGGACGCGGAGCAGGGAGCCGTGGTGACCATGCATCCTCACGCCGAACGGAGCCAGCATCTGCGCATCCTCGAAGCCATCCTGTTTGCCGCGACCGAGCCGGTGAGCCTGGAGAAGTTCAAGGAGCACCTTCCCGAGAGCGCCGACATTGCGGGTCTTCTGGATGACCTGCGCGAGAACTATGCGAACCGTGGCGTGAATCTTGTGCAGCTGGCAGGCAAGTACATGTTCCGCACTGCCGACGACATGTCCTTCGTTCTGCGCAAGGACGTGCAGGAACAGAAACGCCTGACCAAGGCCGGCCTTGAGACCCTCGCCATCATCGCCTACCACCAGCCGGTGACGCGCGCCGACATCGAGGACATTCGTGGCGTGGCGATTTCCAAGGGCACGCTCGACACGCTGCTTGACATTGGCTGGATCAAGATGCGGGGCCGTCGCAAGTCGCCGGGCCGTCCCGTCACCTACGGCACCACCGAAAACTTCATGCAGCATTTCGGCCTGAACGAAATCACCGACCTGCCGGGCCTGCAGGAACTGAAGGCCGCGGGCCTTCTGGAGGCCAACCTGCCGCCGGGCTTCGATGTGCCTGTGCCGAAGTCGGCGGAGGAACTGACGGCGGATGAAGAGCCGCTGGACGGCACCGAACAGATTCCGCTGGAGATGCACTTGCCGGATCCCGATGCGCCGCCCGCTGCGGAAGCCGTTGCGCCGGAATCGCCTGCCGAAACTCCGGACGAAAGCGCGACCTGATCGCGCTCAGCTCACGCCGATCCGCAACAGGTCGTGGATATGGATGAGGCCTTCTGGCTTTCCGTTCCCGTCCACAACGAAGACCGCGGTGATGCGCGCGCCGTTGAGGAATTCCAGCACTTCCCCGGTGAGCATTCCCGTGCCGATGGTCTTCGGCGCGCGGGTCATGACGTCGTCAACCCGCTGGTCCATGAGACGCGGGCCCATGTGGCGGCGCAAGTCGCCATCGGTGACGAGACCGACAATCCTTCCCGCCTGATCGACGACGCCCACGCAGCCGAATGATTTCTGCGTCATGGTGAGGATGGCCTCGGCCATGGATGTTCCCAGTGCCACGAGCGGCAGGCGCTCGCCCGCGTGCATGATGTCGCTGGCGTGTTTCAATTGCGCGCCCAGTTTTCCGCCGGGATGGAAGTTCTTGTAGTCCATGGGCGAGAAGCCCTTGTCCTCCAGCAGCGCCATGGCCAGCGCGTCACCCAGCGCCAGTTGCAGCAGCGTGGAGGTGGTGGGCGCCAGGCCGTTGGGGCAGGCCTCCTTCGCTTCCGGCAGTTCCAGCACGATGTCTGCCTCCCGGCCAAGCGTGCTGGCGCGGCGCGACGTCATGGCGATGAGCGGGACCTTGAAGCGGCGGCTGTAAACGAGAATGTCCCGCAGTTCGGCGGATTCGCCGGAGTTGGAGAGCATGACGACCACGTCCTGGGCGGTAATCATGCCGAGGTCGCCATGGCTCGCCTCGGCGGGGTGGACGAAGAG